>NZ_QURH01000988.1 GCF_003428695.1 Actinomadura logoneensis
CGGCCGGGGCCTTCGGCGCCGGGGCCGCCGTCGGCGGCGCGGCCTGCGCGCCCTCGGCGGCCGGGGCCGTGGTTACCGGGGGAGTCGCGGCCGGCCGGGAGCCCGGCTGGTAGTCCGCGAAGAAGTTCCACCACGCCTCGTCAACGGAATTGGGGTCTTCGAGGTACTTCTGGTACAGCTCGTCGACCAGCCATTCGTTGGCACCGAAGTCTGTGGTCTTGGGGTCGGCACTTGAATGCGCTGACTCTGTCGACACGGCGGAGATCGCCCTCTTCCGCAGCTCGCAGGTGAGTTCTGAGACGAGTCAAGGCTACTCGCACTTGGGCGCCCGCCAGGCCAGCGCACCGGTACCCCGATCGTCCAACCCTCAAAACCGTAGATTTTGCCCAAATATTTGGGGTGGAACCGGCGATACATGCCACATCCGCGTCTCCTGGGAGACGCGGATGTGGCGACCGTCTCAACACGCGCGGAACGCGGGCCGGACGGCTGTGGATCAGGCGATCCGTGGACGAGGCGAACCGCGGACCAGAGGAAACGCGGACCAGAGGAAACGCGGGTCAGGTGGAACGCGGGTCAGGTGGAACGCGGGTCAGTTGGAACGGGGGTCAGGTGGAACCGTGGATCAGTGGGTGTGATCGGGGACCGTCGGGCCCTCGCTCGACTGGACGAGCACGAAGCCCTGGCCCTGGAAGGCCAGCTGCATGGCCTCGCCGCTGCCGCGGCCGATCAGCGCGGCGGCCTTGATGGTGCGGTTGACGCCGATCTGGAGGCTGGTGCTCCAGGCCACGGCCGCGTCGCCGTCGGCGAACGTCGGGGCCCGGCCCGCGTCCAGCATGACCGGCGCGCCGTGGGTGTGGACCGCGACCCAGCCGGTGCCGCCGATCGTGGTGTTGAACAGCCCGCCGGACATGACGCCCGCGCCCTGCACCCGCTTGATGTCGGTCTGCAGGTGCGCGTCGTAGGCCAGGATGTTCTTCCCGTTGACCGTGATCTGCTCGTTCTCCAGGTAGAACAGGTGGATGTCCTCGGCGTTGTGCGCCAGGAACAGCAGGCCCTGCCCCTTGGCCCGCATCAGCGGCGCGCCCTCGCCGGTCAGGGCCTTCTTGAGGAACTTCCCGACGCCGCCCGCGCCCTGGTACTCGAAGTCCATCTGGCCCTGGAAGGCGACCATCGCGCCCTGCCGGGCGATGACGTCGCCGTTGAGGTGGACACGGAGCATCTTGGCGTTCTGGAGCGCGAAGTGGCCGGGGACGGGCTCGCCCTGGTCCATGTTGTTGAAGAAGGGGCTGCGCATTTTCTGAGGGAGACCTTTCGAGCCTGTTCGGATGTCCGACGCCGCGGGCTGCGTCCCGGAAGGCGGGACAGGATAGTGATCGAACCTGAACGGTCCCTGAACGCCTCCTCCAACGCCCGGGCGGGGGTGGGACGAGACCGGGCGGACGGCTCAGGCGGCGCCGAGCCGGGCTCGGTCGTGCGGGGTCGTCCAGTCAACGTCCGGGCCCTTCGGAACGATCCCGGACGGGTTGATGAACTTGTGCGTGACGTAGTAGTGCCGCTTGATCTGGTCGAAGTCGGTGGTCTCGCCGAACTCGGGCCGGGAGTAGAGGTCGCGGGCGTACCCCCACAGGTTCGGGTAGTCGACCAGCCGCCGCAGGTTGCACTTGAAGTGGCCGTGGTAGACGGCGTCGAAGCGGGCGAGGGTCGGGTAGAGCCGCACGTCGGCCTCGGTGAGCCGGTCGCCGAGCAGGTAGCGCCGGTCGGCCAGCCGCTCCTCCAGCAGGTCGAGGGTGCCGAACAGGGCGTCAACGGCCTCCTCGTAGACGTCCTGCCCGGTCGCCATCCCGGCCTTGTAGACGCCGTTGTTGACCGTGGCGTAGACGAGGTCGTTCAGCTCGTCGATCTCCGGACGCAGCTCCTCCGGGTAGAGGTCCGGGGCGTCCGGCTTGTGGAAGGCCGTGAACTCGGTCTCGAACATCGTCGTGATGTTCGGGAAGTCGTTGGTGACCAGGCGCTTGCTCGTGGTGTCCCAGACGCACGGGACGGTGTAGCGGCTGCCGGTGTATCCCGGGTCGGTGGCCAGGTACAGCTCGGACAGGAAGGTCGCGCCGGTCACCGGGTCCGGCTCGGGGAAGCGCCAGCCGCGCTCGTCCCGGATGGGGTCCACCACGCCGAGCGTGACCACGTCCTCCAGGCCCAGCAGCCGCCGGACGATCATGCTCCGCTGCGCCCACGGGCACGCGTAGGACACCATCAGCCGGTACCGTCCCGCCTCGGCGGGGTACGGGCCCGAGCCGTCGCCGGTGATCCGGTCGGTGAAGCGGTTCGGCTGCCGGACGAACCGGCCGGCCTTCACCTCCTTCGGCACGTCGGTCATCTGCGCCGACCCCGCGGACGCCCCGGCCCCGGCGGCCCCGGCGGCCCCGGACGCCCCCGCCCCGGCGCCCCCGGTCTGTCCCGCGGCCGTCCCGGCCGCCCTCTCCTGCGCGCTCATGCCCCGCGGTCCTCTCCTGGACGGAACTATCCCGGACCCCTCCAAAGTAGGGCCTGCACTGCGACCTGAGGGGGATCCGGGCGGACCCGGCCGCTGGCTACGATGACGCCAGACCGCCTCGCGAACCGCGCGGGGCTCCTTCCGCGGGGGACGGGATGCTCGAGAACTTCAGCGCCTTGACGGACGGCCTGCCGCCCGCGCTCATCTACCTGATGATCGCGGCGCTGGTGTTCGCCGAGGCGGCGCTGTTCTTCGGCTTCGTCCTGCCGGGCGAGACCGCGATCGTGGTCGGCGGCATCCTGGCCAGCCAGCACCGGCTGTCCCTTCCGCTGCTGCTGGTGATCGCGGTGGTGGCGGCGGTGACCGGCGACTCGGTCGGCTACGAGATCGGCCGCAAGCTCGGGCCGCGGCTGCTCACGACCCGGGTCATGGTCCGGCACGAGAGCAAGGTGTCCAAGACCCAGGACATGATCCGCAGGCGCGGCGGCCTGGCGGTGTTCATCGGCCGCTTCACCGCGCTGCTGCGCGCGCTGATGCCCGCGCTCGTCGGCATGTCGCGGATGCCGTATCCGAAGTTCCTGCTGTTCAACTTCATCGGCGGCGTCGTCTGGGTGGGCACCTTCACGCTCGGCGGCTACTTCGCCGGGACCGCCTTCGAGCACGTCGCCAAGCTCGCCGGGCAGGGCCTGGCGGTCGGCGTCGCGGTGGTCGCGGTCGCCGCCCTCGTGGTCTGGCACTTCCGCAAGAAGAAGCGGGAGGAGGCCGAGGAGGCCGCCGCCCGGCTGGAGCACGAGCGGCAGGAGACCGTCCAGAGCTGACCGTCCAGAGCCGACCGTCCGGCCCCGGCCCCTGGTCGGCCCTCGGGCCTCGGCTCCGCGGCCCCTGGTCGGTCCGCGGGCCTCGGTTTCGCGGCCCCCTCCGGTTCCGCGCTCGGTGGCGCCCGTCCCTCCTCAGGGGCGGGCGCCCGCCATGTGGTGGACGGAGGCGCGGCCGAGGACGGGCGGCAGGTCCAGGAAGGTGCGGACGCCGGTCGGCGCCGCGCACACGACCGGGACCGCGTTCACGGCGTGCGCCGCCGCGGCGGCGATGCCGTTGGTGACCCAGTCCTCCTCGGTGGTGAGGGTGATCGACGGACGGCCCTCGACCCGCACCGAGTAGCCCGGCCGCCCCCACTCGGGCGCGACGTCCGGGCCGACCTTGTAGACGGTCTCCAGCCCGATGACCGGGCGTCCGCCGACCATCGCGCTGAACGTCCAGCGGACGGCCGCGACCGTGCCCGCGCGGACGGTCCCGGCGGTGACCTCGACGTCCTCGGCGGCGAGCCGCCAGGCGACGTCGGTGTCCACCTCGGGCGGGGCGAGGCCCAGCCCGGCGGCGACCAGGTGCAGGCTCTCGCCGAAGGCGGTGCGCATGACCGGGCGGGCGCGCCGCAGGAACGCGCCGAACTCCTCCTCGGTGCGGCCGAGGCCGACCAGGTGGCGCAGCATCCGCGGCGACGGGTGCCCGGTGAAGTCCGAGCACTCGCGCGCGAACACGTGCGTGACCTGCCGCGACAGCCGGGACAGCAGCAGCGGCATCACGTCCGCCATGAAGCCGGGGTTGACGCCGCAGCCGTACAGGGACGTCCCGCCGCGCGCGCACGACTCCTCCAGGGCGGCCACCAGGCCCGGGCCGTGCGCGTGCGGGTAGACGTAGCCGGTCGTCGCGACGACGTTCTTCCCCGAGGCCAGCAGCGCGTGCACGGTGTCCAGGTCGGCGAACGGCGCGCCGCCGGGGGCCGCGGCGTAGATCACGCAGTCGGCGTCCAGGTCGAGCAGGGCCTCGGTGGACAGCGTGGCGGCGACCCCGGTCGGGGCGCGTCCGGCGAGGACGCCCGCGTCCACGCCGTCCTTGGCGGGGTCGAACACCCGCACCCCGGCGAGCTCCAGGTCCGGCCGCTCCAGGACGGCGCGGATGGCGCTGCGGCCGAGCGCCCCGGTCGCCCACTGGACGACGCGGAGCCGGCGGTCGCCGGGACGGTCGGTCATCGCTGTCCTCCGTGCTCGCCGGACGGGGTGGTTCACGGGGTGGTTCCGGGGGGAATCCGGTGATCCAGAGCAGAGGAGACTACGCGGAATGGTCGATGACATGGGGTGGTTGGCGACATTTTCCCGTCGTGTCCCCTAGAAGGGCACGGGACGGGCACGGGCCGGGCACCCCGAAGCCGAGCGCGATTCGGTCGGATGGTATCCAGTAACCGCCCAGAGTGATTACCTGGGAGCAGCAGCCGCCGCGAGGTGAGGAGAACCGGATGACGGAACTGCGCTATGACGGGCGCGTCGCGATCGTGACGGGCGCCGGGCACGGGCTGGGCCGGCAGCACGCGCTGGAGCTGGCCGCGCGCGGCGCGAAGGTCGTGGTCAACGACCTGGGCGGGGACCGCTCGGGCGTCGGCGCGTCCGCGGGCCCGGCGCAGGAGGTCGTGGACGAGATCGTCAAGAACGGCGGCGCGGCCGTCGCCAGCCCCGACAACGTCGCGACGCCGGAGGGCGCCGAGGCGATCGTCCGGGCCGCGGTCGACTCCTTCGGCAAGCTCGACATCGTCGTCAACAACGCGGGCATCCTGCGCGACAGGTCGTTCAAGAACATGTCGGTCGAGGAGTGGGACGCGGTCATCGCCGTGCACCTGCGCGGCTCGTTCCTGGTCACCAAGGCCGCCTGGCCGCACCTGCGCGAGAACGGCCACGGCCGCATCGTCAACACCTCGTCCCCGGCGGGCCTGTTCGGCAACTTCGGCCAGGCGAACTACGCGACCGCCAAGATGGGCCTGGTCGGCTTCACCAAGACGCTCGCGCACGAGGGCGCCAAGTACGACATCAAGGCCAACGCGATCGCCCCGGTCGCGTGGACCCGGATGACCGAGGACCTGTTCCCGGCCGACTTCGCCGACCGGCTCGGCGTGGACAAGGTCACCCCGCTCGTCGCCTACCTCGCGCACGAGTCCAACCCCGACTCCGGCGAGGTCTACACCGTCGGCGGCGGCCGGATCGCCAGGATCCTGGTGGCCGAGGGACCGGGCTGGGGCACCACGGACGAGCTGACCGTCGAGTCCGTCCGGGACAACTGGGCGGCGATCAACGCCGCCGAGCCGCACACCGTCCCGCGCAACGTCGGCGAGCAGATGGGACCGCTGATCCAGCAGCTCGGCTCCTGAGCCGATGGGCTCACTGGGCCTCGACCGGCGGGACGGGGTGCTCACCGTCGCCCTGTCCCGCCCGGAGCGGCTGAACGCGGTCACCGCCGAGCTGACCGAGGAGCTGCTGGACGTCCTCAACGGGCTGATGGGCGACCCGCACACCCGCGTGGTCGTCCTGACCGGCGAGGGCCGCGGCTTCTGCTCCGGCATGGACCTGCAGGGCGCCGAGGCGTCCGAGCCGTCCGAGGCGTCCGCAGAGGGACGCGTGCAGCGGCTCCACCGCGGCATCGCGCGGGGCGGCGAGGTCACGGCGCGGCTGCGCGAGATCCCGCAGCCGGTGGTCGCGGCCCTGCACGGCCCCGTCGCGGGCATGGGCGTCTCCTGGGCGCTCGCCTGCGACCTGCGCGTCGCCGACCCGACGACGCGGTTCGTCCTCCCGTTCACCGACCTCGGCCTGTCGGCGGGCGACTGCGGCCTGTCCTGGCTGCTGCCGCGCCTGGTCGGCTCGGCCCGGGCCGCCGAGCTCGCCTACCTCGCCGAACGCCTCGACCTGGACGCCGCCGACCGCCTCGGCCTGGTCACCCGGCGCGCCGCCGAGGGCGAGGACCTGGCCGAGGCCCACGCCCTGGCCGACCGGCTGCTGGCCAAGTCCCCCTACGGCCTGCGCCGCACGAAGGAACTGCTGAACGCGTCCCTGGACGCCCCCGGCCTGCGCACGCAACTGATGGCCGAGACCAGCGTCCAGACCCTGGCCTTCTTCACGAAAGACCTGGCAGAAGGCATGACGGCCGCCCTGGAGAAACGCCCGCCCGACTTCAGGAACCTCTAGCCGGAGAAACCGGCGACAACCGCAACCGGCGTGAATGCGCCACCAACCGCGCGGGGCGAAGCCGGAGGCAAGCCCCGCGCGCTTGGTCGCGAAGCGATGTCGCATTCACCGAGCGTCCGGGCCGTACCCGAGCCGCCAGGCGAGGGTGTGGAGCCGGAGGCTCGATCAACGCAGCGCAGCCGCGAGAGCTTCGGCGTAACGCAGTGCGGCGAGGCGGGCGAGGGCCGGGTGGGCGCCCAGCGGAGCGGCGGCGGTGCCGCCGACGGCGACCGCGGCGCGGGCGATCCGGTCGGGGGAGACCTCGGGGCCGATCAGGTGCGGCGCGAGCGCCACGGTGCGGACGCCCGAGGCGCGGAGCTGGTCGGCGGCGCCGCGCAGCGCGGCCTCGTCGTCCAGCGGCGCGGTGAACACCGGGCAGGCGAGCCGGGACGCCAGCAGCACGCTGGTGATCTCGGCCTGCCGGACCGCCGCCTGGTCGCCGGGCGGGGCCACCACGACGCCGCCGGCCTCGGTGACCATCGTCATCATCCGGATCCGGTCGGCGCGGGCGAGGCCGGCCTCGGCGAGCCGGTCGTGCAGCGCCTCGGCGATCAGCGGGTGCGGGCCGAGCGGGTCGGCGGCCACCACCGGGACGGGCGCGGTGGCGACGGCCGCGGACACCACGCTCATGATGGCCGGGTCCGGCCCGGTGACCAGCGGGACGACCACGGCGGCGGGCTCGTCCGGACGCGCCGGGGCGAGCCGGGACAGGACCGCGCCGAGCCCCTCCGGGCCGCCGCCCAGGCTCGCGACCAGCGCCGGCTGGCCCGTGTTCTCCAGCTCGACCGCGCGGGCGAGCTCGCCCGCCACCGCGCCGGCCTGCCCGCTCGCCGGTCCCGGGACGGCCAGGACGAGCGCGGGCGAGCCCGGCGGAAGCAGGAAGGATTCGTCTCCGCGGTGGCGTCCTCCGCGCAGGGCGCGGGAACGACGCGACGGAAGTGCCTCGGATGCCTGGCTTTCGGGAGTCACGGCGGGAATCGTAACGCCGTCGGTTGCGCTCCGGAACTCACGGTGTCCGCGTGGGGCCCGTCATGCGGGGTGTGAGGGGCTCCGTCGCCGCCCGGACAACGCCCTCGACAACGGCCGTCCGGCCGCGTGGACAACAGGCCGGTCACGAACAGATCGCGGACGGGGCGGCGCGTCGTGATCGCGGCATAGTAGGCTCCGCAGACCCCCGCACAATACGCATCGGGAGGTAATCCCGCAGATGTCGTCTAAACGACGGCGGTTCTCCTCGATTCGGACGAGGATCGCCGTGCTGGCCCTGGTGCCGCTCGTGTCCCTGATCGCCCTCTGGGCGTTCGTCACGACGGTTCTCTTCGGCAATGCCAACAGCCTGTTGCAGGGGGGCAAGTTCCAGGACAAGGTGCTGCTGCCCACGCAGCGGCTCCTCGTGGAACTGCAGAAGGAGCGCCGCCTCACCCAGGTGTACATCGGCTCGCACGGGACGCGGTTCAAGGTCGACCTGTCGTCGCAGCGCGACCACACCGACGCCGCCGCCGCGGTCGTCCGGGACGGCGTCCGGGACAAGGCGCTGCGCGGCACGGTCGGCACCGACGAGCTGCGGGCGATGGACGCGCTGGTCGCCAAGGCCCGCAACCTCCCGACCCTGCGGCACGCCGTGGACACCGGCGGCCTCCAGCGCGCCGGCGCGCTCACCGAGTTCAACTCCGTCATCGACGCGGGCTTCTCCGTCTACAACAACGGCACGCCCAGCGGCGACGGCACCCTCGCCGTGGACGCCCGCACCCTCACCGCGCTGGCCCGCGCGCACGAGTACCTGTCCCGCGAGGACGCCCTGCTCGCCGGGGGCCTCGCCGCCGGCCGCGTCACCGTCGCCGAGCGCGGCGAGTTCGCCCGGCTGAGCGGCGCGCAGCGCACCCTGTACGCCGACACCGCGCCGATGCTCACCCGCGAGGACCGGATCGAGTGGTCCCTGATCGAGCAGTCGCCGGTGATGACGCAGCTGCGCGAGATGGAGGACCAGGTCGTCCAGAACATCGCGCCGCCGGAGCGGCGGCTGCGCCGCGGCACGCCGCCGGTCGACGACGACGCCTGGCGGTCCGCGTCCGAGATCATGCGGGACCGGCTGTACAAGTTCGAGAACCAGGTGCTCGAGCACATCATCCGGGACGCGCGCGGCGTCGGCATGGACGTGTTCTTCCAGCTCGGCGTCGCCGGCGGACTCGGCCTCGTCGCGGTCGTCGCCTCGTCCCTGATCGCCTGGCGGGTCGCCCGGCGGCTGGTCGAGGAGTGCCGCCGGCTGGCGTCCCAGGTGGGCGACTTCGCGCGCAACCGGCTGCCGGTGCTCGCCGACGCCGCCCGGCACGGCAAGCCGTTCGACCTCGCCGAGGCGCTCGGCGGGGACGAGAACCGGGACTACAGCATCCTGGAGATCCGGCGCATCTCGCGCGCGTTCGTCCGCACCCGCGACGCCGTTCTCACGGCCGCGGCGGGCGAGCTCGCCGCGCGGCGCGGCGTCAACGAGGTGTTCGTCAACCTCGCCCGCCGCAACCAGGCGCTGCTGCACCGGCAGCTCGGCCTGCTCGACACCCTCGAGCGGCGCACCGAGGACCCGGCCGAGCTCGCCGACCTGTTCAAGCTCGACCACCTCGCCACCCGCATGCGGCGGCACGCCGAGGGCCTGGTGATCCTCGCGGGCAAGCACGCGGGCCGCGGCTGGCGCAACCCCGTCCCACTGGTGGACGTGGTGCGCGGCGCGGTCGCCGAGGTGGAGGACTACCCGCGCGTGCGGGTGCAGCCGCTGCCCCGGCTGTCGGTCGTCGGCTCGGCCGTCACCGACGTCGTGCACCTGCTCGCCGAGATCGTCGAGAACGCCACCGCGTTCTCCCCGCCCGGCGCGCCCGTGCTGGTCAGCGGCCACCGGGTCGGGCACGGCCTGGCCGTCGAGGTGGAGGACCGCGGCCTCGGGATGGACGAGGAGGCGCTCGCCGACGCCAACGCGCGGCTCGCCTCCCCGCCCGACTTCGACCCCGCCGACAGCGCCCGGCTCGGCCTGGCGATCGTCGGACGGCTCGCGGCCCGGCACGACGTCAGGGTCACACTGCGGCCGTCCCCGTACGGCGGCACGACCGCGATCGCGCTGCTGCCGGAGGCGCTGCTGGTGGACAACCCCGAGCCGGTCGCGGTCGGACGCCGCTCCACCGGCTCGATGTCCCCGTCCCCGCTCGCCGACACCACGGTGTCGGCGTCCGGCCGCGTCGCGGTCGCCGCGCCGGCCGCGCAGCCCGCCGCCCAGCCGGTCGTGCGGCTGGTCGCCGAGC
>NZ_QURH01000981.1 GCF_003428695.1 Actinomadura logoneensis
CCCCGGCCGCACCGGCGGCGGTCGCTTCCGGCACGACCGCCCCGGCCGCGCTCGGAGCGACCGCCACCCGGGCCCAGGGCGGCGTCGAGATCCGCACCTTCGCGCACAAATGCCTGGACGTGCGGGGCAAGTCGCCGTACGACGGGACGCACATCATCCAGTACCGGTGCACCGGGGACTACAACCAGCGGTTCCGCATCGTCCCGAAGCCGGGAGGCCGCGCGGAGATCCACACCTTCGCCGGCAAGTGCCTCGACGTGCGCCGGTCGTCGCCCGACAACGGCGCGTCCATCATCCAGTACGACTGCACGGGCGGCGCCAACCAGCGGTTCCGGCTGACACCGGCGCAGGGCGGCGTGGAGGTCCACACGTTCGCCCACAAGTGCCTGGACGTCCGGAACCACTCCGCCCACGACGGCGCGCGCATCATCCAGTACCACTGCAACGGCAGCTACAACCAGCGCTTCGAGATCAGGCACTGAACGACGGCCGAGCGCGTCCCCCGGAACTCGGTCCACGGGTGTCAGGCAGGGGACGGCTTCACCTGGTGCGGAGCTTCCGGTGACCCGGGCCGGGGGAGGGGCTTGATCGTTTCCGCCGCCGCGCGCAGGCCGGCGGCACGATCAACCGGGAGGCGACGTGCTCCACGTTCCCACCGCCAAGGCCCTGGCCGCGCTCGGCGCGGCGTCACTGGCCACCGCGCCCTGCGGGACGACCGCCCGCTCCGCGGTCCGTCCGCCGCGACCCGCGCCCACGACCACCCCGGCGGCCGATGCCGCCCGCGGCGGGACGCGGGCACTGCCGCCAGGGTCCTGCCACGCGTCCAGCCTCGACCCCGCGACCACGAGGCCGGACCCGCACTGCACCCCCGGCGCGCTCAACCCCGACGTCACGCAGGCGAACATCCACCGGACGATCTGCGTGGCCGGATACACCAAGCGGATCCGGCCGCCGGTGTCCTACACCAACGCGCTGAAGCGGCGGCAGATCAAGGAGTACGGATACCGGAACACCGATCCGTCCGCCTACGAGGAGGACCACTTCGTCCCGCTCAGCCTGGGCGGCGCACCCCGCGACCCGAAGAACCTCTGGCCCGAGCCGGGCGCGTCGCCCAACCCCAAGGACCGGGTCGAGTTCACGCTCTACAAGGCCGTCTGCGCCGGTCAGGCCACCCTCGCCGCCGCCCAGCGCGCGATCGTCGAGGACTGGACGACCGCGACCCGCATCCTGCGCTGACCGCCGCCCGGCCGTCACCCGCCGCCGTGCCTCACGCCTGGTGGATCAGCTCGCCCGCGCCCCTGTCCAGAAGCTCGCCGCCCACGGCCGCGCCGAGCCGTTCCGCTTCGGCGGCCGGCGCGGTCCGGGACGCGGTGAGCACGCGCGCGCCGTCACGGGAGAACACCGCGGCCCGCAGTTCCAACTCGCCGCGCAGTCGCGCGTGCCCGGCGATCGGCGTGTCGCAGCTTCCACGCAGAACCGCCAGGAGCGCCCGCTCGGCGGCCAGCCGCGATCGGGTCGGCGCGTGGTCGAGCCGTTCGGCCTGCTCGGCCACCGCCCGGTCCCCGGCGCGGCACTCCAGGACCAGCACTCCGGCGCCGACCGCCGGAAGGATGTCCAACCGCTCGTGGACGCGTTCGACGCCCAGCCGCAGCAGCCCGACCCGCGCCAGCACGATCGCCGCGTAGTCGCCCTTGTCGAGTTTCGCGAGCCGGGTGTCCACGTTCCCCCGCACCGGCTCGAAGCGGAGCTGCGGATACCGCTGCATGAGCTGCGCGCACCTCCGCACCGCCGAGGTGCCCACCCGCGCGCCCGCCGGCAGGTCCGCCAACGTCCGCGCGACATCGCCGTCACGGAAGACCGCGATGTCACCGGCGTCCTCCCGCTCCAGGCAGGCGCCGAGCGCCACACCCTCGGGACGCGGCACGTCGCCGGGCAGGTCCTTCGCGCAGTGCAGCGCCGCGTCGATCTCGCCGTCGATCAGGGCGCGGTCGATCTCCTTCACGAACGCGCCCTTGCCGCCGAGCGCGAGCAGGTCCCCGATCCCCTGGTGCCGGTCCCCGCTGGTGGTGATCGGGACGATCTCGACCCGCAGCCCCTCGCACCGCCGCTCCCACTCCCCGGCGACCGTCCGCGCCTGGGCCATGGCCAGCGCCGACGGCCGCGTCCCCAACCTCATCGTCCCGTCCTTCCGCTCGACATTCGCTCCAGACGGCACGCTACTCATGCACGGATCACCGGGCGGAGGTACTGGCATCAGTACTCGCCTTCGTCGCCACTTCCCATGAAGCATCGTCCGTTTCGGAGGAAGAGGCTAGGTTTCTCCCCATGGTCGACGGCGCCACCCTCACGGAACTGATCCAGGAAGACCGAGCCGACCCGGCGCTGCCCGCCCGGATCGGCCGCCACGACGTGCTGGTCGAACGCGGCTTCATCGGCACCTTCGTGTACCGGATCAGCGGCGGTCACGTCCTGGTGCTGCACGCCAACCGGGGCTACCGCGAGGACGTGGCCGCCGCGCTGCTGGACGCCGTCGCCGACCTCGCCGACGCGGGCGACCTCGGCTCGACCGTCCGGCTGCGTCCGATCGAGGTACCGGGATTCCCGCTGGACCGCGCGGCCCTGCTCGGCCCCGGGCACACCGCCTTCTTCCACGACACGCCGCTGGCGGACCGGGGGATGCAGGTCATCCCGGTCCACCGCTCCGAGGCCGTCGACGGCGAGGAGTACGAGACGTTCTGGCCCGGCGTCATCGGCAAGAACCTGTCCATCCGGCACTACGACTGGACCCGCGAGCCGACGCCCAGGGCCGACGTCCGCCGCCTGGACAGCGGCGTCGGAGGTCCGTTCCGGCGCAACAGCCGCAGCCGCAGGAGCTCGCGTCCGGCGCTCCTGAAAGCGTCCACGGTGCTGGAGCAGGAACTGCCCGTCCTGCCGGACGGCGTGCGCGTGTCGGTCATGGACACCCGCGGGCACGACCTGCGACTGCACCGCGAGTGGGACCGCCTGCGCGGCACCCTGCGCCTTCCGGGCGAAGAGATCGACGTGGACATCCCGCGGCTCGCGGCGTCCGACGTCTTCGGCCCGCTGTTCGGCGGCGCCGAGTTCGATCCCGCGCTGTTCAACAGACCGGCTGAGTCCGAGCACATGCTGGCCATGTCGGTGAACGACAAAGAGCGCAGGCGCCACGACGACACCGAACGCCCGGCCTCTCTGGACGAGTGCCTGCGCTGGCTGGACGCGCTCGCCCCCACTGACGGCAACCACCTGGTCTTCACCGGACGGTCGGGCGGCGTCGTCCAGATGAGGTGGGAGGGCCCCGGCGAGCCACGACTGTGGCTGGAGACCCCCGAACCCGCGCACCGCCACTCCCGCGGCCGGCACGTCACCCGCGACGAGGCCGCGTCCATGATCGAGGCACTGGCCCGCGAGGACCGCGTAGCCGTGGACGACCTCGGCGCCCTGGAGACCGTCCCCTGGAACGCGTCCTCGTGAGACTTGGGCCGTCCATCGGCGTGTTCGACCGCCCCTGATGGCCGCGGGCGGCGTCTCGGGGCAGGATCACCAGGGACGATCCCGGAACCGAGCGCGGAAGGCACGGCCATGAACGAGGCGACCCTCGACCTGCTCCTCGACGTGGTCGGGCGCCTCGAACGCAACATCGCCGCCCGCCGCTGCCCCGCCGTCTGCGGCCTGGACGGCGACCGCCGCCTGACGCTGACCGGCTACGACTACCTGCGCGACGACGCCACCGCCGGCGCCTTCGAACGGCGCGCCGCCGCCCAGGCGAACCGCGTCCGCGCCCGCCGTTGGGTCCTCGCCGTCCCCATGATCATCGCCGTCCCGCCGGGCGCCGGCCTGCACGGCCGCCCCGTCTCCAACCAGGGCCCCCGCGAGGGCGAGCAGGAGGCCATCGTCTGGACCGCCTTCGACCACGACGACGGAATCGACTACGGCATCGTCGCCTACACCCGCCGCCCCGACGGCAGCCCCGTCTACCACGACCCCGAGATCTTCACGGCCCCCCTCGCCGGCACCCCCGCCGCCCCCGGCTCCGTCCTCCGCCAAACCCTCCTCAACGACCCCAGCTGACAGAGAACAGCCGTCCATCCGGGACCGGCAGCCTCACGAGCACCACCGAACGCCACAGCCCGCCATCGGGCCTCCTCTAAGAGGCCATAACAATGTGTAGGTAGCGCGGCACTTGGTGACAGGCGGGGGTGGTGTGGGTGGGTGCGTAAGGGCGAGCCTACCTGTTCATTGAGCCATAAGGAGGAAGTAGGTGGAGAGAAGTGCTGCTCTGGGATATTGAGATGAAGTCTTCTAAGGAAGATATCTCCTTGCTGGAGCCAAGGCGGCGGCTTCGTATTGCCGCCGACGCACTGGAATGGACGCTCGGGACATTCGATTCGAGGATCAGCGAGCTGGCGGCGTCGGCGGTCCGGAGCAGTATTTCTAGGCTACGCGAAGAGGAGTCTCGGGGTAATATTTCTCCCGCTGCCCCCGAGAGGCTCGAGGATCAGGTGGAAGCCTATGTTTCCGAGTGCGACGATCCAGGGGTGGAGCAGCTTCTCATGGCGGCTGTGAACTGCTTCGAGCTGCCTGCGGCGGGAATGGGAGGAGAGTATCTCTATACCATTCTATCTGATTGCTACGAGTCACTTCTGGATCGAGAAGAGATAGATATTGTAATCCCAGAAGTGGAACGGAAGCATCCTCGCCTGGTGGAGGCGATCCAAGTCCAGAAGGAAATGATCCGCCGAGCTTGAGGGCCTTCCAGGAGCCTTCGCCTGCGTTAGAGGTCTAGTTGGAGGGCTCGGTGGTCGGAGACCTCGGGCGTCGTGAGGACCTCGAAGTTTCGGACGGTGTCTGGGTCGGAGATCAGGAGGTAGCTGGCGCTTCTCAGGGGCTTCTTGTAGCGGGACGTTCTGGTGTCGGACGTGCCGACCAGGTCGGTCAGGCCCACGTCGCTCAGGATCTCGAAGGTCTCGCTGTCGGGGAGGAGGTTCAGGTCGCCGCAGACCACGGTCAGGTCGCCGGCCTCGCGGGCGTCGGTGACCAGGTCGGCGAGGCGCTTCGCCTGGGCTCGGCGGGCCGGGGTGTCGCCCTTGCCGTCCGGGTCGCGCAGGCCGTGGAGTTGGACGACCGTGACGAAACGGCCGCTCTCGCGGTCCAGGACGCGCACGGCCAGGGCCGCTCTCGGGCGGTCGCCGTTCGGCCACTCGTCCTGGTACTCGGCGTACTCGCCGTGGACGAAGCCCGTGCGTGTGCCGACGAGCGGGAGCGTCTCGGCGACGAAGGTGGCGACGCCGAAGTCCTGCCGGTGGACGTTTCCGTCGCCGTCGCGGACGGGGCCCGAGTCGCTGGTGGTGAACAGGGCGTGGTGGTCGGGGAGTCGCGTCCGGACGTCGTCTAGGAGGTTGGCGCGCTGCGGGAGGGACCGGTCGGCGTCGTCGAAGCGGGTCCAGCCGTCCAGCGCCGCCGTGTGGGTCACCTCCTGGAGGCAGAGGACGTCCGCGCCGCAGGTGCCGAGCCAGGGGGCGAGGTCGTCGAACATCGCGCCGCCCCAGGCGTTCAGAGAGATGATCCGCACGGCAGACGAATCTAGTCGTTCCGGACGGCGGCGCGCGCGTCGAGGGGCTAGGCCGGGACCCGGACGAAGCGGTTGATCATGTTGTGGAGGTGGGCGCGGAAGCGGGCGACGGCGGCGGGGGTGTCGCTGCCGTGGCTCTCGCCGTCCTGGCCGATGAAGCCGAACTGGACGAAGCCGTGCACGCACCAGATGATGCTCCAGATCGTCAGTTCCAGGTCCACACCCGGCTGCACCGCGGGGGCCATGACCTCGTTCATCGCGGCGAGGACGGGCTTGGCGAAGGGGGTCTCGACGTCGAGGTCGGCGGCGTCGCCCGCCCAGCGGTGCATCCACATCCCGACGAACGCGCGGTGCCGCAGGCAGAAGTCCAGGAAGGCGTCGCCGATGCCCTGGAGCCCGGCGGCGTCCGGGGTGAAGGTCTCCAGCGCCTCCGCCATCGACTCCTGCTGCACCTGGTGGAGCCAGGTGAACACGGCGAGGTAGAGGGTGGGCTTGTCCCCGACGAGCTCGGTGAGGCCCGAGGTCGTCAGGCCCGTGGCGTCCGCGATCAGCTTGAGGTCGACCGTGTCGTATCCGAGGTCGGAGAACAGCCGGGCGGCGGTCTCCAGCACCTGGTCGCGGCTCTTGTCCCCTGGGGGCGTCTCCACCATGGCTCCACGGTAGGAGGGCGGCGCCGCGTCCGCCGCTCCGCGGCGGCTGCCCAGCCGCTATCCCTACCGTCGCGATAGACGGGCGCTAGGTGAGGTCGTCCGCCTTGACCGGGTGTTTCCCGCGAGATGGCGGCCGGGGCGGTCCCACGTGATTGAAATCCCCGACAGGGGTACGGGCACCGCTGACGAGGCGTCCGGACGGGACGCCGCCGAGAAGGGGGAACGATGTCGCAGAAAGTGGCCGAGTTGATGACCGAACCCGCGACCACGGTCGCCCCGGACACCGACCTGTCCACCGTGGCGCGGCTCATGCGCGACCAGGCGATCGGCAGCGTGGTGGTCGCCGGGAACGACGGGACGGTGGCGGTGGTCACCGACCGGGACCTGGTGGTGCGGGGGCTGAGCCGCACCGGCCATCCCGAGACCCTTCCGGTCCGCGAGGTGTGCAGCTTCGACCCGGTCTGCGTGTCCCCCGACGACGACGTCGCCAAGGCGCTGCGGCTGATGACGGAGAGCAAGATCCGCAGGCTTCCGGTGGTGCGGGACGGCGAGCCGGTCGGCGTCCTCTCCCTCGGTGACCTGGCGGCGGGCCGCGACGGCGGCTCGGTCCTCGGCCGGATCAGCGCCTCGGCGCCGAACGGATGAGGGCGATGGGCCGGAGGCACCGGGCGGGTCCCCGCGACGCCATCGCCGAGCCCTGGGGCACGCGGACGCCCTACGGGCCGGGCGGGACGTGGCCGGTGCGGGTGGACTCCCACCTCGCCGACGGCGTCGCGGAGGACGAGGTCGAGCGGTGGGTGCGGGCGGCGTCGCTGCTGCACTCCAACGGCGACGCGATGGACATCGCCGTCCGCGACGGCCGCGTCGTGGGGGTCCGGGGCCGGGCCGACGACCGGGTGAACCGGGGCAGGCTCGACCCCAAGGACCTGTTCGCCTGGCAGGCGGGGACGTCCCCCGACCGGCTCACCCGCCCGCTCGTGCGGATGGACGGCGAACTGGTCGAGACCGACTGGGACACCGCGATGGACCGCGTCGCGGGCCGCACCCGGTCCCTGCTGGACGACCAGGGGCCGTCCGCCGTCGGGTTCTACACGACCGGGCAGCTGATGCTGGAGGAGTACTACACCCTCGCGGTGATCGCGCACGGCGGCGTGGGGACCAACCACCTGGACGGCAACACGCGGATGTGCACCGCGACCGCCGCCGCGGCCCTCAAGGAGTCCTTCGCGAGCGACGGCCAGCCGGGCTCGTACACCGACATCGACCACGCCGACGTCATCGCGCTGTTCGGGCACAACATGGCCGAGACGCAGGCGGTGCTGTGGGCGCGCGTCCTGGACCGGCTCGCCGGGCCCGAGCCGCCCGCCCTGCTGTGCGTGGACCCGCGCCCCACCCCGGCCGCGCGCGCCGCGACCCTGCACCTGGCGCCCCGTCCCGGCACCAACGTGGCCCTCATGAACGGGCTGCTGCACGAGATCATCGCGGCCGGGCACATCGACCGGGACTACATCGACGCGCACACGGTCGGGTTCGAGGAGCTGGAGGAGCGGGTCGGGGAGTACCCGCCCGAGCGCGCCGCCGAGATCTGCGGCGTCCCCGCCGGGCGCATCCGCGAGGCCGCGCGCCTGCTGGGCTCCGCCGAGCGGCTGACCTCGACCGTCCTGCAGGGCTTCTACCAGTCCCACCAGGCGACCGCCGCGGCCGTGCAGGTGAACAACCTGCACCTGGTCCGGGGGATGCTGGGACGGCCCGGATGCGGCGTGCTGCAGATGAACGGCCAGCCCACCGCGGAGAACACCCGCGAGTGCGGCGCGAACGGCGACCTGCCCGGGTTCCGCAACTGGTCCAACGACGCCCACGTCGCCGAGCTGGCGGAGGTGTGGAACGTCGAACCGGAGCAGATCCCGCACTACGCGCCGCCCACGCACGCCATGCAGATCTTCCGGTACGCCGAGCAGGGCTCGATCCGGATGCTGTGGATCAGCGGCACCAACCCCGCGGTGTCCCTGCCCGAGCTCGCGCGGATCCGGTCGATCCTCGCCCGAGAGGACCTGTTCGTCGTCGTGCAGGACCTGTTCCTGACCGAGACGGCCGCGCTCGCCGACGTGGTGCTGCCCGCCGCGACCTGGGGCGAGAAGACCGGCACGTTCACCAACGCCGACCGGACCGTCCACCTGTGCGAACAGGCCGTCAAGCCGCCCGGGGAGGCGCGGTCCGACCTGGACATCTTCCTGGACTTCGCGTCCCGGATGGGTTTCCGGGACAAGGACGGCGGCCCGCTGGTCCACTGGACCGACCCGGAGTCGGCGTTCGAGGCGTGGAAGCAGTGCAGCCGCGGACGGCCCTGCGACTACACCGGGCTCAGCTACGCCAAGCTGCGCGAGCACGGCGGCATCCAGTGGCCGTGCGACGAGGACCATCCGGACGGCACCGAACGCCTCTACACCGACGGCGCGTTCTTCGCGTCCCCGGACTACTGCGAGAGCTACGGCCGCGACCTGGTCACCGGCGCCCCGGTCGAACCCGTCGAGTACCGGGCGCTGAACCCCACGGGGAAGGCCGTCATCAAGGCCGCCGCCTACCTCACACCGCACGAGCAGACCAGCGACGACTTCCCGCTGCACCTCATCACCGGCCGGACGCTCTACCACTTCCACACCCGCACCAAGACCGGCCGCGTCCCGCAGTTGCAGAAGGCCGCGCCCGAGGTCTGGGTCGAGCTGTCCGCGGTCGACGCGGAGGCCGTCGGCGCCGAGGAGGGCGACCTCGTCGAGGTGGCGACGCCGCGGGGAGCGGTCCGGGCGCAGGCGCGGATCACCGCCATCCGCGAGGGCGTGGTCTTCCTGCCGTTCCACTACGGCTACTGGGACGAACCCGAGGACGCCGACCGGCACCGGCGCGCGGCGAACGAGCTCACCATCACCGACTGGGACCCGGCGTCCAAGCAGCCCGTCTTCAAGACGGCCGCCGCGCGGGTCACGCTCGTCCGCCGGGGCGACCGCCCCGCGAACGCGCCGACCCTCACGGCGTCCGCCCCCCTCGACCCGGGGTTCAACGCGACGGCCGGCGGCGCGTCCGCCGTCGCCGACCAGCGCATCGGGGAGCGGCCGTGAAGAAACTCGGGATGCTGCTGTGCGACCTGCACGGCCGGGAGAACGCGCTGGCGCGCGACCTGCTCCGGATCTCCGCGCACCACGCCGCCGACCACGAGGTGTACCACCTCGCCCGGGACCTGGCGGTCTGGTCGCAGGACCACGTGGCGGCCCTCGCGGACGCCGCGCCCCGCTACGGCCTCGACCTCGACCCCGAGCCGGACGCCGACGCGTCCCTCACCCGGCGCGTCCGGGAGCGGGCCGGGGACCTGCTCGGACGGCAGAGCGAGGCGGCCCTGCTGTTGCTGCACGACCTGCGGAAGGTCTACGTGGACGCGTCCGGCGTCTCCCTGGACTGGGAGATCGCCGGGCAGGTGGCGCAGGCGACCAAGGACGGCGACCTGCTCGCCCTGGTCGGCCGCTGCCATCCGGACACGCTCCGCCAGGTCCGCTGGGCCAACGCCAAGATCAAGGAGACCAGCCCGCAGACGTTCACGTCCTGACCGCCCGCGCCCGCACCGCCCGCGCCCGCCGGAGCGGTGCGGGCGCGGCGCGAGGCGGTGCGAGGCGGTGCGG
>NZ_QURH01000985.1 GCF_003428695.1 Actinomadura logoneensis
GGCAAGGGCGCCGGGTGGCGGCCCGCTCCCGGCCGCGCGGCGCTGCTGTGGGCCGCCGGGGCGGTCGTCGCCGGGACGGCCGCCGCCTGGACGCTGAACACGGTCGTGAGCGCCGCGCTGTACCCGGGCGGCCCCAGCGACCACCAGGCCTGGGCCGTGGAGCGCCTGACCAGCCCGTCCGGCCTGCTGCACTCGCTGACCGCCGGGGGCGGGCAGCTCTGGGCGATGGCGGCGGGAAGCTGGGGGCTCGCCGCGCTCGGCCTCGTGTCGGTGCTTCTGGCCGTGCGGCGCGGACGGCCCGCCGACCGGCTCATGGCCCTCGCGCTGCTGGTCGCCACGGCCGGGGTCGCGGTGGCGTCGGCGGCGGCCCTGTTCGACGAGCACCGGGTCGGCAACTTCGCCTACGAGCGGTACGTCGCCTGCTTCGCGCTCCCCTACGCGCTGGCGGGCCTCGCCGGACTCCGGCGCCACCGGCGGATGCTCGCGGGCGCCGCCTCCGTCTGCCTCTTCGGCGGCTGGCTCGTCCTCTACATGGGCGGACGGCTGCACACCTACACGTTCAAGTCGCGCGACTTCCCGGAGGTGGCGCTGCTCGGCGGCAGCTACACCGAGCTGCGCCCGATCGTCATCTCCGCCGCCGCCTCCGCGCTGCTCGCCCTGCTGTGGGCGCTGGCGCGGTGGGGGACGGTGAAGCTCGCGGGCGTCCTGCTCGCGCTGAACCTCGTCCTCACCTACATCCCGGCGACCGTGTGGCAGGTGAGCGAGGCCGTCGCGGACGCCGCGCCGCTGCCGCCGGTCACGTCCGGATCCGTGGTGCTCGCCCGGCACGTCCCCGGGGTGGAGCATCCCGTGCCGGACGTGGTCTCGCCCGTCTCCGAACTGACCTACTCCTCGGTGGCCGTGAAGGTCTGGTGGACGCGGCTGGAGCGGTTCGACCCGTCCGCGGGGGTGCGTCCGGGGGTCTGCATGGCGGTCGTGGAGTGGCCCGCGGGCGTGACCGCCGCCGAGACCTGGCCGCAGCATCCGCCGGGGTGGTCGTACCGGCGGTCGGCGCTGATGGAGAACCTGTGGTGGGTCATCTGGTACGACCCCGCGTGCGTCGGGCGGAAGGGCTCCCGATGAGCCGGAGAGGGGTGCCGGGATGAGGGCGCGCGCCGTGCGGCCGGGGCTCGGGCTGGGCCTCGTCCTCGCCGGGTGCGCCGTCGCGGGATGCGGCGCGCCGACGCCCGCCCGCCCCGAAGGGGTCGTGAGGGTGGGCGTCGCGCTCACCCCGGACGGCCTCGGCGACCTCGCGCTGAACGACTCGGCGCTGGCCGGCCTGGACCGGGCCCGCAAGGACGCCGACATCGAGCCGGTCACCGCCGCCGCGCGCGCCGGAGAGACCGACGCCGACCGCGAGGCGCGCGTCCGTAACCTCGCCGGACGCGGCCTGCCGATGGTCGTCGCCCTCGGTTCCGCCTACACCGCGCCGGTCGAGCGGGTCGCCGCGTCATTCCCCCGGACGCGCTTCCTCATCGTGGACCCGGCGGGCTGCGCGGTCACCGGCAGGAACGTGATGGGCGCGTGCTTCCACCCCGAGAAGGCGGCCTATCTCGCCGGCGCCGCCGCCGCGCTCCGGTCGCGGACCGGCGTGCTGGGGTTCGTCGGCGGACGCGACGCCTGGACGGCCCGCTTCCAGCGCGGATTCGAGGCAGGGGCGCGGAAGGCCAGGCCGGACGTCCGGCTGCTTCCCGCCCGGTTCGCCGCGAGCCCCGCCGAAGGACGCGCCGCCGCGAAGGCCGAGACCGACGCCGGAGCGGACGTCGTGTTCCAGGCGGCGGGCGGCGCGGGCGAGGCGGTGGTCCAGACCGTGGCGGCGGCCGGACGGTACGTCGTCGGCAGCGTCGGCGACCAGTACGCCCAGCCGCGCCTGGCCGCCTACCGGGACCGCATCCTCACCTCCGCGCTCGTCCGGGTGGACCTCGCGGTCGCCCGGTTCGTCCACACGGCGCTGCCGGGCGCCGGCTTCCTCCAGGGCACCGTGAAACTCGACCTGGCGAGCGGAGGGGCCGCCTACAGCACGGCCGGCGGCCACCTGGAGGACCTCCGGCCGCGCCTCGAACGCCTCAAATACGCCGAGATCGACCACCCCACCCGGATGTGAACCGCCCGGCGCCGTGAACGGCGACGGCCGTCCTCCCTGCCGGAAGGACGGCCGTCCCGCGAGCCGTGGCATATGGGCGAAGGCCCGTGAAGCGGGGGCGTGTCAGCTGAGCGGGATGCCCTTCGCCACCGCGGCGACGTGGTCGGTCCACGGGATGGACACGTCGAAGGAGGTCGCGCCCGCGGGCGGCCGGTACAGGCCCCACACGGTCAGGCTCTCCCCCGCGGCCAGCTTCGACTTGGACGCCTCGACGAAGCCGTAGCAGGCGCAGTGACCCAGCGAGTCCTCCACCGGCCAGTAGCGGGCCTTGGCGGCCGGGTCCTCCAGCATCACGCCGCCGGTGGTGAAACCGCGGTTGTTCGGGCCGGTGCCGTACAGCATGAAGCTGCGCTCGAAGCCCTGCAGGAAGGGGCTGTCCGCGCCGCCCGCGTTCTTGATCGTCCAGACGAGCACGACCAGGCCGTCGCCGGTCCGGTGCAGGCTGTTGATCTCGTACCGGAGCCCGGCCGCGCCCCTGATCTCACCGCTGCCGAGGACCTTGCCCGAGCCGTACTGGTACGGCCCCCCGCCGGCGGGGGGCGTCACCGGGTCCTGCGGCTTGGGGAAGGTGACGGTGACCCGGCGGTTCCGGCGGCGGCCCTCCTCGCTGCCGTTGTTCGCGATCGGCTGCGTGGAGCCGTGCCCGGCGGGCTGGAACGTGACGCCCTGCCTGGTCACCAGTGACTTCAGCCGGTTCGCGACGGTCTGCGCGCGGCGCTCGGACAGCGGCTGGTTGATGGCGTCGTTGCCCGAGCTGTCGGCGTGGCCGTCCACCTTGACGGTCTGGCCCCTGGACTTGTCGATCTGCTGCGCGACCTGCCGCAGCAGCGCGTCGGCGCGCGGCGTCAGGTCGGCCTTGTTGAGGGCGAACAGCACGTCGGACTGGAGGTTCACCTTCCGGTCGTCGCCGCTGTCGTCCACCCCCTGGTCGATGCCCGTGGACGTGACGACGAGGTTCGCGACGCGCTGCTGCCCGCCCGCGGCCGCGGCGGCGTCCGCGGTCTGGCCCGGCACCGGCGCCACCGGGCCGGTGACGATCGGCACGTTCTCCAGGGGCGCGGCGGTCGGCGCGGTGATGGTGACCCGCTGCACGTTCGCGGGCGGCGCCGGGAAGATCGCGTACAGGTCCTGGCTGCCGCCGGGCGGCAGCGTCTTGATGTCCTCCGAGCAGAAGCAGTGGTCGCCGTTGCGGAGCGGCATGTACACCTTGCCGCCCTGGACGTCGACCATCCCGAGGCCGCCCAGCGACAGGATGTACCCCGCGCCGGGGTCGTTGAGCTGGTCGCCGAGCGCGCCGGACACGGTCAGCGGGGTCTTGCCGTCGTTCGCCACCGTGAAGCGGGCCGTCACGGTCGAGCCGGAGGTGCGGCTGAGGGCCGTCAGGTCCAGCCTCGCCACCCCGTCCTTGACGGGCAGCGGGACGGACCGCTTCTCGTACGCGGCCGACGACCGGGTCGCGCCCCCCGGCTTGCCGGAGCCCGTGGGCCCGGGTTTCGCCTCTTTCTTGTCACTGCAACCGGAAAGCACGACTGCCCCGGCGATCGCGACCGCGCCGAGCCCCGTCCACCGGGACCCGGCCCACTTCACGAATGTCACAGTCGAACCCCTTCCAGACTTTCCCTGAAACAGAACAGCATGGGGAGAGCCGCTTTCGCGACTCTCCCCATGCTGGAATTATCGACCGGCCCGGTGAATTCACACGGGCGACGGATCAGCTGGCGCTGCCCGGGTTGAACAGCTTGTTGATGGCCTGGGTGACGTTCTGCCGCACCGAGCCGTTCACCAGGCCGTACAGGATGCCGACGACGACCGCGGCCACCACGATCAGGGCGCCGTACTCCAGGGCGCTGACGCCCGCGTCCTGGCGCTCCCGGATCTGCCGGCCGACCTGCTCGGCACGGTCCTGGACGAAAGTCTGAAGAGTGACGTAGAGAGGGATGAGAGCGTTCATCTGAGTTCTCCTTGCCGGTGGCCCGCTCCGCTTTGCTGAACAGAACATTACGGATTCCGGCCACCTCCCCCCAGGGCCCGGCGACCCAACTCCAGGCCCGAAGAAGGCACCCCCGGAGCCGGGTCTCAGGACCCAATGCGCCGGGCCCTCGAGGCGTGCGCTCCCCCGTCACCGCAGCCCGTCCACGGTGCCCATCCAGAGGGCGATGGCCGCCGCCCGGGAGGGCACGCCGAGTTTGGCGTAGATGCGGTTCACGTGGTTCTTGACGGTCTTCTCGGAGAGGAACAGCTCGCTCGCGATCTCGCCGTTGGAGCGCCCCCGCACGATGAGGCGCATGACGTCGACCTCCCGCGCCGAGAGGCCGAACCGGGCGTTGGGGTCCGGCTCGGCCGGCGGCGGGGGCGGCGCGGCGGTCGCCGCCGGCTCCCGGTCGCGGTCCCGGACGGCCCCGACCAGCGCCGACACCGCGACGTCCGACAGCGGGTTCGCGCCGTCCATCGCCCGCCGGACCGCGTCGGCCAGCTCCTCCGGGGAGAACCGGCCGTGCACCAGGTACCCGGCCGCGCCGTTCCCGATCGCGGCGCGCACGGTCTCCGCGTCGTCGGTGTAGGTCAGCATGACGACGCGCGCGTCGCGGCTGAGCGTCCCGACGACCTCGACGCCGCCCACCAGCGGCATCTGCACGTCGAGGAAGACCAGGTCGGGACGGAGCCGCGCGGCCAGCTCGACCGCCGTCCGGCCGTCGCCCGCCTGGCCGACCACCTCGATCCCGGCGGCCTCCAGCAGCGACACCAGCCCGGAGCGGACCACCACGTTGTCGTCCACGACCAGCACTCGGGGGGAAGCCATCAACTCACCTCTGCCGTTCGCTCTGCGGGCATGTCGGTCCGCTCCGCCGGGACGCGGAGCAGCACGGTCGTTCCGGCGCCGGGCGCGGACTCCAGGGCCACCTCGGCCCCGGCGCGCTCGGCCCGCTCGGTCAGGCCCACCAGACCGTAGTGGCCGTCGCGCGCCAGGTCCGCCAGTTCGGGCGGATCGAACCCGCACCCGTCGTCGCGGACGGCCAGCTCCAGGACGTCCCCGGCGCCGCTCAGCCGGACCTCCACCAGGTCGGCGCCCGCGTGCCGGGCCACGTTGGTCAGCGCCTCGCCGAGGATCGCGACGACCTCGTGCCGGGCGGCGGGCGCCAGGTCCAGGGCCGCGTCGAGGTCCAGCTCCACCCGGGTGCCGGTCTCCCGCGACCAGCGTCCGGCCAGCTCCGCGATGACCTCCGAGAGCGGCCGGACCAGCGCCTCGGCCCGCAGCTCGGTCAGCAGGTCGCGGGCCTCGCGGGACGCGGTCTCGGCGGCCTCGGCGATCCGCCGGGCCTCGGCCACGGCGCGCTCGGCGTCCCGCTCGACCCACACCGGCAGCGCCGACGCCGCGAGCGCGATGCCGCGCAGCGTCTTGGCGAGGGAGTCGTGCATCTCGCGGGCGAGCCGGGCGCGTTCGTCGGCGGCGGCGGCGTGCACCTCGGCGCGGCGGCGGGCCGCCTCCTGCTCGGCGTACTCGTCCAGCAGGCGGCGCAGCGCGACCCCGGCGAACCCGGCGAGCGGGTAGTAGAACGGCTGCCCCAGGAGGGCCTGGAAGGTGTGCGCGACCGACACCGAGGCGGTCGCCGCGTACACCACGTAGTAGAAGAGCATCTGCAGGGCCGCGACGCCGAGCATCCCCTGCCAGCGGTACAGCAGTCCGCCGAGCGCGGCGGTGACGACGGTGCACAGGAAGAACGGCCCGGTGACGCTGCCGCTGATCGCGAGCGCGCCGAACGACACGGCCATGTCCAGCGCGAACAGCAGCGGGTGCGCCGCGAACCGGGGCGCGATGCTCCGCCAGCACCGGCCGCTGACCCAGGACAGCCCGACGATGAACACCACCAGCAGGAACGCCTCGACCGTGAGGCTCTCCCGGGGGATGAGCAGCAGCGTCACCGCCGCGGTGAGCATCCGGATGTGCATCAGCATCCGGAAGGCCTCGCCGACCCGCTCGGTCATCGGCGCACGCGTGTCCGGACGGCCGTCGCCCCCGGCGAACAGACCGCCCCCCGCGTCCTTGCGGTCAGCCGCCGAAGAGGCCACCGACCCCCCTGAGGTTCATCCCGTAGACCATGGCCGTGATCACGATCATCATCAGGCCGGGCATGGACATCCCCATGGTCACCGCCGTGATCTTGGGGTTGGCGCGCTGCGCCTTGCGCCGCGCCCACTGGGCGGACTCGCGGCGCATGTCGTTGCTGATGTCCACCAGCGCCTGGCCGAGCGGCGCGCCGAGCTCCTCGGCCTGCAGCAGCGCGGTCGCGAACGAGCCGACCGCCTCGGAGTTGTTGCGGTCGCGCAGGTCGTCGAACGCCTCCCGGCGGGGCGTGCCCAGCTCCATCTGGCGCAGCGCGACCATGAACTCCTCCGACAGCGCGCCCGGCATGCTCTCGCAGACGCGCGCGAGGGCGGTGCGGAAGCTGAGCCCGGCGCTCACCGTGACCGCCAGGACGTCCAGGAAGTCCGGCATGGACCGCTGGATCTCGTCCTGCCGGGCGGCCCGCTTGGCGTACAGGGACAGGTCGGGCTGGAGCGCCGCCAGCAGCACCAGCAGGGCCCAGAACGGGTGCCCCTGGAGCAGCACCAGCAGCGCCAGCGTCCCGAACAGGACGAGGTATCCGGCCAGCCTGCGGGCGTAGGTGTCGACGGTCATGCCGCCGGGCCGTCCGGCCTGGTCGATGCGCATCCGGATCTTCGCGCGCCAGGGGGCGAGCAGGTCCATCATCGGCCGCGCGAACGGCGCGCCGAGGCGCTCGGTGATCCGGTCGAGGATGAACTGCTCGTCCTTGGCCTCCGCGCCGGCGGCGGGCAGCGCGTCGTCGCTGACCCTTCCGCCCGAGGTGAGCGCGGCCAGCGCCCACACCAGCAGCACGACGCACAGCGCGGCCCCGGCCGCGAGCAGGTACGGGATGGTCATCGGCGCCTCACACGTCGATCCGGGTGATCCGGCGGACGATGACCACGCTGCCGACGAACAGCGACAGCGCGATGACCAGGATCACCTGCCCGATCAGATGGTGGCTCATGGCCCGCAGCGCGCCGGGCTGGATCACGTTGATCAGCCCGAGCGCGACGATGCTGAGCCCGATCACGCTCACGTTCGTCACGGTCGCCTCGCCCATGATGGTGAGGACCTCGCGGCGGATCTCCTTGCGGTCCTCCAGCGTGGTGGAGATCGTCCGCAGCGCGGTGACCAGCGAGCCGCCCGCCCGCGCGGACACCACCAGCGTGCTGATCAGCACGCCCAGCTCCCGGGACGGCAGCCGCTCGCCGAGGTCGTGCAGGGCCTCCTCCAGCGGCTGCCCGAGCCGCAGCGCGTCCGCGGTGCGCTTCAGCTCCTCGCCCGCCGGCTCGGAGAGCTCGTCGGCGGCGATCTCGATCGCGGTGGTCATGACCAGTCCGGCCTGGGTGGCGTTCGACAGGACGCGGGCCAGCTCCGGGAGCTGCGCGATGAACTCCTCCTTGCGCCGGTCCTCCCGGCGGCGCAGGTAGGACAGGAACAGGAACGCGACGCCGACCGCCGCCGCGATCCCGTACACCGCGCCGATCCACTGCCCGATCACGAAGACGGCGAGGAGGGCGACGGCCGACAGCAGGAGCACGAACGTCGACACCCGGATGCGCAGCCCGGAGTTGTGCAGCCGGCGGGCGAGGGACTTGCCCGCCGACGTCCGGCGCAGCACCCGGTCCAGCCGGACCAGGGGGCCGTTGGGCGTGGTGTCGATGCCGAGCTCGGCCCGGGAGACCAGGCGCCGGCGCTGCCCCCAGCCCGTGAGCAGATCCCCGACGCCCCAGGTCGCCAGGACGAGGGTCAGCGCCAGGATCGCCAGGATCGCCGGCAGCGGCAGGTTCATCGGGTACCGCTTCCTTTCGGTCGGTCGTGCATCAGGCGTCCCCCGGTCCGTGCAGCGGTTCGCGCCCGTGCGGCGGCTCGGGGCCGGACGTCGTGCCGAGGCCGGGCGGCGCGCCGGGCGGGACGGGAACGCCGTGCCCCGCCGAACCGTTCATCGAGCGGGGGGCGAAGGCGGGCGGGATGGACTCACCGGCGTGGAACAGGCGGGTGGCGAGCGCGGGCGGCAGCGGCATCGGCCTGAACCGGCCGCGCACGACGCGGTCCGCGCCGATCGGCTCGGCCTCGAACCGCATCACCGGCTGCAGCGAGAACCGCTCGCGCACCGACTTGTCCATCACCGCGATCTCCACGATCCGGCGCGAGCCGTCCGGGCCGCGGCTGAGCTGGACGATGACGTCGATGGCGCTGTTGATCTGGTCGCGGACCGCCTCGAACGGCAGCTTGACGTCGCTCATGCTGGTCAGGGTCTGCAACCGGTTGACGGTGTCCTCGCTGGAGTTGGCGTGCACGGTCACCAGCGAACCGTCGTGCCCGGTGTTCATCGCCTGGAGCATGTCCAGGGTCTCGCCGCCGCGGACCTCACCGACGATGATCCGGTCCGGGCGCATGCGCAGCGCGTTGCGGACCAGGTCGCGGATCGTGATCGCGCCCTTGCCCTCGATGTTGGCCGGCCGCGACTCCAGCGGGATGACGTGCGCCTGCTTGAGCTGGAGCTCGGCGGAGTCCTCGATCGTGATGATGCGCTCGGTCTCGGGGACGAACGCCGACAGCGCGTTCAGCATCGTCGTCTTCCCGGTGCCGGTGCCGCCCGCGATGACCATGTTCAGCCGGGCCCGGACGAACGAGGCGAGCAGCATCCCGGTCGGCGCGTCCATCGCCCGCATCCCGACGAGCTCCTCGATCGAGTACGCGCGGGGGAAGCGGCGGATGGTCAGGATCGGCCCGGCCAGCGACAGCGGCGGGATGATCACGTTGACGCGCTCGCCGGTGGGCAGGCGCGCGTCCACCATCGGGCTCGACTCGTCCACCCGGCGGTTCACCTGGGCGACGATGCGGTCGATGGTCTGGTACAGCTGCTCCTCGCTGGCGAACCCGCCGTCCAGCCGGTACACGCGGCCCGCGCGCTCGACGAACACGGTGTCCGGGCCGTTCACCATGATCTCGGTGACGTTCGGGTCGGCGAGCAGCGGTTCCAGGACGCCGAGGCCGAGCGCCTCGTCCACCACCCGGCGGATCAGGCCGGCCCGCTCGCCCGGCGAGAGCACCGGGCCCTCACGGGTGAGCAGCAGGCCCGTGACCTTCTCCAGCCGCGACCGGCGCTGCGCCATGGTGAGCCGCGCCAGCTCGTCGAGGTTGATCTCCTCCAGCAGCCGCGCGCGCCAGTGGCCGATGCTGGACTTGCCGCTCCGTTCGGGAGCCGAACGGTCCTGGTCGAGTCGGTCCTTGAGCGCCATGGTTACCCCAGCGGGAGCGTGAAGCTGCGGGTGACGGTGTAGTCGATGGGGATGCCCTTCCAGATCAGCGGGAGTCTCGCCTTGACGCGGCAGTACACGCCGTCGGTGCCGTCCACCTTGGTCGCGCCGCCCTCGACGTCGTACTGGTTGATCCAGTTCGGCTTGGCCCCCAGCGCGTAGGTGCGGCAGCGCGACGGCGCGTAGTCCTGGCTGGCCTGGCGGGCGCCGGTCCGCGCGATGTTCTCCACGCGCTCGACCGTCGTCGCCGACACCCACGCCTGGTAGGCCACGAAGATCACGACCAGCGTGATCGGGAAGCCCGCGGCGAACTCCAGCGACGGCGCGCCGCGGTCCTCGCGCAGCCGGGCCGACGCGCGCAGCCGGGCCGACGCGCGCAGCCGGGCCGG
>NZ_QURH01000983.1 GCF_003428695.1 Actinomadura logoneensis
ACCTGGACCGTCGCCGGTCGCCGGGGGCGCGGCGCCCGTCGTGCCGCCGGGCCCGGCGGTCTCGCGGCCGACCTCCAGCGCGACCACGCCGAACCGGCGGGGCTCCGGGCCGTCCAGCAGGTCCGCCAGCAGCGTGCGGTAGCGCTCCTCGAAGAGGTGGAGAGGCAGGACGACACCGGGGAACAGGACGGCGCTCAGCGGGAACAGCGCGATTCGATCGGTCATCGCGTCCCTCCCACAATGCTCCCGCCCCGGGGCTCCGGGCGCGACGGTGCCCTCCCCGCCAGACTACGTCGCCGTGCCCCGCGTGGGCAGCCGCGCCCCGGGCACCGCTTGGTGGCCGGAACGGGGCATGGCTTTGTGGTCGGGTTGGGCGGCAGGCGGTAAAGGCGCTGGTCAGAGTACTGCGGCGGGGCTAGCTTCGTCCCACGTCCCGGGGGTTCGCCCTCCGGAAAGACCTGGAGGCGCCCGAACTCCGATGTGGCTCAACCTGTTGATGATGGGCACGGCGAGCCTCGCCGTGGGTTTCGTGGTCGGGTGGATCACCGCCTGCCCGCGCCGCTGGGACGCCCACTTCTGCGCCCGCACTCCGTCCCATCCCGACGCACCCACCGCACCCGACCCGTCCACCGCACCCGACATGTCCGACGCGTCCGGCTTCCGTGCCGCGCCCATCGCGCCCCACGCGCCAGGTGCGCCTGATGTGCCCGCTGTTCGTGCCGCTCCTGATGCGTCTGTCGGGTCCGGCGTCCACGGTGCGGGGGGCGGCCCGGATCGTGACCAGGACGAGTTCGACGTCCACGTCGCGGGTGATGGCCGGCCTGGCGGCGCGGAGAGGGACGACCAGTCCACTGGCGCGGATTGGCCGTTTCGTGCCGTCCGGGCGCCCGATTAGCGTCGAAGGCATGAGACTGCTGGTCGTTGACGCCTTCACCGAACGTCCGTTCGGCGGGAATCCCGCCGGTGTCTGCCTGCTGGACGCGCCCGCGGATCCAGCCTGGATGCAGCGGGTCGCGGCGGAGCTCAGACACTCGGAGACGGCCTTCGTCCGCCCGCTGGCCGACCCGGATGCCGACTTCGAGCTGCGCTGGTTCACGCCGCTGGTGGAGGTGAACCTGTGCGGGCACGCGACGCTGGCGTCGGCGCACGCGCTGTTCTCCACCGGCGCCGCGTCGGACGGGCCGCTGCGGTTCCGGACCCTGCACAGCGGCGTGCTGACCGTGGCGCCCTCGCCGGACGGTGCGCTGGAGATGGACTTCCCGGCCGCCCCGCCGGAGCGGACCCCGGAACCGGACGGCCTGTCCGCCGCGCTCGGCACGGCGGTGGTCTGGACGGGACGCTCCGCGGTCGGCGACGTGCTCGCCGAGGTCGCGGACGCCGAGGCCGTCCGGTCCCTGGCGCCGGACGCCGGGGCGCTGGAGAAGATCGACGCGCGCGGGGTGATCGTCACCGCCGCCGCCGAGCCGGGCGCGGATCATGACTTCGTCTCGCGGTTCTTCGGCGCCCGCGGGCTGGGGGACGGCGAGGACCCGGTGACGGGCTCGGCGCACTGCGCCCTGTCGCCGTTCTGGTCGGCCCGCCTCGGCCGCGCCGACCTGACCGGCTACCAGGCGTCCGAGCGGGGCGGGTACGTCCGGACGGGGCTGCGCGGCGACCGGGTCGTCCTCACCGGGCGGGCGGTCACCGTCCTGGACGGGACGCTGCTCGTCTGACGCGGTCGGCCGGGGGCGGGCGTAACGGAAGGCGCCCGTGAGCGGAAGTCGCCTTTGGAACGCGCTACGCCCCGGGCTCCCGCACTGGGAGGGCGGGACCCGGGGCGTCAGCGGCCCTGCGATCACCACCCACGCCGCCGCACCGACACCCGTGCCCACCCACCTCTACCGTGCCCGTGCCTGAGCCAAGGGCTGCGGCCGTGCTCGATGCCCGCGTCTGAGGCCCGATGCGGGCCCTCGGGCGGGGGTGGCGTGGGGGGAAGTCTTTTGTTCGGGGAGAATTCGGTCTTGGCGGGGCGGCTTCGGGCGTTCCGCACCACCTGGGTCGCCGGGGTCCCACGAGTTCCACGGGAATTCCGTGACCCGTGTCTCGGCACGCGAGACGGTGCTTCGTGGTTTGGACGCACTCCGTAGACTGGGCGGGTGATCTCCCGTATCGATCTGCGCGGTTCGCTCCCCGGCGACCTGCGCTCCGTGCTGCCCCGCGCCGAGCTCGACGTCGAGGCCGCCCTTGAGAAGGTGCGGCCCATCTGCGAGGACGTGCGCCATCATGGGGCCGCGGCCGTACGGGAGTACACCAGGCGGTTCGACGGCGTCGAGCTGGAGTCCACCCGCGTCCCCGCCGGGGAGATCGAGAAGGCGCTCGCCGGTCTCGACCCTGCCGTCCGGGACGCCCTGGAGGAGTCGATCCGCCGCGCCCGCATGGTCCACCGCGACCAGCGCCGCACGGACGTGACCACGCGGGTCGTGCCCGGCGGCACCGTCACCGAGCGGTGGATCCCGGTCGGGCGCGTGGGGCTCTACGTGCCGGGCGGGCGCGCCGTGTACCCGTCCAGCGTCGTGATGAACGTCGTCCCGGCGCAGGAGGCCGGGGTCGGCTCGCTCGCGGTCACCTCGCCCGCGCAGCGGGACTTCGGCGGCCTGCCGCACCCGACGATCCTGGCGGCGTGCGCGCTGCTCGGGGTGGACGAGGTGTACGCGGCCGGCGGGGCGCAGGCGGTCGCGATGTTCGCCTACGGCACCGAGGAGTGCCCGCGCGCCGATCTGGTCACCGGGCCCGGCAACATCTGGGTCGCGGCGGCCAAGCGGCTGCTCAAGGGCGTGATCGGCATCGACTCCGAGGCCGGTCCGACCGAGATCGCGGTGCTCGCCGACGACACCGCCGACCCGGTGCACGTCGCCGCCGACCTGATCAGCCAGGCCGAGCACGACGTGCTGGCCGCCGCCGTCCTGGTCACCGACTCGGCCGGGCTCGCGGACGCGGTCGAGGCCGAGCTCGCGGTCCAGGTGGGCCGCACCAAGCACAGCGAGCGGATCACCGAGGCGCTGGCCGGCCGCCAGTCCGGGATCGTCCTGGTGGACGACGTCGAGGCGGGCCTGAAGGTCGTCGACGCGTACGCCGCCGAGCACCTGGAGATCCAGACCGCCGACGCCGACGCGGTCGCCGCGCGGGTCCGCAACGCGGGCGCGGTCTTCGTCGGGCCGTTCGCGCCCGTGTCGCTGGGGGACTACCTGGCGGGCTCCAACCATGTCCTGCCGACCGGCGGATGCGCGTGCCATTCGTCCGGCCTGTCGGTCCAGTCGTTCCTGCGCGGCGTCCATGTCGTGAAGTACGACGAGGCCGCCCTCGCGGACGCCACCGCGCGCGTGGTGACGCTCGCCGAGGCCGAGGACCTGCCCGCCCACGGGGCCGCGATGAAGGCCCGCTTCGACTGGGAGATCCCTTCGTGACGTCCCTCTCCGACCTCCCGATCCGCGACGACCTGCGGGGCCGGGAGCCCTACGGGGCACCCCAGCTGGACGTCCCGGTCGCGCTGAACACCAACGAGAACCCCTACCCGCCGTCCGAGCCGCTGGTGCGGGCGATCGGCGCGGCCGTCATGGCCGCCGCCGGCTCCCTCAACCGCTACCCGGACCGCGACGCCGTCGCGCTGCGCGAGGGGCTGGCGGAGTTCCTGAACACCGACACCCCCGGCGCGGGCCTGACCGGCCGCCGGGTCTGGGCCGCCAACGGCTCCAACGAGATCATCCAGCAGATCCTGCAGGCGTTCGGCGGCGCGGGCCGCACCGCGCTCGGCTTCGAGCCGTCCTACTCGATGCACCCGATCATCACCGGGGTCACCGGCACCCGCTGGATCAACGCCTTCCGCGACGAGGACTTCGGGATCGAGCCCGAGGCCGCGGTGCGGGCGGTCGAGGAGCACCGGCCGGACGTGGTGTTCCTGACCTCCCCGAACAACCCGACCGGCACCGCGCTGCCGCTCGACGCGATCGAGGCCATCCTCGCGGCGGCCCCCGGCATGGTCGTGGTGGACGAGGCGTACGCCGAGTTCCGCCGGGCCGGGACGCCGTCGGCGCTGACGCTGCTGGACCGGCACCCCAGGCTGATCGTCACCCGGACGATGTCCAAGGCGTTCGCGATGGCGGGAACCCGCCTCGGCTACCTCGCCGCCGACCCGGCGGTGATCGACGCGCTGCTGCTCGTCCGGCTGCCGTACCACCTGTCGGCCGTCACCCAGGCGGTGGCGCGCACCGCGCTCGGCCACGCCGGAGAACTGCTGGGCTCGGTGGACGCGCTGCGCCGCGAGCGCGACGCGACCGTGGAGTGGCTGCGCGGGGAGGGCCTGCGCGTCGCCGACTCCGACGCCAACTTCGTCCTGTTCGGGACGTTCCCCGACCGCCGGAGGGTGTGGCAGGGGATGCTCGACCGCGGCGTCCTCATCCGGGAGGTGGGACCGCCCGAGTGGCTGCGGGTCAGCGTCGGCACCCCCCGGGAGATGGACGCCTTCCGGGACGCACTGAAGACCGCGATCAAGGAGAGCAAGTGAGCCGCACGGGCAGGGTCTCGCGGGGGACCAAGGAGACCGAGGTCCTGGTCGAGATCGACCTCGACGGGACGGGCACCGTCGACATCGCGACCGGCGTCGGCTTCTACGACCACATGCTGGCCCAGCTCGGCAAGCACGGTTCGTTCGACCTCACCGTCAAGACCACCGGCGACCTGTACATCGACAGCCACCACACGATCGAGGACACCGCGATCGCGCTCGGCGGCGCGTTCCGGCAGGCGCTGGGCGACAAGGCCGGCATCCGCCGGTTCGCCGACGCCTCGGTCCCGCTGGACGAGGCGCTCGCGCAGGTCACCGTGGACATCGCGGGCCGGCCGTACCTGGTGCACACCGAGCCCGAGGGCATGGCCCCGATGATCGGGCCGGAGTACGACACCACGATGACCCGGCACATCCTGGAGTCGTTCGTCGCCAACGCGGGCGTCTGCCTGCACGTCCACGTCCCGTACGGCCGCAACGCCCACCACATCGTCGAGGCCCAGTTCAAGGCGCTCGCCCGGGCGCTGCGGGACGCGGTCGCGTTCGACCCGAAGGTGCACGGCATCCCGTCCACCAAGGGAGCCCTGTAGGCATGGGCAAGAGGATCGTCGTCCTCGACTACGGGTCGGGGAACCTGCGCTCGGCCGAACGCGCGATCGCCCGGCACGGCGCGGACGTCACCGTGACCTCCGACTTCGACGCCGCGCTCGACGCGGACGGCCTGGTCGTCCCCGGGGTCGGCGCGTTCGAGGCGTGCATGGCGGGGCTGCTGAAGATCAAGGGCGAGCGGATCATCGGACGGCGGCTCGCGGGCGGCCGTCCGGTGCTCGGCATCTGCGTCGGCATGCAGATCCTGTTCGGGCGGGGCGTCGAGCACGGCGTCACCACCGACGGCTGCGACGAGTGGCCCGGCACGGTCGAGCGGCTGTCGGCGCCCGTCCTGCCGCACATGGGCTGGAACACCGTGGACGCCCCGGCCGACTCGCTGCTGTTCGCGGGCCTGGACGCCGACACCCGGTTCTACTTCGTGCACTCCTACGGCGTGCGGACGTGGGAGCTGACGCCTGACCCGTCCGGCACCATCAAGCCGCCGCTGGTCACCTGGGCCGAGCACGGCGACCGCTTCGTCGCCGCCGTCGAGAACGGCCCGCTGTGCGCCACCCAGTTCCATCCGGAGAAGTCCGGCGACGCCGGGGCCCGGCTCCTGGAGAACTGGCTCGCCACGGTCGACTGACCTCTCCCTCTCCTCCGCTCACACCTTCCGGGTAAGGACCCCATGTCACTCACGCTGCTTCCCGCCGTTGACGTCGCCGACGGCCAGGCCGTGCGCCTGGTGCAGGGCGAGGCGGGCACCGAGACCTCCTACGGCGCGCCGCTGGAGGCCGCCCTCGCCTGGCAGGAGGCGGGCGCGGAGTGGATCCATCTGGTCGACCTCGACGCCGCCTTCGGGCGCGGCTCCAACCGCGGGCTGCTCGCCGAGGTGACCGGCCGCCTGGACGTGAAGGTCGAGCTGTCCGGCGGCATCCGCGACGACGCCTCGCTGGAGGCGGCGCTCGCGACCGGCTGCGCGCGGGTCAACATCGGCACCGCCGCGCTGGAGGACCCGGCCTGGTGCCGCAAGATCATCGCCGAGTACGGCGACCGGATCGCGGTCGGCCTGGACGTGCGCGGCACCACGCTCGCCGCGCGCGGCTGGACCCGCGAGGGCGGCGACCTGTGGGAGGTGCTGGCCCGGCTGGAGGACGACGGCTGCCCGCGCTACGTCGTCACCGACGTCACCAAGGACGGCACGCTGCGCGGCCCCAACACCGAGCTGCTCCGCGAGGTCTGCGCGCGCACCGACCGGCCGGTCGTCGCGTCCGGCGGCGTCTCGTCCCTGGACGACCTGCGCGCGCTCGCCGGCCTGGTGGCGGACGGCGTCGAGGGCGCGATCGTCGGGAAGGCGCTGTACGGGGGCGCGTTCACGCTGGAAGAGGCCCTGGAGGCCGTGCGTTGATCGAGCGCATCACCTCCGGCGGCCCCTGGGAGGACACGATCGGATACTCCCGGGCCGTCCTCGCCGGGGACTTCGCGTTCGTGTCCGGCTGCACCTCGACCGTGGACGGCGAGGTCGTCCACCCCGGCGACCCCTACCAGCAGACCCGCACCGCGATCGAGATCGCGCTGTGGTCGCTGGAGCGGCTCGGCCTCGGCCGTGAGCACGTCGTCCGGACCCGGATGTACGTCACCGACGCGGCGTACTCGGACGAGGTGGGCCGCGCGCACGCCGAGTTCTTCCACGACGTCCGGCCCGCCGCGAGCATGCTGGTCGTCGCGGGCCTGATCGACCCGCGCCAGCTGGTCGAGATCGAGATCGACGCGTACCGGGGGGCATCGTGACCGTCGCCGTGCGAGTGATCCCCTGCCTGGACGTGGACGCCGGGCGGGTGGTCAAGGGCGTCAACTTCCAGAACCTGCGCGACGCGGGCGACCCCGTCGAGCTGGCCGCCCGCTACGACGCCGAGGGCGCCGACGAGCTGACCTTCCTGGACATCACCGCCTCCTCGGCGGACCGTTCCACCACCTACGACGTGGTGCGGCGCACCGCCGAGCAGGTGTTCATCCCGCTCACCGTCGGCGGCGGCGTCCGCACCGTCGAGGACGTGGACCGGCTGCTGCGCGCGGGCGCGGACAAGGTGTCGATCAACACCGCCGCGATCGCCCGGCCCGAGTTCCTGCGGGAGGCCGCGCACCGGTTCGGGTCGCAGTGCGTCGTGCTGTCGGTGGACGCCCGCCGCGCCGCGGACACCGCGTCCGGCTTCGAGGTCACCACCCACGGCGGACGCCGCGGCACCGGCATCGACGCGGTCGAGTGGGCCCGCCGCGCCGAGGACCTGGGCGTGGGCGAGATCCTGCTGAACTCGATGGACGCCGACGGCACCAGGACCGGGTTCGACCTGGAGATGATCCGGGCCGTCCGGGCGGAGGTGTCGGTGCCGGTCATCGCGTCCGGCGGCGCGGGCGCGGTGGGCGACTTCGCCCCGGCCGTCGCCGCCGGGGCCGACGCGGTCCTCGCCGCGTCGGTGTTCCACTTCGGCGACCTCACGATCCCCGACGTGAAGGCCGCCCTGCGCCAGGAAGGACTCCCCGTCCGTTGAAGGTAGCCCTCGCCACGTTCGCCGCGATCCCCGACGGCGGATCCGAGGCCGCGATGCTGCGCGCGTCGCTCGCCCCCCTCGGCGTCACCGCCGAACCGGTCGTGTGGGACGACCCGTCCGCCGACTGGTCCCGCTACGACCTGACCGTCATCCGCTCGACCTGGGACTACATCGACCGTCCGGCCGAGTTCCTGGCCTGGGCCGACGCCCTGCCGCGCGTCGCGAACCCGGCGCCCGTGCTGCGCTGGAACACCGACAAGCGGTACCTGCGCGACCTCGCCGAGGCGGGCGTCCCGACCGTCCCGACCCTCTGGGACCCGGACGGCCTGCCCGACTGGGACGAGTTCGTCATCAAGCCCGCCGTGTCGGCCGGGTCCCGCGACACCGCCCGCTGGCGGCGCGGGACCGAGGACGAGCAGGCCCGCGCCCACCTGGAGGCGCTGCGCGGCGCCCCGGCGATGGTGCAGCCGTTCCTGTCCGCCGTGGACACGGAGGGCGAGACCGCCCTGCTGTTCTGCGACGGCGATTTCACCCATGCCGCCCGCAAGTCCCCGATCCTGCGCGCGGGCGCGGGCATCGAGGGCCTGGTGACCGGCGAGGACGGCCGCGGCGCCATCACCCCGGCCACCCCGACGGAAGCGCAGCTGGCGCTCGCCGAACGCGCCCTGGCCGCCGTCCCGGGCGCCCCCGACCTCCTCTACGCCCGCGTGGACATGGTCACCGGCCCCGACGGCGCGCCCGTCCTGATGGAACTGGAACTCACCGAGCCCTCCCTCTTCCTGGACGCGGCCCCCGAAGCCGCCGACCTCTACGCCAAGGCCATCGCCGCCCGTCTCTGACGCATCCGGAAGGACCCGCCGCGATCTCCACTCGCGGCGGGTCCTTCGCATGGGGCGCCCGGAGCGACGTTCCGGACGCCTACGACGCCTCTTCTCCGACGTTGCCTTACGGCCCGCCCGCGTCTGGGGCTTCGTCGGCGGGCGGGCGGGGTCTGCCGTGCAGGAGGGGCGCCTCCCAGCAGGTGCCGGGCTGGACGAGGACGTCCTCGCCGTCGAAGACGATGTGGACGGGCTCGGCGGCGCCGGGCCGCAGGGACACGTGCAGGAGGTCCTGGCGGCAGACGAGTTCGACGCCCCAGTGCCCGCGGTAGCGGAGCGCCAGCCGGATCTCGCCGATCGCGGCGGGCAGGCGCGGGTCGAGGTGCAGCGTCCCGCCGCGCATGGTCAGACCGGCGTACTGGCGCTGGACGAGGTCCACGGTGCCCGCCATGGCGCCCAGGTGGACGCCCTCGGCCGTGGTGCCGTGCTGCGCGTCCTCCATGTCGCAGCCGAGCGCCTCCAGGAAGACGGGCCAGGCGTCGTCCGCGGTGGTCCCGGCCAGGATCCAGGCGTGCACGAGGAAGCTGAGGGTGGAGCCGTGGCAGGTGCGCGGCAGGTAGTAGGCGATGGTCCGCGCGGTCAGCTCCGGGCCGTGCTCGTAGCCGAGGCGGCGCAGGACGGCGTCGAGCTCGTCCGGCGGCAGGACGTGCAGCAGCATCAGCGCGTCGGCCTGCTTGGACGCCTTGTAGCGGTTGGCCGAGTCGCCCTCGGCCTCCAGGATCCGGTCGAGCCTGCGGATGTCGCCGTAGCGCTCGCGGTACCGGTCCCAGTCGAGTTCCGCGAGGTCGCCGTAGCCCTCGAACTGGCTGATCACGCCGTCGTGGAAGGGGACGTACATCCGCCGTCCGACGGTCTCGAACTGGGTGATCTCCTCGCGGGTCAGGCCGAGGCGCTCGCGCAGCTCGGTGCGGCGGTCCCCGGGGATGAGGGACAGCGCCTCCAGGGCCCTGTCCAGCACCCAGGCCGTGAGGACGTTGGTGTAGGCGTTGTCGTCCAGGCCCGGTTCCGCGCGGTCGGGGTAGGCGTCGTGGTACTCGTCGGGGCCCATGACGCCCCGGATCCGGTACCGGTCCAGGGAGCGGTCGTAGCGGGCCAGCCAGGCGAAGTACCGGGCGATCTCCAGGATCATCTCGGCGCCGTACTCGGCGAGGAACCCGGTGTCGCCGGTGGCCTCGTGGAACCGCCAGACGTTCAGGGCCACCGCCAGCCCCACGTGCCGCTGCAGGCGCGAGTGGTCGGGCAGCCAGCGTCCCGACCGGGGGTTGAGGTGCACGAGCTGGGTCTCCTCGCGGCCGTCGGCGGCGCTCTGCCACGGGTACAGGGCGCCGCGCCCGCCCGCCCGCGCCGCCGCGCGCCGCGCCGCGGGCA
>NZ_QURH01000982.1 GCF_003428695.1 Actinomadura logoneensis
CGCTGCCCGCGCCCGCGATCAGCAGCGCCGCGCCGAGCACGGCCGGGTTCGGCGCGGTCGCCGCGAGCGCGAGCCCGGCGGCGGCCAGCAGGTTGACCAGCAGCAGGACGGCCGGGACCGGCATCCGGGCGGCGACCCGGCGGGCGAGCGGCGCACCGGCCGCGCTGACCGCGAAGAAACCGCTGAGGACCAGGCCGAACACGGTGCCGGAGACCGCCAGCCCGTGCTCGACGGGGGTGGCGAGCGCCGCGACACCGAAGACGGGGGTCATCGCGGCGACGGTGGTGAGGACGACGGCCGCCAGGCCCTTCCAGGAGTTCATACCGCGATGGTCGTCCCGCCGGGGGCCGCGCCGCCAAGATCCGTGGTGATGCCTGATCGGCATTACCGTTCGGGCATGGACGTTTCGACGCGCGCGCTGCGGTACTTCGTGGCGGTGGCCGAAGAGCTGCACTTCACCCGCGCGGCCGAGCGGTTGTACGTGGCGCAGCCCGCGCTGTCCAAGGCCGTCCGGCGGCTGGAGGAGGAGTTGGGCACGGCGCTGTTCGTCCGCACCCGGCACTCGGTGGCGCTGACCGACGCGGGCCGCTCGCTGCTGCCGGTCGCCCGCGCCGCCGTCGAGGCCCTGGACGGCTGGGAGCGGCAGGCGCGCGCCGAGCGGGACGCCGCCGCCCGCGTCCTGCGGATCGGCTACCACTCCGCCGTCGACCCGGCGCTGCTGAGCGCGGTGACCGGGCGGTTCGCGGAGCTCCGCCCGGGCCTGCGGGTCGAGCTGCTGCTGAACGACTGGAACGACCCGGCGGGGACGGTGCTGTCCGGGCGCGACCGGGCGGCGCTGCTCCGGCTCCCCGTGCCGGGCGCGAACCTGCTGGACCACGAGATACTCGTCCGGGAGGGACGGTACGTCGCGCTGCCCGAGGGGCACCGGCTCGCCGGGCGCGCGTCGATCCGCCTGGCCGACCTGCGGGACGAGCCGTTCGTGGCGCTGCCCGCCTCGTCCGGGCCGCTGCGGGCGCACTGGCTGGCCGTGGACCGCTTCGGGACGCTGCCGAAGGTCGGCGTGGAGGTGCACAACTCCGAGGACTACTTCCTGGCCATCCAGTCCGGCCGCGGGATCGCGATGGTGGCGGCGATGTCGGCGCGCGTGTACCGCCGTCCGGGGGTGGTCTACCGGCCCGTCGAGGACGCGCCGGAGAGCGAGCTCGCCGTGGTCTGGCCGCGCGGCGACACCGACCCGGTGCTGCGCGACTTCGTCCGCGCCTGCGTCGAGGCGTCCGAGACCTACTGAACCGGGCCGTTCCCCTGGGCCGCGGAGCACCGAGCTCTAACGAGCGGCGCCATTCGGCTCGGCCCGCGTCTCGGTGCGCGTGTCGGCCTGCGTCTCAGTGGGTGCGCCGACCTGCGCGTCGGCGGGACGGGCCGCCAGCCGCGCCTCGATGCCGTCCAGGATGACCGCGAGCCCCGGACCGAAGCTCTCGTTCACCAGCCTCTCCAGGTAGGGCGCGCCGTCCTCGGGCGGCGGGGCGTCGCGGGACTCCAGCCACGCCATGTCGGGGACGCCGTCGAGGAAGTCGGGCGCGATCTCCTCCAGCGCGGCGGCGCGCGCGTGCCACCACTCCTCGTCCGCGACGCCGGTGGTGCGGGCCGCCCGGCGCGCCTCGTTCACCGACCGCACCGCGCCCTCCACATACCGGACGAGGACGGGCACGACCGCGCGGGCCTCATCCGGACGCAGCCCGGCGCGGCGCAGGATCCCGGCCAGCGCGTTGTAGGCGACGTACTCGTTCGGGCCGAGGACGGGACGCGCCTGCGACACCTGGGAGACCCACGGATGCCGCAGGTGGAGGTCGCGCGTGGCCCCGGCCCAGGCGGTCACGGCGTCCCGCCAGACGGGCTGCGGGAACTCCGCCGGCAGTTCGCCGAGGACCTTGTCGTACATGAGGTCGACCAGCTCGGCCTTGCCCTGCACGTAGGTGTAGAGCGCCATCGCCGTGCGGCCGAGCCGCTCCCCCACCAGCCGCATCGACAGCGCCGCCGTCCCGACCTCGTCGGCGACCGCGATCGCGGCGTCCACCACGGCGTCCACCGACAGCGCGGGCTTGGGCCCCGGCGTCCTCGGACGGGACGCCAGCCGCCGCGCCGACCCGCGCCAGAGCAGCTCCATCGAGCGGCGCGGGTCGCCCTGTCCCGCGAAGACGGCCATACCGGAACTCCTTATGGCATAAGCTGAAGCAAGATCTCTTTACGGTCTAAGGATATCAACGGGAGGACGCGCATGACCCGGCACACCGCCGACGGGCACGATGTCATCGAGGTCCGCGGGGCTCGGGAGAACAACCTGGCGGAGGTGTCGCTGGACATCCCCAAGCGCCGCCTCACCGTGTTCACCGGCGTCTCCGGATCGGGCAAGTCGTCGCTGGTCTTCGGCACGATCGCGGCCGAGTCGCAGCGGCTGATCAACGAGACCTACACCGCGTTCGTCCAGTCGTACATGCCCGCCGTCCCGCGCCCGGACGTGGACGCGCTGCGCAACCTGTCCGCCGCGATCGTCGTGGACCAGGAGCGCATGGGCGGCAACGCGCGCTCGACGGTCGGCACCGCCACCGACGCGTCCGCCATGCTCCGGCTCGTGTTCAGCCGGCTCGGCGTCCCGCACGTCGGGACCTCCAGCGCGTTCAGCTTCAACACCGCCGAGGGCATGTGCCCGCGCTGCGAGGGCCTCGGCAAGGTCTCCGACATCGACCTCGACCAGCTCTTCGACCGCGACCTGTCGCTGAACGAGGGCGCGGTCACCGTCCCGAACTTCGGCGTCGGCACCTGGTACTGGAAGAACATCGTGCAGTCCGGCTTCGTGGACCCGGACGTCAAACTGCGCGACTTCACGCCCCAGCAGTGGGACGACTTCCTCCACAAGCCCGCCACGAAGATCGAGCTGAACGGCCTGAACACCAACTACGAGGGTCTGCTGGTCAAGGTCCGGCGGCTGTACCTGTCCAAGGACAAGGAGGCGGCGCAGCCGCACATCCGCGCCTTCGTGGAGCGGGCCGTCACCTTCACCGCGTGCCCGGACTGCGGCGGCGCGCGGCTGAACCCGGCGGCGCTCTCCTCCAAGATCGACGGGATGAGCATCGCGGACTGCTCGGCCCTCCAGATCACCGACCTCGCCGCCTTCGTCCGCAAGCTGGACGCGCCGTCGGTCGCGCCGCTGCTCGCCACGCTCCGCGAGACCCTGGAGTCGCTGGTCGAGGTGGGGCTCGGCTACCTCAGCCTGGACCGCGCGTCCGGCAGCCTGTCCGGCGGCGAGGCGCAGCGCGTCAAGATGGTCCGGCACCTCGGCTCCAGCCTCACCGACGTGACCTACGTCTTCGACGAGCCGACGGTGGGGCTGCACCCGCACGACATCCGGCGGATGAACGACCTGCTGTTGGGGCTGCGCGACAAGGGCAACACCGTCCTGGTCGTGGAGCACAAGCCCGAGACCATCGAGATCGCCGACCACGTCGTGGACCTCGGCCCGGGAGCGGGGACGGCCGGCGGCCACATCTGCTACACCGGCGACGTCGCGGGGCTCCGCGCGTCCGGCACGCTCACCGGACGGCACCTGGACCACCGCGTCCGGCTGCGCGAGACCGTCCGCACCCCCACCGGGCACGTCTCCATCGAGAACGCGACCCGGCACAACCTCAAGAACGTCAGCGTGGACGTCCCGCTGGGCGTCCTCACCGTCGTGACGGGCGTCGCCGGATCGGGGAAGAGCTCCCTCATCCACGGCCACCTCGCGGCCCGCGAGGACGTCGTCTCGGTCGACCAGTCGGCGATCCGCGGCTCCCGCCGGTCCAACCCGGCGACCTACACGGGCCTCCTCGACCCGATCCGGACGGCGTTCGCCAAGGCCAACGGCGTCAAGCCCGCTCTGTTCTCGGCCAACTCCGAGGGCGCCTGCCCGCGCTGCAAGGGACTCGGGCTCATCTACACCGACCTGGCGATGATGGCCGGGGTCACGACCGTCTGCGAGCAGTGCGAGGGGCGCCGCTTCACGCCCGAAGTGCTCGGCTACACCCTGCGCGGAAAAAACATCAGCGACGTCCTCGCCATGTCCGTGGACGAGGCGCGCGGCTTCTTCACCACCGGGCAGGCGCGGACGATCCTCGGCCGCCTCGCCGACGTCGGGCTCGGCTACCTCGGCCTCGGACAACCCCTCACCACCCTGTCCGGCGGCGAGCGGCAGAGGCTCAAGCTCGCGATCCACATGGCCGAGAAGGCCGCGACCTACGTCCTGGACGAGCCGACCACCGGCCTGCACCTCGCCGACGTCGACCAGCTCCTCGCGCTCCTGGACCGGCTCGTGGACGCGGGCAACTCGGTCGTGGTGATCGAGCACCACCAGGCCGTGATGGCGCACGCGGACTGGATCATCGACCTCGGCCCGGGCGCGGGCTCGGACGGCGGCGAGGTCGTCTTCACGGGCACCCCGGCCGACCTGGTCGCGCACGGCGACACCCTCACCGCCGTCCACCTGCGCGAATACGTCGCCTGACCGAACCGACGGGGGCACGCTTGGCGCTACCGGGGTTGTTCCTCCCCGAGCGAGGTGCGCACAGTGGAGGTATGGGCGGCACCGACGAGCCGGAGGTGACCGGCGGTCCGGACGTGACCGCGATGATCGACCGGCTGGCGGACGAGCTGACCGCGCGCGGCGACCTCACCGAGCCGCGCTGGCGGGCGGCCCTGCACGCCGTGCCCCGGCACCGGTTCGTCCCGGCCTCGGCGTGGGCGGTCCCGGACCGGCCCGGCGGCTCGGGCCTGCGCATCGACCGGGCCGCCGACCCGGCGGACTGGTGGGACGCGGTGTACGCCGACACCGCCATCGCCACCCAGGTGGACGAGGGGGCGGGCGACCCGGCGCTGCCGTCCGGGGCGTGGACGTCGTCGTGCTCGGCGCCCGGTGTCGTCCTCGCCTTCCTGGAGCGGCTGCGTCCGCTGAACCACCACCGGGTGCTGGAGGTCGGCACCGGCACCGGCTGGACGGCGGGCCTGCTCAGCGCCTGCCTCGGCGCGCGCCAGGTCACGTCCGTGGAGATCGACGAGGTCCTGGCCGAGCGCGCCGCCCGCAACCTCGCGTCGCTGGGCCTCGCGCCGCGCCTGGTCGTGGACGACGGGGCCCTCGGCGACCCGTCCGGCGCCCCCTACGACCGCGTCCACGTCACCTGCGGCGTGGACCGGGTGCCGCCCGCGTGGGCCGCGCAGACCCGGCCGGGCGGCGTGATCGTGCTGCCCTGGTCGCCGGGCTGGGGCATCGGCCACCTCGCCGTCCTGGCGGTCACCCCCGACGGCGCGGCGCTCGGACGCCTCGCCGGACCGGCCGGCTTCATGATGCTGCGCGCCCAACGCCGCCCCTCCGGCCCACCCGCGCCCGGACGGGCGGAGATCGTCGCCTCCGCGACCAGGATCGATCCACGCGGGATGCTCGGCGAGTCGCCCGGCGCGGAGGTCGCGATCGCCGCGCTCGTGCCGGACGTGCGCTCCCACGTGGAGGTCGGGGTGGACGGCTCGTGCCGCTTCTGGGCCATCGAGAACCGCGCCGACGACCCCGCCTGGGCGTCCGTCGAGTTCCTCCCGGCGCAGGACGAGTATCCCGTTCACCAGTACGGCGACCGGCGGCTCTGGGACGAGCTGGAAGCCGCCTACCAGCACTGGATCGCCTGGGGACGGCCCGAGCGCGAGCGCTTCGGCCTGACGGCAGCGCCGTCCGGGCAGCAGGTCTGGCTGGACCGCCCCGACCAGCCCCTCACCCTCTGACCGGCTCCGGTCCCCTCCCGGGAACGCGAAACCCCGCCCCGGAAGGCCCGGGGCGGGGTTCGGTGGAGGAAGGCGTCAGGCCTGCGCCTGGAACATCCAGTGGATCTTCTCCAGCTCGGCGGTGATGCCGATGAGCAGATCCTGGGAGACCGGGTCGGGCTCGTCGGTCGCCGCGATGCGCTCCCGGAACCGGCCGATGATCTCGAAGAGCGTGCCGGTCACGGCCAGCACGACCTTCTCGTCGTTGAGGTAGCCCGGCTCCAGTTGCTGGATCTCGGTGCGGTCGGCGACGGTCCGGGACCGGCCGTCCGGGTTGACGCCGATCGCGACCGCGCGCTCGGCCACGTCGTCCTGCGCGGTCCGGGCGAGATCGACGATCTCGTCCAGGTGCTCGTGGATCGTCTTGAAGCGCGGACCGACCAGGTTCCAGTGCGCCTGCTTGGCGTACAGGCCGAGGTCGACCAGGTCCACCAGCGCGCCCTGCAGGGCCTCGCCGGTCACCTTCTGAGCGGCCTCGGAAAGGGGGCTCTTCACCGCAGCCATCTATGAGCTCCTTCCGCGTCGTCCTTCGAATGATCGTTACAACACAGAAACATGCCCGGAAATGTCGGTCCTACAAGTGAGTCGCCGCACAACCTCGGACGGGTCCGAGACAGGGGCCGAACAGGCAGGGACAAGAACCCGGGAGGGAGCAGCGGGCATGGAGGATCGCGGCGGGGCGACCGCGGGGGGCGGTCGCCGTTCCGGACCACCGTCAGGCGGCCACCATGTCGGCCCGGAACTCGCCCGCGATCTCCTCCGGCGAATCGGGCACCGTGTCGGTGCTGATCCGCTCGTGCTCCGGCGGCGCGCCGGCCATCACCGGCTCGTGCTGGAGTTCGGCCAGCGCCAGCTGGTCGGCGACCTCGCGCAGGACGTGGCTGAGCGGCACCCCGAGAGCCTTGCAGATCGAGGACAGCAGCTCGGAGGACGCCTCCTTCTGCCCGCGCTCGACCTCGGACAGGTAGCCCAGGGACACCCGGGCCGCCGCCGACACCTCGCGGAGGGTGCGCCCCTGGCGCAGTCGCAGCGCCCGCAGGACGTCACCGAGCAGGCTGCGAAGCAGGACCATCGTCTCGCTCCCTCCCTCAGTTCGGACCATCTGCCGGTTCCACCGTACCCGCCCTGGGCGCGGCCATGGCAGACCGTGGATTTCGTGTTCGCTCGCAACGTAACGCTGTAATCAGCCCTTCTCTTCCCGATCATTCCGAGCGTCCCCGGCGGCGGGCTCCGAGTCAAGCCCGAGCAGCACCCGACGCAGCAGGTCAAGGGCGTACACCACCGTCATGCGCCGCAGCGCGGCCCGGCTCTCGTCGCCGGGACCGGGCACGGGCGGTCGCGGTCTGGTGACACGGGTGGGGCTTCCGGGTCCGGCCACGGCGACGTAGACCGTGCCCACCGGACGGCCGTCCTGGGGCTCCGGACCGGCCACCCCGGTCACCGCGACGCCGTACGAGGCGCCCAGGCGGTCCCGGACGCCCTCGGCCATCTGCCGGGCCACCTCGGGGTGGACGGCCCCCTCCGCGGCCAGCAGGGCCTCGTCCACGCCGAGCAGCCGGTGCTTGAGCCCGGTGGCGTACGAGACGACCGCGCCGAGGAAGGTCGCGGACGAGCCGGGCATCCGGGTCAGCTCCGCGCCGATCAGGCCACCGGTCAGCGACTCCGCGGTCGCGGCCGTCGCGCCCCGCTCGGCCAGCAGCCGGTGCACGACCCGGTCGAGCGTCTCGTCCTCGGCGCCGTACACCGCGTCGCCGAGCAGTTCGCGCACGCGGCCCTCGGCCTCGGCCAGCAGCGCGGCCGGGTCGTCGCCCGCGGCGGTCACGCGGACCCGCACCTCCGCCGGATCGGGCAGGTAGGCGAGCGTCACGCCGGGCATCGCCTCCACCGGGGCGAGCCGGGCGGCGACGACCGACTCCCAGAGCCCGGCCGTGCGCAGCGTGCGGCGCGCGACCTCGGGCAGGCCGGCCCGCTCGGCGAGCTCGGGCAGGACCACCTCGTCCATGATCGCGTGCATCTCGAACGGCACGCCGGGAAGGACGTACACCGGGCCGCCGGGAAGATCGACGCACAGCCCCGGCGCGCTGCCCGCGGAGTTCGCCAGCGTCCGCGCACCCTCGGGGACGTCGGCCATCCGCAGCGCCATGGGCTGGAGCGTGCGTCCGGCCGCCGCCACGCGGTCGCGCAGCCGCCGTTCGAGCGCCGGATCGCGGACGAGGCCCACGCCGGCCGCCTTCGCGAGCGCGTCGCGGGTCAGGTCGTCCGAGGTCGGCCCGAGGCCGCCGGTCGTGATCACCGCGTCCGCGCGGTCCAGGCCGTCGCGGACGGCCTGGACGATCTCCTCCAGCCGGTCGCCGACCACCACGCTGCGGGTCACCTCGACGTCGCGCTCGGCGAGCCGCCGGCCCAGCCAGGCGGCGTTGCCGTTGACCGTGTCGCCGAGGAGCAGCTCGTCCCCGACCGTCACCAGTTCCACTCGCAGCACGGGCGCGCCTCCCTGGCCTCCTGCGATTCCGTCCGGACAGCAACCTACCGCCGGGGTCCGACAACGCGCCGACGGCCGCCTCAGCCCCGCCTCAGCCCCGCCGGGCGCGTTCAGCGCGCGGTGGAGGATGTGCGCAGCCGCCAGGCCTGGAACAGGTAGTCCACGCCCGTCACCACCGTGACGAGCAGCGCGGCGGCCATCGCGGCCCACGCGACCGGCTGGACGAACCCCGGCAGCGGCAGGACGTACAGGCCGATCGCGAGGATCTGCAGGGTGGTCTTGAGCTTGCCGCCCTTGCTGGCCGGGATCACCCCGTACCTGATCACCACGAACCGCAGCAGCGTGATCCCGATCTCGCGGACCAGGATCGCGATCGTCACCCACCACCACACCTCGCCCAGCACCGACAGGGTGACCAGGGCCGCGCCGGTCAGCGCCTTGTCGGCGATCGGGTCGGCGATCTTGCCGAAGTCGGTGACCAGGTTGTGCTTGCGCGCCAGGTCGCCGTCGATCTTGTCGGTGACGGACGCGGCGGCGAACACCGCGAACGCGCCGAGCCGCCAGGCCGTGGCGTCCTTCAGCAGCATCCACACGAACAGCGGCACCAGCAGGATGCGCAGCAGGGTGAGCAGGTTGGCGACGTTGTACAGGCTGGCGGGCGGCGGGGGCGGCGGCTCGGCCAGCGGCCCCGGCACGCCGGCGGTCATGAGAGTTCCGCCACGAGGTCCACGCCGTCGCTGTCCACCACGGTCGCGGTCACGAACCCGCCGAGGGACAGGCCCTCGCCGCGGACCAGGACCATGCCGTCCACCTCGGGCGCCTGGTGCTCGGCGCGGCCCTCGTAGCCGTCGTCGGTCTTCTCCTCGACCAGGACGGAGATCTCGGTGCCGATCCGGTCCTCGGCGCGCTGCGCGGTGAGCTCCTCGGCCAGCGCGGACACCTCCTCGACCCGGCGCGCGACCTCGGCCGCGTCCAGCTTGCCGGGCAGGGTGGCGGCCTCGGTGCCGTCCTCGTCGGAGTAGCCGAACACGCCGATGGCGTCGAGCCGGGCGTCGGTGAGGAACGCCATGAGCTCCTCCAGGTCGTCCTCGGTCTCGCCGGGGAAGCCCACGATGAAGTTGGACCGCACGCCCGCCTCGGGCGCCAGCTCACGGACCCGCTCCAGCAGTTCCAGGAACCGCTCGCGGTCGCCGAAGCGGCGCATGGAGCGCAGCACCGGGCCGGAGGCGTGCTGGAAGGAGAGGTCGAAGTAGCGGGCGACGCCGGGCGTCTGGCAGAGCACCTCCAGCAGGCCGGGGCGCAGCTCGGCCGGCTGCAGGTAGGACGCGCGGACCCGCTCGATGCCGTCCACGGCCGCCAGCTGCGGCAGCAGCTTCTCCAGCGCGCGCAGGTCGCCCAGGTCCTTGCCGTAGGACGTGGAGTTCTCCGAGACCAGGACCAGCTCGCGGACGTCGTGCCCGGCGAGCCAGCGCGCCTCCTCCAGCACCTCGGCGGGGTTCCGGGACACGTAGGCGCCACGGAACGCCGGGATCGCGCAGAACGTGCAGCGCCGGTCGCAGCCGGACGCCAGCTTCAGCGGCGCGACCGGCCCGCCGCCGAGGCGGCGGCGCAGCACGCGCGGCCCGGACGCCGGAGCGAGGCCGTCGGGCAGGTCGGACGGGGCGTCCGTGCC
>NZ_QURH01000984.1 GCF_003428695.1 Actinomadura logoneensis
CCGCCTCGGCGGCGTCCGCCGCGACGACCGTCCGGCGGTGGGCGAAGGCGCGCCGGCCGCGCGCGAGGGTGTGCGCGACGTCCGCGAGGTCGGCGTCCGGGTGGTCGGCGAGGTGCGCGGCGAGCCGGTCGGTCTGCTCCTCCAACGCCTGCTCGGTGCGCGCGGAGAGGCGCAGCGTCCGCACCCCGGACGGCCCCGGTGACGCGACCGGGGTCGCGGGGGGCTCCTCCAGGACGACGTGCGCGCCGGTGCCGCCCATGCCGAACGAGCTGACGCCCGCGCGGCGCGGGCCGTCCCGCCGGGGCCACTCCAGGGCCGTGCGGGCGACCGCGAAGGGACCGGCCGCGAAGTCGATCTCGGCGTTGGGGCGGTCGTGGTGCAGGCTCGGCGGGATCAGCCCGTGCCGCAGCGCCAGGACCGCCTTGATCAGCCCGGCGACGCCCGCGGCGGCGTGCGTGTGCCCGATGTTGGTCTTCACCGAGCCGAGCGCGCAGCCGCCGGGGACCGCGCCCGCGGCCCGGAACACCCTGGTCAGCGCCTCGACCTCGATCGGGTCGCCGAGCCGCGTCGCGGACCCGTGCGCCTCGACGTAGGACACCGTGGACGGATCGACCCCGGCCGCCTCGTACGCCGCGGCGACCACCCGCGCCTGCCCCGCGACGCCGGGCGCGGTGAACCCGGCCCGGTCGCCGCCGTCGTTGCCGACCGCCGAGCCCCGGATGACCGCGAGGACCCGGTCGCCGTCCGCCCGCGCGTCCGCCAGCCGCTTCAGCGCCACCATCCCGACGCCGTTGCCGGGGACGGTCCCCTCGGCGGCGTCGTCGAACGCGCGGCAGTGGCCGTCCGACGAGAAGATCCCGCCGGGCCGGAACAGGTAGCCGGTGACCTGCGCCGCGCGCACGGTCGCGCCGCCGGCGAGCGCCAGGTCGCACTCGCCGCCCAGCAGCGCCCGGCACGCCAGGTGGACCGCGACGAGCGACGTCGAGCAGGCCGTCTGCACCGTCAGCGCCGGGCCGGTGAGGTCGAGCCGGTACGCCAGCCGCGTCGCGACGTAGTCCTTCTCGTTCGCGATGGCGCGGGCGAACCCCTCGCCGTCGTCGCCGGTCGGCGGCAGCAGCGGCAGGTAGGAGTTGTAGTAGGTCCCGGCGTACACGCCGACGCGACCGCCGGTCCGGGACGGGTCGTACCCGGCGTCCTCCAGCGTCTCCCAGGCGCACTCCAGCAGGACGCGCTGCTGCGGGTCCATGAGGTCGGCCTCGCGGGGGCTGATGCCGAAGAACCCGGCGTCGAAGCGGTCGGCGTCCTGCAGGACGCCCTGCGCCCGCACGTACGCGGGGTCGGCCAGCACGTCCTCGGGGACGCCCGCCGCGGCGAGCTCGGCGGCGCTGAACCGGCTGATCGACTCGACGCCGTCGCGGAGGTTGCGCCAGAACGCGTCCCGGTCCGACGCGCCGGGGAAGCGGCACGCCAGGCCGATGATCGCGATCTCCCGGCCGGTCCCGGTCAACGGTCCTCCCCGGCGGCGTCGGCGGCGGTGGCGTCGGCGGTGTCATCGGCGGTCGCGTCGAGGTGTTCGGCGAGGGAGCGGACGGTGCTGTACATGAGCAGCGTCGACTTCGCGACGGTCCGTCCGGTCTCGGCGCGCAGGCGCTCGGCCACCCGCGCCAGCGCGAGCGAGTCGCCGCCGAGCTCGAAGAAACCGCTGGTCGGATCGACGTCCGGTACGTCCAGCACCGACGACCAGATCGCGGCGACCAGACGCTCGGTGTCGTGTGACGCACGCGGTGCGGGCCGGGCGGGCGGTGCGGGCCGGGCGGGGGGCGGGGCCGGGCGGGCCGCCGGGGTGAAGCGCTCGGTCAGCCGGACGCGCTGGACCTTGCCCGTCGTGTTGCGCGGCAGCTCGTCCACGAAGAACACGCGGCTCGGGACCTTGTGGTCGATCAGGCGGCGGGCGGCGTACGCGCGCACGCTGTGCTCGTCCACGCCGACGCCGGGACGGGTGACGACCGCGACCGCGACGTCCTCGCCGAGCGTCGGGTGCGGGAGGCCGAACGCGGCGGCCTCGGCGAGGCCGGGATGGCCGGCGAGCGCCCGGTCCACCTCGGCGGGCGCGACCTTCGAGCCGCCCCGGTTGATGATCTCCTTGGCCCGGCCGATGACGAACAGGTAGCCGTCCTGGTCGAGGTAGCCGTAGTCGCCGGTGCGCATCCACCCGCCGGTGAAGGCGGCCTCGTTCAGGGACGGGTCGCCCGCGTACCCGGCGGTGACGTTGCCGCCCCGGATCGCGATCTCGCCCGCGTCGCGCGGCGGCAGCTCCCGGCCGTCCGGGTCGAGGACGGCGACCGGGCCGCCCACCGGGACCCCCACCGAGCCGACCTTGCGCGGACGCGGCGGCAGCGGGTTGATGGTGACCAGCGACGCCGCCTCGGTCAGCCCGTACCCTTCGAGCACGGGCGCGCCGAAGAGGCGTTCCAGCCGCTCCAGGACGGAGTCGGGCAGCGGCGCGGACGCCGACCGGACGAACCGGAGCGGCGCGCCGCCGGGGCCCCGGCCGGTGCGGTCCGCCTCGTCCAGCAGGGCCCGGTGCATCGCGGGAACGGCCGTGTACCAGGTGGGCCGGAACTCGTCGAGCCAGTCCATGAACGCGGCGGCGTCGAAGCCGGGCGGGCACACCACACCCGCGCCGTGCACGAAGGACGCCAGCAGCGTGCTGGTCAGGCCGTGCGCGTGGAACATCGGCATCGGGTTGAGGCAGCGGTCGGCGGGCGTGAGCTCCAGGGCCCGTCCGGTGTTCCAGGCGGCGGTCAGCAGGTTGGTGTGGGTGAGCGGGACCATCCGGGGCAGGGCCGTCGTGCCGGACGTGAACAGCGTGAGCGCGACGTCCTCGGGCCTGGTCCCGGGCTGGTCGTCGGGGACGGACCGTCCGACGGGGGCGCCGGTGAGCGTCCAGACGCCGGCGGGGTCCTCGGGGCGGACGACCAGCTCCAGGATCGGGACGCCGAGCCGGTTCGCCGCCGCGACGGCGTCCCCGTCGTCTCCGGGCGGGACGACCAGGGCCTTGGCGCCGGTCCCGGTGAGGAAGTGCGTGAACTCGTCCGGACGGTGCGCCGGGTTGAGCGGGACGCAGGAGGCGTGGGCAGCGACGGCGAGGAACGCGGTCGCGAGGTCGGGGCCGGTCGACAGCGCGAGCGCCACCGCGTCCCCCGGGCCGATGCCGAGCCCGCGCAGCCGCCGCCCGGCCTCGTCCACCTGGCGGGCGAGGGCGCCGAAGGTCAGGGCGGGCCGTCCCGGCGCGGCCAGCGCGACGCCGTCCGGCCGCTCGCGGGCCTGCTCGGTGACCAGGTCCCGCAGATGGTGCGGTGTGGCTAGCCGCATAGCGCCTCCTCCAGGTCGTGGCGGCCGGGCGCGGCCCGGCCCGCGAAACGGATCGCCGCGAGGACGCCCGGGACGAACGCCGCCCGGTCGTTCACCCGGTGCCCGATGTCGATCTGCTCGGCCGGTCCCCCGGCGAGCAGCCGGTGCTCGCTCACCGCGTCCCCGAACCGCAGCGAAGACACCGGCGCGTCGTTCCCGTTCCTGGCCTTTCCGTGTGCGGGGCCGCCGGGGCGGTGGGCGCCCCAGGCTCGGGCGAGGGCCAGGGCGGTGGCGCTGGGGGCGTCCACCTTGGCGGCGTGGTGGATGTCCACGACGGCGGCGTCCCAGGTGGGCGGCAGCGTCGTGGCGAGGTCGGCGACGAAGCGCCGGATCAGCGCCAGCACGAGGCTGAAGTTCGCGGCCTGGACGACGGCCCGCCGCCGGGCCGCCCGGTCCAGGAGGCCGTGGTCGCGGTCCGTCAGGCCGCTGGTGCCGACGACCAGCGCGCACGGCGTCCGCTCGGCGGCCTCCAGCAGCCGGGCGGTCCCCTCGCGCCGGGTGAAGTCGACGACCACGGGCGTCCCGCCGTCGGACGGCGCGCCCGCCCGCAGCGCGGCGACGAGGTCGTCCACGGCGTCGGGCGCGGCGGTGGGACGGAGGTCGAGGTGACCGGCGAAGCGCAGGTCGGCCGTGTCCCGGACGGCGTTCGCGATCAGGGTGGCCATCGTCCCGGTGCGTCCGCAGACGAGGACGGGCGTCACCATGTCAGGACCGCCCTTCGAGCAGGCCCATCCGGCGTGCCAGCTCGGACTCGGCCATGTGCGGGCCGCCGAAGTGCGCGTGCGCCGCGTCCGCCCACGACGGCCCGCCGGGCAGGCCGAACTCGGCGGCGAAGTCGTCGGCGATCCGGGCGGTGCGGCGGGTGAGGCGGGTGCAGGCGGCCAGCGCGGCGGCGGCCGAGACCCCCGCCGATACGTGAGCGCCGGTCGGTGACGACGGTACGCCCGCGCCGGTCGGGGTCGCCGGGGCGCCGCTCAGCCGGGGGCCGAGGCGGGCCAGGTCGGCGAGCAGGCTCAGCTCGATGTCCAGGCGGGACAGCTCGTGCGCGAGGTGCTGCGACCCGCTGAGCGGCGCGGCCCCGCCGTCCGGGACGGCCAGGACGCGCCGCAGCCCCGCGACGACCGAGGTGGCGTGCGCGACCGCGAGCGTGAGGTAGCTCCACGTGTAGGCGTCGAGCGCGGCCACCAGCGGGGAGCCGGCGTCCCAGGTCACCGGGGGTGAGACGAGCCGCGCGTCGATCTCGGCGTCGGCGGCCTCGGCCCAGCCCCACCCGCCCGCCGCGCCCCCGCCGCCGCCGACCGCGAGCGCCGGATGGTCGTGGGCGACGAGGCACAGCCGCAGGCCGTCGGCGCAACCGATCTGCACGAGGGCCGCCTCCGCCGCCGCGCTCCCGTACCGGTACCGCCCGGACAGGACGACCGAGACCCCGGCGGCGCGCCCGTGCACGGCGGGGACGCGGGGCGACAGCTCCATGCCGGGGGTGAAGAGCGCGAGCGCGCACGGCGTCCCGCCCCGCCGGACGGCGTCCAGCAGCGGATGGCCGGACGCGCCGAACAGGTCCAGCAGGGGCAGGACCCCGGCGGTGTGCTCCAGGACGGCGGCGGCGTCGGGGAAGCCCAGCCCGTCGCGGGCCTCGAGGAGCCGGGACGGGACGTCGGCGGGGTTCGGACGGCCGTCCGCCAGGAGCTCGGCCAGCAGCCCGCGCACCGTGTCGGCCTTGCCGCTCACGTCCCCGCCCCCTTCTCGCCGTCCCCGCCGCCGGCCTCCGCCGCACCGGGCGCGGCGGAGCGGATCAGGTGGGTGATGCCGTCCACGGTCGCGAGGGCTTCGGGGTCGCGTTCGGTGTCCGGTTCGACCTGGTAGAGGCGTTCCAGGGCCTCCAGCAGGTTGATGAAGGCGATCGAGTTCACCCCGGCGTCCACGAGGGAGCCGCCGGCGGCGCGCAGGTCGGCGACCGACACCACGCGTCCGGTGGCGATGACCACCAGGGCCTCGACGCGCTCGCGCAGGGCGGCGTCGTGCGTGTCCTGGCCGGCCGTGTTGGGCGTGTCCGTGTTCCGGGTGTCCGTGTTCGGCGTGTCCGTGTTCCGGGGGGCCGGGGGCTCGGCGGCGGGGCCGGGCGGCGGGCCGGTTCGGGTGTCGGCGTCGGTCATCGCGTGCTCTCCCGTCCGGATGCGGTGGCCGCGACGGCGGCCCTGAGGTCGTTGAGGCGGACCTTGCCCGCCGACGAGCGCGGGATCTCGGGGAGGAAGCTGATCCGCTGCGGCACCTTGTAGGCGGCGAGGCGGCCCCGGCATCCGGCGAGGACGTCGGCGCGGGCGAGCGGCCGGTCCCCGGCGACCGCCATGTGCAGGACGGTCTGCCCGTCGGCGTCGGCGTCGGCGAACAGGACCGCGTCGCGCACCCCGTCGATCGCCCGGACGACGCCTTCCACCTCGTGCGGGTCGATCTTCCGCCCGGCCAGGTTGATCACCCCTGCGACGCGTCCGGTGACGAACAGCCGGCCGTCCGCCAGGTGGCCGAGGTCGCCGGTGGCGTAGAAGCCGTCGGCGTCGAGCCGCCGCTCCAGCTCGCCGGGCGCGTTCAGGTACCGGCTCGCCATGGACGCGGTCCGCAGCAGGATCTCGGTCGCGCCGTCCGGACGCCGCCGGGGCCGCAGCGTGACGCCCGGCAGCGGGGTGCCGAGGCCGCGCCGGTAGTCCGGGTCGCGCTCGAAGGTGCAGGGACCGGCCTCGGCGACGCCGTAGTAGTCGGCGATGCGGACGCCGAACCGCTGCTCGAACCGGGCGCGGACCGCGGCGGGCAGTTCCGCGCCCGCCGAGATCGCCAGGTGCAGGCCGCCGAGCCGGTCGGCGCACAGCTCCGATCCGGCGAGCGTGCGGTAGACCAGCGGGAACGCGACCATCCGGGTCGCGCCGGTGTCGGCGAGCGTCCGCGCGATCCGCGCCGAGGTGGGCGGCCCGGTGTGCAGGACGATCTCCGCCCCGACCAGGAGGCTCGACAGCAGCGAGGTGTTGAACGCCAGGCCGTTGGTGAACGCCGCGAGGCACAGGGTGCGGTCGCCGCCGTCCAGGCCGGTGCCCGCGACCCAGTTGCGGGCGGCGCTGAGCACGGCCGAACCGGAGAACTCCAGGCATTTCGGCACGCCGGTCGTGCCGGACGTGAACCGGCACACCGCCGTGTCGGGAAGCAGCGCCGCCGGTTCCCCGGACGCCGGGACGGTGACCAGCGCGTGCCGGCTGCCCTCGACGGGCGTGACCGTCCCGCCGAGCGGGAAGTCGCCGGCCGCGGGGGCGTCCGCGAGGAAGGCGGTCACCCCGCAGCCCGTCCTGATCGCCTCCAGCTCGGTCTGCCCGAACGCGACGTCCACCAGGAACGGCACCCGCCCGGTGGACAGCAGCGCCAGGTAGGACAGCACGTAGTCGATGCTGTTGCGCGCGTACACGGCCACCCGGTCGCGGTCGGGACCGGCGTCCGCGAGCGCCCGGTCCACCGCGGTCGCGAGCCGCGCGACCGCGCCGCCGAGGTCGGCGTAGGTGAGCCGTTCGGCCCCCTGCCGGAGCGCCGTCCGGTTCGCGAACCGGACGCACGCCTCACGGACGATCGCGTCGAGCTGGGGCTCAGGCATGGTCGCGCCTCCCTTCGGGGGCGTCCGCCGGGACGGGGGCGCGCGGCGGCCCGGCCGCGGCGGACGGATCGTCCAGGCCGGCCAGTTCGGCGCGGCCCGCGAAGCTGTGGTTGGCGAGCGTGAGCATCGTGGTCTGGCTGCCGCCCGCCATGCGCAGGCCGCGCAGCTGCGCGTAGCCGCGCAGGGACGGGCTGTCCCACATGTAGCCCGCGCCGCCCTCCAGGTCGCAGCAGAGCCGCGCGAGGTCGCAGGCGCGCTCCACGCAGAACCACTTGAGCTCGGCCACCTCGGGGACCGGCGCGGCGGGGCCGTCGACGCGGCCGAGCAGCGCGGCGAGTCCGGCCGCCATGAGCTCCTGGTCGGCGCGGGCGCGGGCGAGCGGATGGGCCGCGGCGGGCCAGTCCCCGAGCGGCCGTCCGCCGAGCGTGCGGCGGGTGACGTGCCGGACGATGTGCTCGAGCAGCCGCCGGTGGACGAGGTGGGCGTCGAACGCGATGAGGTAGCGCATCCGGGACATCACCCGGTTCCAGCGCAGGAGCTGCCCCACCCCGCCGCGCGACACCACGTGCCCGGCCGGGACGCGCACGTCGTCGAACTCGATCCGCGCCGAGTCGGCCGAGCGGGTGCCGAGCTTGTCGTAGACGTGCGCGACGCGGACGCCGGGGGTGTCCTTCGGCACCAGGACCAGCGCCGTCCCGCCGTCGAGCCGGGCGCTCACGAAGCACAGCCGCGCGCCCGCGCCGTTGATGACGTACCGCTTCGCGCCCCGGACGACGACGTCGCCGCCGTCCCGGCGGGCGGTCGTGGGCTCCTCGGCGGACGGGTCGGTGTCGGCCTGGCAGGCGCTCGACGTCCCGTCCAGCAGGCCCGGCAGGTACCGGTCGCGCAGCGCGGGCTCGGCGTCGGCCAGCCAGCGTGTCGCGACGTCGTTGTGGACGTGCGCGGCGAGCAGGATCCCGGCGTCGCCCAGGGAGGCCATCGCCTCGCTGAGGACCAGGCTGCCGAGCAGGCCGAGGCCCCGGCCGCCCAGCTCGGCGGGCAGGGACGCGCCCAGCAGTCCGTGCCGCGCCATGTCCCGCCACGCCCGCGCGGTCAGCGGACCGTCCGGGCCGTCGCGCCACTCGGCCAGCCGCTCCGGCGTGAACACCGCACGCGCCGCCCGCGCCAGCTCCCGGTGCCGCTCGGTCAGCGGCACTCCGGCCGCCGCCGCGAAGGCCGCCGCGACACCCTCGTCCCCCGCCGTCCCGTTCGGATTCGTCCCGGTCGGGGGCGTCTCGATCGGGGGCGTTGCGGGGGTGGACGGGGTTCGCGGGTTCGTCGTCGCAGCCGCGTCGGTCACGGTCGGCACGTCCTTCGAGGTCACGGCGCCGGTCGTCGCCGGCGCTCCGCTGGTCGTCATGCGGCCTCCCGCCCGTTCGCGGCGGCTCCGCCGGAAGCGGCACCGGCAGACGCGGCGCCGGGCACGCCGGACGGTTCGCCGCCGGAGGTCGAGGTGCGGCCGTGGCTGTAGGCGATGGCGTCCCGATCGGACTTGCGGGCGTCCGGGTCCGGCACGCCGAGCGCGACCAGGTAGACGATCTCCTCATCGTGGGCGAGCCGTCCGAGGCGGGAGCCGTGGGCCTCGTCGAAGCCGCCGACGCAGGTGACGCCCACCCGGTCCGCGTCTCCGTCCCCGGCGGCGTTGAGGCAGAGGCGCTGGGCCACGTGCGCGGCGTGGAAGTGGGTCTCGGCGAGACCGGCGCGGCCGAGTTCGCGCAGCACCCGGGACAGCGGGGCGTGCAGCAGGACGAGCACCGCCGCGTGCCGCAGCCCCGCCTGCCGCTGGAGGGTCTCCAGGACGTCGGTCTCGGTGACCTCCCCGCGGCCCTCGGGGAGCAGGGTGCGGGCGTCCGGCTCGTAGGCGTACGCGCCCGCCGGGAGGCCGGTCACGTCGCGGACGACGAGCCGGACGCCGACCCCCGCCCCGGGCTCGGCGAAGTCGCCGTCCAGCGGCGCGTCCAGGCCGTCCAGCAGGCGGACGAGCCGGGCCGCGTCGATCGGCCGCGGCAGGAAGCCCTTCACGGACTCGCGCCGCGCCATGGCCCGCGCGTGCCCGTGCCGCTGCCCGCGTCCGTTCCCGCGCTCCTCTGACGTTCGCGGCGGCAGCGGCACCGGCACCGGCGCTTCTGGCTCCTCGGTCCGCGCGGGCCGGACGGCGTTGAGCGAGCCGGACGCGCCCGGCAGCGGCGACGCGGCGGGGCCGTAGGCGAGGCTGATGTCGCGCAGGGCCTCGAAGTTGCGCCGCTCGGCGTCGTCCGGCGGGTCGAGGCGCGCCTGGTGCCGGTCCAGCCACACCGGGCGGACCGCGCCGTCGGCCTCCGCGTCTCCCGCCGGATCGGCGGCCAGAGCGCCGTTCGCGCCGCCCTCGCCGAGGGCTCGCGGTGTCCCGGCGATCGTCACGACGACCTGCGGTTCGCGGCAGGTCCCGGTGAGGCCGAGGGCGTGGGCCAGCCACTGGCGGTGGAACCGCAGGTGGACGGTCGGATCCAGGCCGACGTCCCGGGCGGCCAGGGCGAAGTTGACCGCGGCGTGGCCCGTGTCGAGCAGCGTGTAGCGGTAGCCGCGGCGCCCGTACTTGGCCATCGACCGCCACGGGCGCGCGGCGAAGGTGACGACGGCGTCCGGCGGGGCGTCGCCGTCCCGCGTCCAGAGTCCGGCCCCGGCCGCCAGCTCGCCGAGGGAGAGCGGAGCGGCGGTGGCGAGGGGGCTCAGGCGGTCGGCGTCGATCTCGTACAGATGGCAGCCACTCCCGGGGAAGGACGCGTCCACGCCGGGCCCGAGCGCCACCAGCACCTCGAAGGGGTAGAGGGCGCCCGCCGAGGGGGTGGCGCGGGCCTGGACGAACGTGCCGTCCTTGGCCAGGACCGTGCCGGGCCGCCGGCCGCAGCCCCGGCCGAGCGCGGTGGCGAGCGCCGTCCGGAACTTCCGGGCGGCGTCCTCCGGCCCCGCCGGGGACGTCCCGCCGGACGCCGTGCCGGACGCCGTGCCGGACGCCGTGCCGGACCGG
>NZ_QURH01000987.1 GCF_003428695.1 Actinomadura logoneensis
GAATCCCGCGGGCAGGGGCCGCCCGGCCGGGAAGTCCCCGGCCGGCGGGACCCCGGCCGCGGGCACCCCGTCCGAGCCCGCCCCCGCGGGCTCCGGGACGGCACCGATCCCACCGTCAGCGGCCAGGGTGCGGCGCAGGCTCGCCCGGCTCGGATCCCAGCGCGGTCCCGCCATGAACCCGGTACTCGAACCACTCATCAAGACCGTCCGCAACACCCATCCCAAAGCCGACCTGCGGCAGATCGAGCGCGCCTACGACGTGGCCGCGCACTACCACCGCGACCAGAAGCGCAAGAGCGGCGACCCGTACATCACCCACCCGCTCGCCGTCACCACGATCCTCGCCGAGCTCGGGATGAACACCGAGACGCTGTGCGCGGCCCTGCTGCACGACACCGTCGAGGACACCGAGTACACCCTGGAGGAGCTGCGCGCCGACTTCGGCGACGAGATCGCCGCCCTGGTGGACGGCGTGACCAAGCTCGACAAGGTCAAGTACGGCGAGGCGGCCGAGGCCGAGACCGTCCGCAAGATGGTCGTCGCGATGTCCCGCGACATCCGGGTCCTGGTGATCAAGCTCGCCGACCGGCTGCACAACATGCGCACGCTGCGCTACATGCCCCGGCACAAGCAGGAGAAGAAGGCCCGCGAGACGCTGGAGGTCTTCGCCCCGCTCGCGCACCGGCTGGGCATGAACACGCTGAAGTGGGAGCTGGAGGACCTGTCCTTCGCCACGCTCTACCCCAAGCGGTTCGACGAGATCGCCCGGCTGGTCTCCGAGCGCGCCCCGCGCCGGGACGTGTTCCTGCAGGAGGTCATCGAGGCCGTCTCCGCCGACCTGCGCGAGGCCAAGATCAAGGCGACCGTGGTCGGGCGGCCCAAGCACTACTACTCGATCTACCAGAAGATGATCGCCCGGGACGTGGACTTCGACAAGATCTACGACCTGGTCGGCATCCGGATCCTGGTGGACACCGTCCGCGACTGCTACGCGGCGCTCGGCACCATCCACGCGCGGTGGAACCCGGTCCCCGGCCGGTTCAAGGACTACATCGCGATGCCGAAGTTCAACATGTACCAGTCGCTGCACACCAGCGTGATCGGCCCCGAGGGCAAGCCGGTCGAGCTGCAGATCCGCACCTGGGGCATGCACCGGCGGGCCGAGTACGGGGTGGCCGCCCACTGGAAGTACAAGGAGGAGACGGTCGGCGGCCGCAAGGCGGCCGACATGCAGTGGCTCCGGCAGCTGCTCGACTGGCAGAAGGAGACCGCCGACCCGGCCGAGTTCCTGGAGTCGCTGCGCTTCGACCTGTCGGTGTCGGAGGTGTTCGTCTTCACCCCCAAGGGCGACGTGATCGCGCTGCCGCAGGGCGCGACGCCGGTCGACTTCGCCTACGCCGTGCACACCGAGGTCGGGCACCGCACGATCGGCGCGCGGGTGAACGGCCGCCTGGTGCCGCTGGAGTCCGTCCTGGACAACGGCGACACCATCGAGATCTTCACCAGCAAGGCCCCGGACGCCGGGCCGTCCCGCGACTGGCTGAACTTCGTCAAGTCGCCGCGCGCCCGCAACAAGATCAAGCACTGGTTCTCCAAGGAGCGCCGGGACACCGCGATCGAGTCCGGCAAGGACTCCATCGCCCGCGCGATGCGCAAGCAGAACATGCCGCTGCAGCGCATGATGTCGGGGGAGGCGCTGCTCGTCCTCGCCCGCGACCTGCGCTACCCCGACATCTCGTCGCTGTACGCGGCGGTCGGCGAGGGACACATCTCGGCGCAGAGCGTCGTGCAGAAGCTGGTGGAGGCCCTGGGCGGCGTCGAGTCCGCCGAGGAGGACCTCGCCGAGATCGCGCTGCCGACGCGCCGCAAGCGCACCCGTCCGGCGGGCGACCCGGGCGTCGTCGTCGCCGGCGACCCGGACGTGTGGGTCCGGCTGTCGCGCTGCTGCACCCCGGTCCCGGGCGACGACATCGTCGGGTTCGTGACGCGCGGCAACGGCGTGTCGGTGCACCGCGCCGACTGCTCGAACGTCACGCAGCTCAAGGAGCAGCCGGACCGGCTCATCGACGTCCGCTGGTCGCCCGGCGAGGACTCGGTGTTCCTCGTCGCGATCCAGGTCGAGGCGCTGGACCGTCCACGGCTCCTGTCGGACGTCACGCGCGTGCTGTCCGACCAGCACGTGAACATCCTGTCGGCGTCGGTCACCACCACCCGCGACCGGGTCGCCGTCAGCCGCTTCACCTTCGAGATGGGCGACCCCAAGCACCTCGGGCACGTGCTGAAGGCCGTCCGGTCGATCGACGGCGTGTACGACGTCTACCGCGTCACCAGCGGCACCAACCGCTGACCGCCGAGCCCGCGAGCACCGACCGGGCATCGGCAGGGGCGCACACGGCGCACACGAGGAAGGGCCGGTCCGATCGGACCGGCCCTTCACTCATGCCCTGGGCATCACTCGCCGGACGTCACCTGGGCGGACGTCACGCCCCGGCGGCCTCCGCCGAGGTGCTTCCGGGCGCCTCGTCCTGGTTCTCGGGGACGAAGTCGATGCCGGCCTCGGAGCGCTGCTCCGGGGTGATCGGCGTCGGCGCGGCGGTCAGCGGGTCGTACCCGGACGCGGCCTTCGGGAAGGCGATCACGTCGCGGATGGACGACTCGCCCGCCAGCAGCATGGTCACCCGGTCCCAGCCGAACGCGATCCCGCCGTGCGGCGGCGGGCCGAACTTGAACGCCTCCAGCAGGAACCCGAACTTCGACTCGGCCTCCTCCTTGGACAGGCCCAGCACGTCGAACACCTTCTGCTGCATCTCGGCCTGGTGGATACGGATCGAGCCGCCGCCGATCTCGTAGCCGTTGCAGACGATGTCGTAGGCGTTGGCGAGCGCCGCGCCCGGGTCCGAGGCCAGCAGGTCGGCGTGCTCGGGCTTGGGCGCGGTGAACGGGTGGTGCACCGCGGTCCAGCCGATGTGCTCGCCCTTCTCGTCCTCGACGGACTCGAAGACCGGCGCGTCCACGACCCAGCAGAACGCCCAGGCGTCCCGGTCGATCAGGTCCTTGCGGCGGCCGATCTCCAGCCGCGCCGCGCCGAGCAGCTCGCGGGTCGCGTGCGGCTTGCCCGCGCCGAAGAAGATCGCGTCGCCGGGCTCGGCGCCGACCTTCGCGGCCAGGCCCGCCTTCTCCTCGTCCGACAGGTTCTTGGCGACCGGGCCGCCGAGGGTGCCGTCCTCCTGGACGAGGACGTAGGCGAGGCCGCGCGCGCCGCGCTGCTTGGCCCAGTCCTGCCAGCCGTCCAGCTCCTTGCGGGTCTGGGCGGCGCCGCCCGGCATGACGACCGCGCCCACGTAGGGGGCCTGGAACACCCGGAACGAGGTGTTCGCGAAGTACTCGGTCATCTCGGTCAGCTCGAGGCCGAACCGCAGGTCCGGCTTGTCCGAGCCGTAGCGGGCCATGGCGTCGGCGTAGGTGATGTGCGGGATCTCGCCGATCTCGTGCCCGAGGATCTCGCGCCAGAGCCGCCGGACCAGGTCCTCGGCGACGGCCAGCACGTCGGACTGCTCCACGAACGACATCTCGATGTCGATCTGGGTGAACTCGGGCTGCCGGTCGGCGCGGAAGTCCTCGTCCCGGTAGCAGCGGGCGAGCTGGAAGTACCGCTCCAGGCCGCCGACCATCAGGAGCTGCTTGAACAGCTGCGGCGACTGCGGCAGCGCGTACCAGTGGCCGGGGCGCAGCCGCGCCGGCACCAGGAAGTCGCGCGCGCCCTCGGGCGTGGACCGGGTCAGCGTCGGGGTCTCCACGTTCACGAAGCCGTGGTCGCGCATGACCTCGTTGACGATGTAGGTGCCCTGCGAGCGGATCCGCAGGTCGCGGGCGACGCTCTCGCGGCGCATGTCGAGGTACCGGTACTTGAGCCGGATCTCCTCGTTGACGTTGACGTCGCCCTCGATCGGGAACGGCAGCGGCGCGGACTCGCTCAGCACCTCGATCTCGGTCGCGGCGACCTCGATCTCCCCGGTGGGCAGCTCGGGGTTCTCGTTGCCCTCCGGACGGATCCGGACCTCGCCGGTGATCTTGACGCAGAACTCCGACCGCAGGTCGTGCGCGGTGTCCTCCTCGCGGAACACGACCTGGGCGGTGCCCGAGGCGTCCCGCAGGTCGATGAAGGTGACGCCCCCGTGGTCGCGGCGGCGCGCCACCCAGCCGGCCAGCGTCACCTGCTGCCCGGCGTGCTCCCTGCGGAGCGTCCCCGCCTCGTGCGAGCGGATCATCGTGAAAGCCTTTCCTTCAACGTCGAAGTGGTGTCGGTGAGCGGGACGGGCGTCTGCTCGCCGGAGGCCAGGTCCTTGAGCTGGACGACCCCCTCGGTGATGTCCCGCTCGCCGAGGATCAGCGCGAACCGCGCGCCGGACCGGTCGGCGTCCTTCATCGCGCCCTTGAGCCTCTTGCCGCCGAACGCCATGTCGGCGGCGATCCCGGCCTCGCGCAGCCCGGCGACCAGGTCGAACACGCGCCGCTCGGCCGCCTCGCCCAGCGGCACGGCGAACACCTCGCAGCGCGGCTTGGGCGCGAAGGCGGGCTCCTGCTCCGCGGACCGCTCGGCGGCCTCCGCCTCCAGGGCGAGGATCGTCCGGTCCAGGCCGAGGCCGAAGCCGATGCCGGGCAGCTCGGGGCCGCCGATGTCCTCGGACAGGCCGTCGTAGCGTCCGCCGCCGCCGATGCCGGACTGGGCGCCCAGCATCGGGTGGTCGAACTCGAAGGTGGTGCGGGTGTAGTAGTCCAGCCCGCGCACCAGGGTCGGGGTGTCCTCGAAGGCGATGCCGAGGTCGCCCAGCAGCTCGCGGACCCGGTCGTGGTACGCCTTGCAGTCGCCGCACAGGTGGTCGGCCATCAGCGGCGCGCCCGCCAGCTGCTCGCGGACGGCCGGGCGCTTGTCGTCCAGCACGCGCAGCGGGTTGATCTCGATGCGCTCGCGGGTCGCCTCGTCCAGGTCCAGGCCGCGCAGGAAGTCCTGCAGCAGGGCCCGGTAGGCCGGACGGCACCGCTTGCAGCCGAGCGAGTTCAGCAGCAGCCGCACCCGGGTGAGCCCGAGCGAGCGGTACCAGCCCGTCGCGATCGCGATGACCTCGGCGTCGACGGCCGGGTCCTCGCTGCCGATCGCCTCCAGGTCGAGCTGGTAGAACTGCCGGTAGCGGCCCTGCTGGGGGCGCTCGGCGCGGAACGCGGGACCGCTCGTCCACACCTTGACCGGCAGCCCGCCCTGCTTGTGCAGGTTGTGCTCCAGGACGGCGCGCAGCACCCCGGCGGTGAACTCCGGGCGCAGCGTCAGCGACCGCCCGCCGCGGTCGGTGAAGGTGTACATCTCCTTGGAGACCACGTCGGTGGACTCGCCGACACCCCGCTTGAACAGGTTGGTGTCCTCGAAGACCGCCATCTCCAGGTAGCCGTAGCCGGCCAGCCGGGCGCGCTCGGCGAACGCCTCGCGCACGGCGTAGAAGAGGTCCGCGCGGGGCGGCACGTACTCACTGATGCCCTTGGGGGCCTGGAAGCTCGAACTCATGTCTGGGGTCAGAATCCCTTGTGCGGGCCGTCGGCGGGCTTCAGGTCAGCCAGGAAAGGATTGGTCGCGCGCTCACGGCCGATGGTGGTCTGGGGTCCGTGGCCGGGCAGGACGGCCGTCTCGTCGGGCATGGTCAGGCACACCCGGGAGAGGCTGTCCAGGATCTGCTCGTAGGAGCCGCCCGGCAGGTCGGTGCGTCCGATGGAGCCGGCGAACAGCAGGTCCCCGGTGAACATCACGTCGGGGACCTCGCCGGCGGCCGGGGTCCGGAAGGTCACCGACCCGCCGGTATGGCCCGGCGCGTGGTCGACGGTGATCTCCAGGCCCGCCAGCTCCAGCGTGGCGCCGTCGGACAGCTCCCGGACGTCGTCCGGCTCGGTGAGCGTGAGGCCGCCGAGGAACTGCTGCCTGGTCGCCAGCGAGAGGCCCTTGCCGGGATCGGTCAGCAGGTCGCGGTCGTCCGGATGGACGAAGGCGGGCACGTCCCGGGCGCCGCAGACCGGCGCGACGGACCAGACGTGGTCGATGTGGCCGTGGGTGAGCAGGACCGCGACCGGCTTCAGCCGGTGCTCGCGCAGGATCTCGTCGATCCCGGCCTCGGCGTCCTGGCCGGGGTCGATGATCACGCACTCCTCGCCCGCGGCGGGCGCCACGACGTAGCAGTTCGCGGCGAACGATCCGGCGGGGAACCCGGCGACGAGCACGGTCGTCCTTCCTGTGAATTCGCTGAGTGTGCGGTGGACGCGGGGCGCGCGCGCCGTCCGCTTCCGGACGCCGCGGCGGGGTCCGGCGCTCTCGCCGGGAACCCGCCCGTCACCGCCGCACACGCGGTCCTACGAGGGTACCGGCGCGGCCGGGCCCGCCGCGAACGAGATCCCGCGATCGCCGTGTCGGCCGGGGTTCGGCCGTGTCCCCCGTGGTCGGACGGGCCAACGACGCCCCCGGTACCGCTACTATGCGCTGCACGTTCACCTGATCACACGGAGGGCAGGGCACGTGGCGGGGAAGGACCGCAAGAAGCAGCTCGCGCGGCAGCGTTACGAGCGCCAGCAGGCGCGCCTGGAGGCCGAGCGGGCCCGCGCCCGCAACCTGAGGATCGCGGGCGCGGCCGTCGCGGCCGTCGTCGTCATCGGCGGGGGCTCGGCCGCCGCCTTCGCCCTCAACAAGGACGACAAGAAGGACGGCGCCAAGCCCGAGGCCCAGGCGACGCAGTCGAAGGCCAAGCCGGGCGAGTGCGCCTACAACGCCTCGCAGGACCAGGGCGCCCTGAAGGACGGCTCCAAGCCGCCCGCGAAGCCCGCCTACGCCGGCGCGGTGAAGGCGACGCTGAAGACCACGCAGGGCGACATCGGCCTGACTCTGGACGGCGCGAAGGCCCCCTGCGCCACCAACTCCTTCGCGTTCCTGGCGAGCAAGAAGTTCTGGGAGGGCAGCCACTGCCACCGCCTGTCGACGAGCGCCGGCCTGCAGATGCTGCAGTGCGGCGACCCGACCGGCACCGGCCAGGGCGGCCCGGGCTACAAGTTCGCCAACGAGAACACCCAGGGCGCCAAGTACGGCGCGGGCACCCTGGCGATGGCGAACGCGGGCGCGGACACCAACGGGAGCCAGTTCTTCCTGGTGTACGGAAACTCCCAGCTCCCGCCGGACTACACGGTGTTCGGCAAGATCACCTCGGGTATGGACGTGCTGCAGAAGGTGGCCAAGGGCGGCATCGCCAAGCCGGGCGACGACGGCACGGGCGAGCCCAAGAAGAAGGTCACGATCCAGGACGTCACGATCGCCGGGAAATAGTGGATCGGGATACTAAGGTGTGGAGGGTCCGATGAGTGTGGACACGACCGCGCAACCCGCCGCGCACACGATCGGACCCGCGATTCAGGAGGCAAGGGTGTCCAGCGCGACCGATCCCTGGGGCCGGGTGGACGAGGACGGCACGGTCTACGTGCGCACCGCGGACGGCGAGCGCGTCGTCGGGTCCTGGCAGGCCGGGGCCCCGGAAGAGGCCCTTGGGTACTTCCGGCGCAAGTACGACGCGCTCGTCACCGAGATCGGCCTGCTCGAGCAGCGGGTCCGGACCACCGACCTGCAGCCCCAGCAGGCGCAGCAGAGCATCGCCAAGCTGCGCGAGCAGGTGACCGGGGCGCACGCCGTCGGCGATCTGGACGCGCTGGTGCGCCGCCTGGACGGCCTGGACGAGCTGGTCGGCAAGCGCCGCGAGGAGGTCAAGGCGCGGCGCGAGCACGCCCGGCACGAGGCCCGCGAGGTCAAGGAGCGCATCGTCGCCGAGGCCGAGCGGATCGCGGCCGAGGAGACGCACTGGAAGAACGGCGGCGAGCGGCTGCGCCAGCTGGTCGAGGAGTGGAAGGCCGCCGAGCGCGTCGACCGCCCCACCGAGACCGCGCTGTGGAAGCGGCTGTCGGCCGCCCGCAACGCCTTCACCAAGCGCCGCAAGGCGTACTTCTCCACGCTGGACGACCAGCGCGAGGACGCCCGCCGCGAGAAGGAGCGCCTGGTCGCCGAGGCCGAGGCCATGTCGGGCTCCACCGAGTGGGGCGACACGGCCGCCGCCTACCGCGACCTGATGCGCCGCTGGAAGCTCGCCGGCCGCGCGTCCCGCGAGGTCGAGGAGGAGCTGTGGGCCCGGTTCAAGGGCGCGCAGGACGTCTTCTTCCAGGCCCGCAGCGCCGCGTTCGCCGAGCGCGACGCCGAGCTGCGGGTGAACGCCGAGGAGAAGGAGCGCATCCTCGCCGAGGCCGAGAAGCTGCTCCCGGTCACCGACGTCCGCGCGGCCCGGCAGGCGCTGCGCGGCATCCAGGAGCGCTGGGAGGCCGCCGGGATGGTCCCGCGCGACATGCGGGACCGGCTCGAGGGCCGGCTCCGCAAGGTCGAGGAGACGGTCCGCACCGCCGAGGAGTCGGAGTGGCGGCGGACCAACCCCGAGGCGCGCGCCCGCGCCGAGGCGACCGTGAACCAGCTGCGCGCCTCGATCGAGCAGCTGGAGAAGCGGCTGGAGAAGGCCCGCGCGTCGGGCCGCGACAAGGACGTCCGGGAGGCCGAGGAGGCCCTGGACGCCCGCCGCGCCTGGCTCTCGGAGGCCGAGCGCACCCTCGCCGAGTTCTCCTGACCCGGCGAGACGCCGGCCGGTCCGTCCGGCCGGGCATCGCGTGACGAGCCCGGTGGCCCGCAGGGGCCACCGGGCTCACGCGCGTCGCGACGAAGGCCGGCACGACGCGGCGCGGTGACCGGGGCAGGCGCCCGGGCCGGGCGGTCCCGGACGGGATGGGCTCCGGACGGGATGGGCTCTGGACGGGATGGGCTCTGGACGGGACGGGCGCTGACCGGCGGGTGCGGTGACGGTGAGGCGGCGTGCGGACGGGCGTCAGGTCCCGGACCGTCCGCTGTCCGGGTCGCGGCCGAGGAAGCACAGCAGCCGGGTCTGCTCGTCGGCGCCCGGCGGCGCGGTGAGCGGCGGCCCGAGGTGTCCGGCGGCGCGCATCGGCCCGGCGATCACCCGCGCGGTGGCGAAGGCGTGGTGCACCAGGTCCGGGTCCAGCCGGGGAGGCCGTCCGGCCGCGACCGCGAGGTCCCAGGCGTGGACGAGGGGCTCCAGGACGTGGCCGGACAGGAAGTCGCCGAGCGGCACCTCGCCGAGCCCGCCGAGCGGGATGGGCCGGGCCAGCGCCTCGTCCGACAGCGCCGCCGCGCACTCCTTGCGGGCCGCGCGCCAGGCGAGCATCACGTCGCCCGCGCAGAACCGGCCCGGGTCGGTGTTCACGTCGGGCTGCGGCGCGCCGGTGGCCAGCGCCCTGATCACGTACTGGCCGCCGATCACGTGTCCGGCGACCTGGCAGGCCGTCCATCCGGCGCAGGGCGACGGCGCGTCCCAGTCGTCCGGCGGGACCGCGCCGACCACCGCCTCGAACAGGTCCAGGGCCCTGTCGTAGCCGCCGAGCAGGACCTCCCGGTCCCGGAGACCGGCCGGACGGCGGGCGGGCGCGGGCCTCCGCGGGACGGGGCCGCCGTCCCGGCCGTCTCCGCCGCCCGCCCCGCCGGTCTCCGCGCTGCCCGTCATGCCGCCCAGTCACCCGCGATCGGCGGGCGGTGTCAAGCGGAAACCGGGGCCGATCCGCGCGGACCGGCCCCGATCCGGCCCAACCGGCTCCGATCGGCGGGCCGCGCCGCCGGTCGGAGGGGCGCACGCCTCCGGACGCGTCCGGAGGCGTGCGGGAGATCACGCTGCGGGCGCGCCGCGCTCGGCGAGCATCCGCTCCATGAGTGTGATCTCCGCGCCCTGCCCCTCGACCATGGTCCGGGCCAGCCGCGTGACCTGCGCGTTCCCGCTCCGGCCCAGGACGGCCCCGGCCATCGCGACGCCGCCCCGGTGGTGGGCGATCATCAGCCGCAGGAACAGCGTCTCGGCCTGCCGCCCGGAGGCCTTCCCCAGCTCGGCGAGCTGGGCGGCCGTGGCCATGCCGGGCATCGTCCCGGCGCCGCTCCCGCCCGCGGCCCCGCCGGTCCCACCGGCCTGGCCGTGGGCGCCGTGGCCCATCCAGCGCATCGGCCCGGCCGGGTCGGCCTTGGGCAGGCCCCAGCCGTCCAGCCAGGCCGTCATCATGCCGATCTGGGCCTGCTGGGTGTTGATGATGTCGTACGCCAGCAGCCGCACGGCCTTGTCGCCGGTGCGGTCGCGGACGAGGAACGACATCTCGACGGCCTGCGCGTGGTGGACGCTCATGTCCCGCGCGAACCCCGCCTCCGGGCCTTCGGAGGCGGGCCGCCCGGACCGCTGGGGCCAGCCGACGAGCAGCGCGGCGACCGCGGCCACCGCCACGACGAGGGCGATCGCCGCCCGGCGCCC
>NZ_QURH01000986.1 GCF_003428695.1 Actinomadura logoneensis
TGCGCGGCGGGCGGGTGCGCGGTGCGCGGGCGGCGGGACGGCCGCCGGTCGTGCTGCTGCTGCCCGCGCTGGCCGGGCTGGCGTTCCTGGTGCTGCCGCTCGCCGGCCTGCTGGTCCGCGCGCCCTGGAGCACGCTCGGGACCCGGCTCGCGCAGCCGCAGATGCTGGAGGCGCTGCGGTTGTCCCTGGTCAGCGCCACGGCCGCGACGGTCCTGTGCCTGCTGTTCGGGGTGCCGCTGGCCTGGCTGCTGGCGCGGGTCCCCTTCCCCGGCGTCCGGCTCGTGCGGGCGCTGGTGACCGTCCCGCTGGTGCTGCCGCCGGTCGTGGGAGGCGTCGCGCTGCTGCTGGTGCTCGGCCGGCGCGGGCTGGTGGGGGAGTGGCTCGACGGCGCGTTCGGAATCACGCTGCCGTTCACGCTGCCGGGGGTGGTGCTCGCCGAGACGTTCGTGGCGATGCCGTTCCTGGTGATCAGCGTGGAGGGCGCGCTGCGCGCCGCCGACGCCCGGTTCGAGGAGGCCGCCGCGACGCTCGGCGCGGGCCGCTGGACGGTCTTCCGGCGCGTCACGCTGCCGATGGCCGCGCCCGGCGTGCTGGCGGGCGCGGTGCTGTGCTGGTCCCGCGCGCTCGGCGAGTTCGGCGCGACGATCACCTTCGCGGGCAACTTCCCCGGCCACACCCAGACCATGCCGCTGGCGGTCTACCTCGCGCTGGAGACCGACCCGCAGGCCGCGATCGTGCTCAGCCTGGTGCTGCTGGCGGTGTCGGTGGCCGTCCTGGTGGCCCTCCGCGACCGCTGGACGGGCGCCGCGTGAGCGCCGCGGGGAGTGCCGCGGGGCTGGACGCCCGGCTCGTCGTGCGGCGTCCCGGGTTCGACCTCGACCTGGACCTGCGGGCGGCGCCGGGCGAGGTGGTGGCGCTGCTCGGCCCGAACGGCGCGGGCAAGAGCACCGCCCTGCGCGCCCTCGCCGGGCTCGTCCCGCTCGCCGACGGCCACGTCCGGGTCGACGGACGGGACCTGACCGGCCTGCCGCCCGAACGGCGCGGCGTGGGCATGGTCTTCCAGGAGTACCTGCTGTTCCCGCACCTGTCGGCCCTGGAGAACGTGGCGTTCGGGCCGCGCGCGCAGGGGGCGGGCAGGCGCGAGGCGCGCCGCCGCGCGGCCGAGTGGCTGGAGCACGTCGGGCTGGCGGACCAGGCGTCGGCCCGTCCGCGCGCCCTGTCGGGAGGGCAGGCGCAGCGGGTCGCGCTGGCCCGGGCGCTGGCCGTCCGCCCCGGCCTCCTGCTGCTGGACGAGCCGCTGTCGGCGCTGGACGCCCACACGCGGCTGGAGGTGCGGGCGGCCCTGCGCCGCCACCTGGCCGGGTTCGCGGGCGCGTCGGTCATGGTCACCCACGACCCCCTGGACGCGCTGACCCTCGCCGACCGGCTGGTCGTCGTGGAGGAGGGGCGGCTCGTCCAGCAGGGCGCCCCCGCCGACGTGGCCCGGCACCCGCGCACGCCCTACGTGGCGCGGCTGGTCGGCCTGAACCTGTTCCGGGGGCGCGCGGACGGAGGAACCGTCGCCCTCGCGGACGGCGGCCTGAAGATCGACGCCGTGACCTCACCCGAGGGTGATGTTTTTCTCGCTTTCGAGCCGTCCGCCGTCGCGCTGTACCGGTCCCGGCCCGACGGAAGCCCCCGGAACCTCTGGAAGGCCCGTGTCACCGCGGTGGAGAGCCGCGGCGACCGCTTCCGGATCCGGCTGGACGTCGGCGGCGGGGAGGCCGCGCCCGGCGGCGGACCAGAGGTTTCGGCCGATGTGACGGCCGCCGCGGTGGCCGATCTGTCCCTGGCCGAGGGCGTCTGCACGTGGGTGTCCGTTAAGGCCACGGAAGTGCGGGTATACCCGGCGTGAGCGGGGGCATGAGCGGTCGTGCGAGGGGTGAGGCGCGGTCGATTCCCGGTGACTTCAATCACAAATGGGCTCGGCCCGCCCCGCAACTCCGGCGGATTGGTCCAGACCAAATGGAAAAAGCCGCGAGATTTGCTCATGATGCAAACATCCTGCGAACAGCTGAAGGAGTTGCCCGTGTCCAACCAGGAGATCCCCGGCCTCGACCAGGCCCCGACCAGTCACACTGAGCTCGTCGACTGGGTCCGTGGGATCGCCGAGCTGACCCAGCCCGAGCGAGTGGAATGGTGCGATGGTTCGGACGCGGAATGGGAACGCCTGACCTCCCTCCTCGTGGAGCAGGGCACGTTCAAGCGGCTCAATCCCGAGAAACGGCCCAACAGCTTCTACGCCGCCTCCGACCCGTCCGACGTCGCCCGCGTCGAGGACCGGACGTACATCTGCTCCGAAAAGGAGGAGGACGCCGGTCCGACGAACAACTGGATCGCGCCGGCCGAGATGCGCGCGACCTTCGCCGACCTGTTCAAGGGCGCGATGAAGGGCCGCACCATGTATGTGGTGCCGTTCTGCATGGGCCCGCTGGGCGGCAACATCTCCCAGCTCGGCGTCGAGATCACCGACTCGCCGTACGTCGCGGTCTCCATGAAGATCATGACGCGCATGGGCGCGGACGCGCTGCGCCTCATCGAGGAGCGCGGCGGGTTCGTCAAGGCCGTCCACAGCGTGGGCGCGCCGCTCGAGCCGGGCCAGCAGGACGTGCCGTGGCCCTGCAACTCCACCAAGTACATCTCGCACTTCCCCGAGACGCGGGAGATCTGGTCCTACGGCTCGGGCTACGGCGGCAACGCCCTGCTGGGCAAGAAGTGCTACGCGCTGCGCATCGCCTCGACGATGGCCCGCGACGAGGGCTGGCTCGCCGAGCACATGCTCATCCTGAAGCTCACCCCGCCGGAGGGCGAGACCCGCTACGTCGCGGCGGCGTTCCCGTCCGCCTGCGGCAAGACCAACCTCGCCATGCTGGAGCCGACCATCCCGGGCTGGAAGGTCGAGACCATCGGCGACGACATCGCCTGGATGCGGTTCGGCGAGGACGGCCGGCTCTACGCGATCAACCCCGAGGCCGGGTTCTTCGGCGTCGCGCCGGGCACCGGCGAGGGCACCAACGCCAACGCGGTGAAGACCTTCTACGGCAACTCCATCTTCACCAACGTGGCGCTCACCGACGACGGCGACGTGTGGTGGGAGGGCCTCACCGAGGAGCCGCCCGCGCACCTCACCGACTGGAAGGGCAACGACTGGACGCCCGAGTGCGGCGTCCCGGCCGCGCATCCCAACGCCCGCTTCACCACCCCGGCCGGGCAGTGCCCGATCATCGCGCCGGAGTGGGAGGACCCGAACGGCGTGCCGATCTCGGCGATCCTGTTCGGCGGCCGTCGCGCCACCGCCGTGCCGCTGGTGACCGAGTCCTTCGACTGGCAGCAGGGCGTGTTCCTCGGTGCGAACATCGCGTCGGAGAAGACCGCCGCCGCCGAGGGCACCGTCGGCGAGCTGCGCCGCGACCCGTTCGCGATGCTGCCGTTCTGCGGCTACAACATGGGCGACTACTTCGGCCACTGGCTGAAGATCGGCCGCTCGACCGACGCCGAGAAGCTGCCGCGCATCTACTACGTCAACTGGTTCCGCAAGGACGCCGACGGCAAGTTCATCTGGCCCGGCTTCGGCGAGAACAGCCGCGTCCTCAAGTGGATCGTGGACCGGCTCAACGGCAAGGCCGACGCCACCAAGTCGCCGATCGGGCACCTGCCGACCCGCGAGGCGCTCGACCTGGACGGCCTGGACCTGTCCGACGACGACCTGACCACCCTGCTCACCGTGGACCGCGAGGTCTGGAAGCAGGAGGCCGCCCTGGTCCCCGAGCACTTCGAGACCTTCGGCGACCACCTGCCCAAGGAGCTGTGGGACGAGTACGACGCCCTGGTGAACCGCCTGGCGGAATGACCCGCGTCCAGGCGAGCCGGTGACCGGGCGACCGCGTTGAGCGCCCGGACCGGGTGATCCCGTGACCGGACGGGGCCGCGTCCAGAAGGGCGCGGCCCCGTCCGCGTGACTAGGGTCGGGCGGTATGTGGCACGACCTGACGCACATCGAGATCCCCGTCGCCGACAAGGCCGTCCGCACCTTCGCGGTCTACCTGCTCATCGTGGTGCTGCTGCGGCTCGCCGGGAAACGGGAGCTGGCCCAGCTCAACGGCTTCGACTTCGTGGTGATGCTGCTGCTGTCGAACGTCGTGCAGAACGCGATCATCGGCCCCGACGACTCGCTGCTGGGCGGCGCGCTGGGCGCGGTCCTGCTGGTCGCCGCGAACGCGGTGTTCGTGCGCGTCGTCCTGCTGGTGCCGTGGCTGCACCGGATCGTGCACGGCAGGTCGAGCATCCTGGTGTGGAACGGGCAGTGGCGCGAGCGCACCCTGTTCCGCCTCGGCCTCGGCAAGCCGGACGTCGTGCAGGGCATCCTGGAGCAGGGCGGCGACGGCGTCCACGACACCCGGGTGGTGACGCTGGAACCGCAGGGTTCCCTCATCGTCCGGCTGCGGGAGAGCGAGCAGTCGTCCGACAAGAACGACATGGCCGCCCTGGCGGAGCGCCTGGACCGCATCGAGGCGCACCTGGCGGCGCTGGCCGCCAGGTGACCCTGCCGCCGCTGGCCGCCGGTGGATCCCCAGGCCTGAGCCGTGGGCTGTGAGGCGGCGGGCGATGACCGGCCTGGACCGCCCGCCGAACCTTCCGAGACCACCCCTGTCACCTTCACCGCGCATTCGTGAGCTGACGCAGCCACTGGAACGGTTGAGGCACACGCTTGCGGCGCCCTCAGGGGAGGAGGACCTGGCCGAAGCCGCCGCTCGGTCGCTGGGTCAGGCCTAGCTGGACGCCGCTGAGGGTGGTGCTGCCCGAGGTGCGCCCGCCGGGCAGGATGTAGAGGCGCCCGCCCGCCCGGGACGACCATTCGGGGGCCCCGACGGTGAGCTCGGGTTCTCCGTCGCCGGTCAGGTCGCCGACGGACAGCCCTCCGCCGAGCCAGCGCGCGTCCCCGCCGGAGGGCTGCGGCCGGCCGTCCGGCTCGACGATGTCGGCTTGGGCGGACCGGACGCCGGCGGGGCCGCCCGGCAGGACCGCGACCCTGCCGCCTTCGGAGACGACGACGTCCGCGGTGCGGTCGCCGGTCACGTCGCCGACGGCGAATCCGAGGGACGACGGCAGGTCGGGGCTCGGGACCTGATTCACGGGACCGGGAGGCAGGGGAATGGTGAACCTCTGCGGGTCGCCGAGGCCGGTGCGGGTTCCCGGCACCACCGACATCGACCGGCTCCCCTCCCGCGTCACCAGATCGGGCCGGCCGTCGCCGGTGACGTCACCGGCCATCGACTGGAGCCCGATCCGGTCCCGGCCGAACACGGTGGCCCGTTCGCTCAGGCCCTCCGCGCCCCCGAGCCGCAACTCGCCCCACTGACGGCGTCTCTCGCCCTCGCTCGACCAGTCGACCATCACCGCGAGGTCGGAGCGGCCGTCGGCGTTGAAGTCGGCGACCTGGAGGGATTCGTACGAGTCCTCGGCCCCGCGCCCGTGCGGCGGCCGGCGGATCAGCGCGCTCCGCTCGGCGGTGACGGGACGGTCCACCACGTCGCGGAACAGGTACAGATCGCCGAACGATCCCGGGGTCGCGGCGATGTCGAGCGCGCCGTCGCCGCCGAAGTCCCCGATCGCCACCGTGCCGAAGAAGCTCTGTGTCCGCTCCACGACCATCTCCACCGAGCGGCCGGTGAGGCCGTCCGCGCTCCCGTAGATGACCGTCACGGAGGCGGGTCCGAGCCCGTTGTAGCCGCCGTCCTGCCCGCCCACGACCAGGTCGTCGAAGCCGTCACGGTCGAAGTCGGCCGAACCCAGCGTCGTGCCGAAGACATGGTCGGGCCTGCCGCGGGTCGGCACGTCCAGGCAGTCATGGGTGATGACCTGGCGCCTGGCCGGGTCCGGACCGCCCGGGCCGCTGTAGACGACGGCGACGTAGGCGCCCGACCACCTGCCCGGGAGTGTTCTGCCAGGCGCGTCCGTCGTGCGGAATGGAACGGCGACCGCGGTGTCACGGAGGCCGTCGCCGTTGAAGTCACCGCCCCGGTCGACGGCCCCTGTGACGGGCCGACCTCTTCCGCGCGGCGCCCTCGGAGAGGGCGCCGAGGAGATTCCGCCGCCGTGCGGCGCGAGGACGCAGCCCGCTTCGAGGTCGGCGCTCTGCGCGATCGGGCCACTGCGGGTGATGTCACCGGCGAGGGTGAGCGAGGCCGCCGCCGCGAGGGCGGTCGCGGCCAGCGCGTTCCTCGTCCGCACGCTCGTTCCTCGTAACCGCTTCACCTGAGACGGACCTCCGACCAAGACTCGCCGTGTTTCTGATCATCCGCCATGAACCGGTAATCCGTCATAGGGTCTCGGGCTCGGACATCACGGAGAAGGGGGGCACAGGGGTGAGCACGCTGGATCTCGCCATCGACGTCATCGTGCGAGGCTCCCTCCTGGGCGCCGGCCCGACACCGCGGTTCACATCCTCGCCTGCGACGGCGACGTCGAGCGCATCATCGCCCCTTTGCCCGCCGAAGCCGTCGCATGCATGCCCACGGACCCGTCCGTGGACCAGCAGGGGGCTTTCGAGGCCGGTGAGACGGCCATCCGGGTCGCGGCCTTCACGTCATCGTTCGGCTTCCACGGCTACACCGCCGAGCTGGTGGACGTCCTGCCGACCGGCGACCAGATCGTGCGCGACTGCCTCAGCGCTCTCCCGATCACCCTCGACCAGGTCCACCGCGTCCCGAGCCGTGACGGCCTCCCGGCGATGCGCGCGTCACGTCGGGCCAAGAACCTCGTCTGCGCGGCCGCCCACCATCTGCCCGACCTCCGCGATCCTGCCCTGGCCGAACAGCTGCGCGCCTGGATCGCAGCGAAACCGAACCTCGTCTGAAGCCTGGGCCGGCGGCTGATGGCCGAGTCCTGCGTGCTTCCCGGTACATGACGGAACTCCCTGGCGCCACCGGACAGGACAGTGTGTGGAATTGCCAGCGCGAGCCCGAATACGAGCAGGCGACCCCGCGACGTTCGGGGACCTCTTCGATGAGCATGCACGAGCGGTGTACCGCTACGCGGTCCGGGGGAGGCCAAGAAGGGCATGATCACTGCCAACACCGCGGTCCTCGAGCGCGGCGTCGTGAACGAGGCCGGCCAGCTCCCCGGCAAGCCGTAGCCGACCGCCGCGGCAGCCGCACACCAGGGGGCGACTCCGGAGCCCGAGACGGCACGGGCGGCCAGGCCGAGGCCCGGCCGCCCGTGCCACTCCGTGGCTACACCAAGCCGTCTCTCAGAACGCGATCGAGCGCTGCCCGGCCCGCGGGTCCCCATGTCGGCTTGCCGCCAGGAAGACCCCGGTCGCCGTTCTGGCCCATGAGCATGAGGGAACAGGCTCTTCAAGGCGGCCAGACCGCGGGCGCGGAGCCAGGACCGGCAACCAGCGGCACTCCTTGCGCAGGAGGTCCGGGGCGTCGTCTCGGAGTGGGTCATGCGAAGCCAACCTACGTCGTCGTCCGGCTCGGCGACGCCCACACCGCGGTGACGGTCCGCGGTCCCGCGGGTCGCGGAACCCGCCGGCTCCGCGGCGTCATCTGGGCGTCCCTGTTCGTTCACGCCGTTGTCGATGCGCTGACCTGGGAGGACGTCCGGATCGCTGTCATGATCGTCCCGGTTTGTGCCGGGACGAGTAGATGGAGGTTCGGTGAGCACGCTGGACAGGCGGCGGTTCATGCAGCTGATGGGCGCGGGCACGGCCGCGGCGGGGCTCACGGCGTTCCCGCCCGCGGTGACCAAGGCGTTGGCGATGCCCGCGCTCGGACGCACCGGCACCATCAAGGACGTCGAGCACGTGGTCATCCTCATGCAGGAGAACCGCAGCTTCGACCACTACTTCGGCACGATGCGCGGCGTGCGCGGCTTCAGCGACCCGCGGCCCCACCTGCTGCCGAACGGGAACCCGGTCTGGCGCCAGCCCGCGGCGAAGGTCCACTCGGGGAGCTACCACTCGCGCGGCCTGGCCGACAGCGCCGTCGAGGTACTGCCCTGGTACGTGGACCCGCAGGAGCACACCGAGGCCATCCCCGGCACCAACCACGGCTGGAGCAGCGGGCACCTCGCCTGGAACGGGGGCCGCTACGACGAGTGGGTCAACCAGAAGCAGGACGTCCTGACGATGGGATACGTCCGGCGACAGGACATCCAGTACCACTGGGCCCTCGCCGAGGCGTTCACCATCTGCGACGCCTACTTCTGCTCGGTCCACGCCGACACCGCCCCCAACCGCATCTACCTGTGGACGGGCACGATCGACGCGCAGAACCGCCTCGGCGCCAAGCCGAACGGCCCGGGCCTCTGGGAGCGCAACGGCACCAACGGCTACACCTGGACGACCTACCCCGAGCGCCTGGAGAAGGCCGGGGTCAGCTGGAAGCTGTACCAGGGCGGCACCGGCATCCCCGGCGACGCCACGGACAACTACACCGACAACTCGCTGGAGTTCTTCCGCAACTACCAGCGCCAGGAGGGCGCGTCCGGCCCGCTGCCGGACAAGGGCGCGTCGACGCACACGCTCATCGAGTTCGTCGAGGACGTCAGGAACGGCCGGCTTCCGCAGGTGACGTGGATCGTCCCGCCGTCGATGTACTCCGAGCACCCGTCCTCGACGTCGACGAACGGCGCGTACTACATCAACAAGGTCCTGGAGGCGCTCACCTCCAACCCCGAGGTGTGGGGCCGGACGGTCTTCCTCATCAACTACGACGAGAACGACGGCCTGTTCGACCATGTCGTCCCGCCGATGCCCCCGTCCGCGAGCGCGCCGGACTCCGGCGGCGTCCTGTCCCGGTCGCTGACGGCGCACCTGGACGACGAGTTCATCGACCTCGACAAGTACCCGGGGGAGATGAGCCCGCTCGTCCCCGGCGCCGACCCGGGCGGCAGGCAGCCGATCGGCCTCGGCCCGCGCGTGCCCATGCTGGTCGTCTCGCCCTGGTCGCGCGGCGGCTGGGTGTGCTCGGAGACCTTCGACCACACCTCCGTGCTGCGCTTCCTGGAGAGGCGGTTCGGCATCCAGGAGCCCAACATCAGCCCGTGGCGGCGCGCCGTCTGCGGCGACCTCACCTCGGCGTTCGACTTCTCCAAGGGAGTCGACCCGCGTCCGGTGACCTTCCCCGTCCCGCCGCCGCGCGCGTCCAGGGGCAAGCCGTACCAGGTGTCCACCCCGCAGACCATGCCCGCGCAGGAGCGAGGCGTCCGCCCGGCGCGTCCGCTGCCCTACGACCTGCTGGTCAACGAGGTGGCGGGCAAGGACGGCCGGTTCACGCTGGAGTTCGACAACCGCGGCAAGGCGGGCGCCGCCTTCTACGTCTACGACCGCCTCACCCCGACCTCGGCCCCCCGCCGCTACGCGGTGTCCGCGCGCGACGCCATCTCCGACCACTGGACGATCGGCAGGGCCTACCACCTGGCCTACTACGGCCCGAACGGTTCACTCTGCGAGTTCGCCGGAGAGGCCGCCACCCACCTGACCGCCGAGTTCTCCCACGACAGGAACGGCCGCGTCATGGTCAGGCTCCGCAACACCGGCCGCACTCCGGTCGAGGTGACCGCCGCCAACGCCTACGACCGCGCCCGCGGAACCCAGAGGCACACGCTGCGGGCGCACGCCACCCACGTGTTCCATTGGAAGGTCTCCGACGCCCAGGGCTGGTACGACGTCAGCCTCAAGTCCGGCGCCTTCCTCCGCCGCTACGCCGGCCACCTCGAAAACGGCCGCCCCACCACCAGCGACCCCGGCCCGTCCCACCTCTGACCGCCCCCCGGTGCGGGCACCACCCGGCGCCCGCACCGGGTTCAAGGACTATGGGGTCGGGCGCCCCAGGTCCAGGCCCCAGAGGCTGCCGGCAGACCGGGGCTACGACCACTGCCGCCGCTGGCCGCCAAGTGACCCGGCCGCCGCTGGCCGCCAGGTGATCCTGCCGCCGCAGTAACCTCGCTGGTATGTCGAGGTTGGAGTTCCGCGTCCACGAACTGACCGTCGGGCAGCTCGCCGAGCGCAGCGGGGTGGCGGTGTCGGCCCTGCACTTCTACGAGTCCAAGGGGCTGATCAGCAGCCGCCGGACGGCGGGCAACCAGCGCCGCTTCACCCGCGACACCCTGCGCCGGGTCGCGTTCATCAAGGTCGCGCAGCGGGTCGGCATCCCGCTGGACCGCATCCGCGAGGCCTTGGCCACCCTCCCGGAGGAGCGCACCCCCACCGTCGAGGACTGGGCGCGCCTGTCCGAGACGTGGCGCGCGGAGCTGGACGACCGCATCGCGCAGCTGGAGAAGCTGCGCGACGACCTCACCGACTGCATCGGCTGCGGCTGCCTGTCCTTCCGCACCTGCGCGCTCGCCAACCCCTACGACCGGCTCGGCGACGAGGGCCCCGGGCCCCGCCGCCTGCTGGTCGAGCGGCACCGCGACCGCGCCAGGAACGGCGGCGGCACGAGCGGCAAGGCCGCCGGCGCCGCCACCGGCCCCTGCGCCGACATCTGC
>NZ_QURH01000989.1 GCF_003428695.1 Actinomadura logoneensis
CCCGAGGGCGCGCACCGGCCCGGGAACCGCCCGCTGGTGGCCCGGCTCGCGGGCGCGATCGCCGACGTCGCGGCGGCCCACCGGGCGACCTGCGACCTGGCGCACCCGTACACGCCCTCCGCGACCGTCATGGCCGTGCGGGTGCGCGGGGACGTGCTCGACTACCTGGTGCTGGCCGATTCGACCCTGCTGCTGGACGGGCCGCGCGGCGTCGAGACGGTCATCGGCGGCCGGGGCTTCGCCGCCGGGGACCCGTCGGTCGCCGAGCAGGCGATCACCGGGACGGTCCCGCTGGCGGAGCTGCGCGGCGTCATGCTGCTGACCGACGGCGCGAGCCGCCTGGCCGACATGTTCCACCACACCGACTGGGCGGGGCTGGCGCGGATCGTCCGGGAGGAGGGCCCGGAGGCGCTCATCGCGCGCACGCGCAAGGTCGAGGCCACCGATCCGGAAGGCGTCCGCTGGCCGCGGAGCAAGCCGTCCGACGACGCCACGGTCGTTCTGATGGAGATACTGGGCGGTATGTGATTCTCCGGGGGAGATCGCCCGGACCATCGGATCTTCCCGGTTCGTCGCTATAGGCTCGGCGCATGGACGTGCGGGGGTGGTGGACGCAGTCGTGGCCGACGCGCCGCTCCCGCGTGCTGGACGTCTGCCTGGCGACCGGGGCGTCCCTCCTGGACGGCGCCGTCATGTGGGCCGGGACCACGCGGGACTACTGGCTCCCCGGCTACGACGTCGCGCTGGTCTCCGCGCTCCTCGGGGTCGGGCTGCTCGTGCGGCGCCGCTACCCCGTCCACCTCGCCCTGGCCGCCCTCGTCGTCGGGACGGCGGCGGGCGGCGGACCGGTCACCGGGGTGATCGTCCTGTACTCGCTGGGCGCCTACGCCGCGTCCCGCTGGACGGCCGTCGCGATCGCCGCGACCAGCTACGTGGCGTTCCTGATCGTCCCGTCGCCGAACGGCGACCACGGCTCGTTCGCCGCGAACGCCACGTTCGGCCTGCTGTTCACCTCGTTCCCGGTGATCCTCGGCATGTACATGGGGGCGCGCAAGCAGCTGCTGGCGTCCCTGCAGGAGCGGACGGCCCGGCTGGAGCGCGAGCAGCACCTGCTCGCCGAGCGGGCCCGCGCGGAGGAGCGCACCCGCATCGCCCGCGAGATGCACGACGTGGTCGCCAACCGGGTCAGCGTCATGGTCGTCCACGCGGGCGCGCTGCGGGCCGTCGCCGCCCGCGACCCGGACCGCGCCGCGCAGACCGCCGTCGTGATCGGCGACATGGGACGGCAGGCGCTGGAGGAGCTGCGGCAGGTGATCGGCGTGCTGCGGCAGGGCGAGGACGAGCTGGCCTCCGCCGCCCCGACCCTGGACGACGTCCGGTCCCTGGTCGGCCAGTCCGGCGCGGCCGGGCTGATGGTGGACCTGGTGGTGTACGGGGAGGAGCGGCCCGTCCCGACGGCGATCTCCCGGACGGTGTACCGGATCGTCCAGGAGGCCCTGACGAACGTGCACAAGCACGCCGGCGGCGCGTCCACTCGGGTCGATCTGCGGCTCCCGCCGGACGCGGTGGAGGTCTCGGTGGTCAACCGGGCCGCCCCGGAGGGCGCCGCCGGGCACGGCCTGCCCAGCGGCGGGAACGGCCTGGTGGGCCTGCGTGAGCGGGTCGTGGCGCTCGGCGGCCACTTCGAGGCGGGCCCCTGCGGGAACGGGGGTTTCGCCGTCCGGGCCCGGCTGCCGGTGCCCGCTTCCTGACCTGCGGAAATAAGGCGGCGACCGGGATTGTCCTACCTCCTGCGTAGAGTGGATCGACCGGGCCGGACAGCCGCCCGGCACCAGGAGATCAGGGAGAGGCCAGATGCGACCGGTCACCGACCTGCAGCGCAGAGTGGCGCCGTTCGAGGTCGTCAGCGACATGACGCCCTCCGGCGACCAGCCGCAGGCCATCGCCGAACTCGAGAAGCGCGTCGCGCGCGGCGACAAGGACACCGTGCTGCTCGGCGCGACCGGCACCGGCAAGACCGCCACGGTCGCCTGGCTGGTGGAGAAGCTCCAGCGGCCCGTGCTGGTCATGCAGCCGAACAAGACGCTCGCCGCCCAGTTCGCCAACGAGCTGCGCGAGATGATGCCGCACAACGCGGTCGAGTACTTCGTCTCGTACTACGACTACTACCAGCCCGAGGCGTACATCCCGCAGACCGACACCTACATCGAGAAGGACTCCTCGATCAACGACGAGGTGGACCGGCTGCGCCACTCGGCCACCAACTCGCTGCTGACCCGCCGCGACACCGTCGTGGTCGCGTCGGTCTCCTGCATCTACGGCCTGGGCACCCCGCAGGAGTACGTCGACCGCATGGTCCGGCTCCGCGTCGGCCAGGAGATCGAGCGCGACGAGCTGCTGCGCCGCCTGGTCGAGATGCAGTACAGCCGCAACGACCTGTCGTTCACCCGCGGCACCTTCCGGGTCCGCGGCGACACCGTCGAGATCATCCCGCAGTACGAGGAGCTCGCCGTCCGGATCGAGATGTTCGGCGACGAGATCGAGAAGCTCGCGACGCTGCATCCGCTGACCGGCGAGGTCCTCACCGAGGACGACGAGGTCTACGTCTTCCCCGCGTCCCACTACGTCGCCGGTCCCGAGCGCATGGAGCGCGCGATCCGCGACATCGAGGCCGAGCTGGAGACCACCCTCGCCGAGATGGAGCGGCACGGCAAGCTGCTGGAGGCGCAGCGGCTGCGGATGCGCACCACCTACGACATCGAGATGATGCGGCAGGTCGGCACCTGCTCGGGCATCGAGAACTACTCCCGGCACATCGACGGACGCGAGGCCGGCACGGCCCCCAACACCCTGCTCGACTTCTTCCCGGAGGACTTCCTCCTGGTCATCGACGAGTCGCACCAGACCGTCCCGCAGATCGGCGCGATGTACGAGGGCGACGCGTCCCGCAAGCGGATGCTGGTCGAGCACGGCTTCCGGCTGCCGTCGGCGATGGACAACCGGCCGCTGAAGTGGGAGGAGTTCCTCGAGCGCATCGGCCAGACCGTCTACCTGTCGGCGACGCCCGGCCCGTACGAGCTGGGCCGTGCCAAGGGCGACGTCGTCGAGCAGGTCATCCGGCCGACCGGGCTGGTCGACCCCGAGGTGATCGTGAAGCCCACCAAGGGCCAGATCGACGACCTGGTGCACGAGATCCGGCTGCGCACCGAGAAGGACGAGCGCGTCCTGGTCACCACCCTCACCAAGAAGATGGCCGAGGACCTCACCGACTACCTGCTCGAGCTCGGCGTCCAGGTGCGGTACCTGCACAGCGAGGTCGACACGCTGCGCCGCATCGAGCTGCTGCGCGAGCTGCGCGCGGGCGAGTTCGACGTCCTGGTCGGCATCAACCTGCTGCGCGAGGGACTCGACCTGCCCGAGGTGTCGCTGGTGGCGATCCTGGACGCCGACAAGGAGGGCTTCCTGCGCTCCGAGACGTCCCTGATCCAGACCATCGGCCGCGCGGCGCGCAACGTGTCCGGCCAGGTGCACATGTACGCCGACCGGGTCACCCCGTCCATGGAGCGGGCCATCGAGGAGACCAACCGGCGCCGCGCCAAGCAGGAGGCGTACAACGCCGAGCACGGCATCGAGCCGAGGGCGCTGCGCAAGAAGATCGCCGACATCCTCGACTCGCTCGCCCGCGAGGACGCCGACACCGAGACCCTGATCGGCGGCGCGGGCCGGCAGCAGTCCCGCGGCAAGGCCCCCGTCCCGGGCCTGGCGTCGCGCCGCGAGGCCGGCCGGCACGCCGCCGACCTGGTCGGCGAGCGCCCCCGCGCGGAACTGGAGTCGCTCATCGAGCAGATGACCGAGCAGATGCACCAGGCCGCCACCGACCTGCAGTTCGAGCTCGCCGCCCGGCTGCGCGACGAGATCAAGGAGCTCAAGCGCGAACTCCGCGAGATGAAGGAGGCCGGTGTCCAGTAGCCGCGCGGCGGCGGGCCGCACGGCCCCGGTCGGCCGGGGGCGGTGGTTCGGGTCGGATCGTCCCGGTGTGCGGGGGAGGGGAAGGCGGCCTACCATCGGGCGGGTGAGCACTGATCCCTATGAGATCCGCCCGGCCGCTCCGGCCGACCTGGACCTGCTGCCGCCGATCGAGAACTCCGCCGACCGGATGTTCGGCGCGGTCGGCATCGAGTTCCCGCCCGGCCCGACCGTGGTGGAGCAGATGGTCGGCAGGGACGCGGAGATCCTGGTGGCCGGCGACCCGCCGGCCGGGTACGCGGTGCTCTCCCCGCTGGACGGGGCGCTCCACCTCGACCAGATCTCCGTCCACGCCGACCTCGCCGGGCAGGGCATCGGCACCCGGCTGCTGCGGGCCGTCCTCGAGCACGCGGCGGCGGCCGGATCCCCCGGGGTCAGCCTGCTGACGTTCCGCGACATCGCCTGGAACGCCCCCTGGTACGCCCGGCACGGCTTCGCCGTGCTGCCCGAGGAGCGCTGGACGCCCGGCCTGCGCGGGCACTGGGCCGCCGAGGCCGCCGCCGGCCTGCACGACCTCGGCCCGCGCGTCGTCATGTGGGCGCCGTCCTCCTGACGAGACCCGTCCGGTAGCGCGGCGCGCCCCTCGTCCACCCGTCCGGAGGGGGCGGCGTACTCCCTCGCCTCGCCGCGATGATCTCCGTGCTTTCGGCGGGTGGGGGTTGGCGAGCGGGCGCGGCGGTGAAAGCCTCTGGGTGAGAACGTTCCAACGCGGACGTGAGGTGAGGCCGTGGTGCCGGCGACCACCGAGTGGACGGAACGGATCGCGGGGCTCACCGCCGTCCGGATGAGAGGGCCCGAGGCGATCGCCGAGCGGGCGGCCGGGCGGGTGCGGCGCACCCGGCCGGTGGGGGAGACCGGGCGGTTGATGGTCATCGCCGCGGACCATCCGGGCCGCGGCGTGCTCGGCGTCGGCGGCGACCCGCGGGCCATGGGCGACCGGTCGGACTACCTGGCGCGGGTCTGCGCGGCGCTGTCGCGGCCCGGCGTGGACGGCGTGCTCGGCACCCCCGACGTGGTGGAGGACCTGCTGCTCCTCGGCGTCCTGGACGGGATGGTCGTGCTCGGGTCGATGAACCGCGGGGGCCTCGCCGGATCGGCGTTCGAGACCGACGACCGGTTCACCGGCTACGACGCGGCGGCGGTCGCGGGGTCCCGGCTGGACGGCGGCAAGATGCTGCTGCGGATCGACGAGTCCGACCCCGCGACCGCGCCGGCGCTGGAGGCGTGCGCGCGGGCGGTGTCGGAGCTGGCGGGGCACGGGCTGATGGCCGTCGTGGAGCCGTTCTGCGCGCGCCGCGAGGACGGCCGGCTGCGCAACGTCCTCACCCCGGACGCGATGATCCGTGCGATCTCGGTGGCGTCCGCGCTGGGCACGACCTCCGCCCGGACGTGGCTGAAGGTCCCGGCCGTCCCCGAGATGGACCGGGTGATGGCGGCGACGACGCTGCCCGCCCTGCTGCTCGGCGGGGAGGTCGCCGGAGACCGGCGGGCGGCCGTCGAGGGCTGGCGGCGCGCGCTCGGTCCGCCGAACGTGCGCGGGCTGATCGCCGGACGCTCCCTGCTGTATCCGCCGGACGGCGATGTGCGCGGCGCGGTGGACGCCGCCGTCGAGGTCGTCGACCAGGCCGTCGGCCGCCTCTGACCCGGGAACCGGCCGCCGCGACCGGCGTCCGGCGCTCGGCCGCGCCGGAGGGGGTTAGGGGAAGGTGTCCTTGTTGGGGTGGGGTGGCGCGACTACCTTGGGAAATGTTCTGGATTGCGCGATTCCTCCTCCGGCTTCGGTCGGCACCGCGGTACATCACCCCCGCTGGAATTCGCCATGTCCGAACCTCGTGCGTTCCCCTTCCCCTCCGATGCCCTGCAGCTCTCCGCACAGCTCGACGAGGTGCGCGGCGCGCGGGCGCCCGTCCGGGTGCGGCTGCCCTACGGTGCCCCGGCCTGGCTGGTCACCCGGTACGAGGACGCCCGGTACGTCCTCAGCAGCCCCTCGTTCGCCCGCGACCCCCGGCGCGCCGGCATCGCCGAGGACGACATCGCCCGCGTCACCCCGGTGGACATCACCGTCCAGACGATGGTGAGCACCGACCCGCCCGACCACACGCGCGTCCGGCGGTTCGTCTACCGCGCCTTCACGCCGCGCCGGATCGAGCGGCTGCGTCCGGGCACCGAGCGGATCGCCGACCGCCTGGTCGACGCGATGGTCGAGCAGGGGCCGCCCGCCGACCTGTTCGAGGCGTTCGGGCTGGCGCTGCCGGTCCAGGTGATCTGCGACCTGCTGGGCGTGCCCGCCGCCGACCGGGACCGCTTCACCGCGTGGACCGGCACCCTCATCGACACCGGCGGCCTGCCGCCCGAGGAGGTCATGGCCGGGATCGCCGAGATGAACGCCTACCTCGCCGAGCAGGCCGACCTGCGCGCGCGGAACCCGACCGACGACCTCGTCGGCGCGCTGGTCCGCGCGCGGGACGCGGGCGACGGGCTCAGCCGCGACGAGCTGGTCAACCTGGTCCGGACGCTGCTCGCCGCCGGTCACGAGACCACCGCCTCGCAGATCCCCAACTTCGTGTTCCTGCTGCTCGGCACCGGCGACTACCGGAGGCTGCACGACCGTCCGGAGCTCGTCCCGTCGGCGGTCGAGGAGCTGCTGCGCTACGTCCCGCTGATCACCCAGGGCTCGTTCCCCCGCTTCGTGCTGGAGGACACGGAGGTCGGCGGGATGAAGCTGGGCCGGGGCGACCAGGTGCTGGTCGAGCTGTCGGCCGCCAACCGCGACGGTTCGGTGTTCCCCGACCCCGATGTCCTGGACGTCGGACGCGCCGCCAACCCGCACGTCGCCTTCGGGTTCGGCCTGCACCGCTGCGTGGGGGCGGCGCTGGCGAGGATGGAGCTGCAGGTGGCGCTGGCGACGCTCACCCGGCGGCTGCCCGGCCTGCGGCTGGCCGTCCCCGCCGACGAGGTCCCCTGGTGCGCCGACCGCATCGTCCGCCGCCCGCGCGGTCTCCCCGTCACCTGGTGACGCCGGGGACGCGACGACCGCTCAGCTCGGCTGCCGGTCGGACGCCGCGAGGGCCTCCTGGACGGCGGGCCAGGAGAACCGGTAGGCGTTGCCCGCGCGCGTGGACGGGATGGTGCCCTCCCTGGCCATCTGGCGGACCTTCCGCGGGGTGAGGGACAACCGGGACGCCAGCTCGGTCGTGCTCAGCGGCCCCTCCGGGACGGCTGCCGGGTAGGCGCGTTCGAGGCGGGTCGGTGGCGCGGACGGCGACTCGACCGGCGGCGGCGCGGGCGGCGGCAGGTCGACCGCTTCCGGAACCCCGCTGGAGCGGCCCACCGGCGGAGGGGGCGTTTCCGGAACCTCGGCGGGGTGGCCCGCCTGCGGACGGGGAACGATCACCGTCGGGTCGTTGTCCGGCCCCGGCGGACGGGCGGCCTGCGGTTCCGGCGCGCGGTGCTCGGGCGTGTCCAGCAGCGCCCGGCGCAGGTCGGCGGGGCGCCGGTAGCGTTCGGCGGGGTCGCGCCGGAGCGCCCGGGCCAGGACGCGGCGCAGCTCGGGGGAGACCGGCAGGACGGAGACGTCCATCGTGCGCTCGACGATGTTCGCCAGGACGGTGAGCGGCGGCTCCTTGGCGTAGGGGTGCTCGCCGAGCAGGCAGGCCAGCAGGACCATGCCGAGGGCGAAGACGTCGGCGCGGATGTCGATCTCGCGGAACCCCTCGATCTGCTCGGGCGCCATGTACAGCGGCGTGCCGATGATCACGCCGGTCTCGGTGAGGCGGCCGAGGACGTGCAGGTCGTCGACGGCCTTGGCGATCCCCAGGTCGATGATCACCGGCCCCCGGCCCGGGACCAGGATGATGTTGCCCGGCTTCACGTCCAGGCGGGCCAGGCCCTGGTCGGCGAGGTACTGCAGGGTGTCGGCGAGGGACGCGCCGATCGCCGCCACCTCGCGCGGCGGGAGCCGCCGGGCCGCCAGCGCGTCGGCGAGCGACGGGCCGTCCAGGAACTCCATGACGATGGACACCGACGGGCCGTCGCCGACCAGGTCGTACACCGCGACCACGTGCGGATGCCGCAGGGCCCGGCTGATCTCCGCCTCGCGCCGGAACCGCTCGCGCGCCTGGACGTCGTCCGCCACCACCGAGCGGAGCTGCTTGATCGCGACGGTCCGCTGCAGCATGGTGTCGTAGCCCTCGTACACCGTGCTCATGCCGCCCTCGCCGATGAGGCGGCGCAGCTCGTACCGGTCGTCGAGGGTGCGCAGCCCGTGGCCCGCCCCGACCGGCGGTGCGGCGGCGCGGGCGCGGGGGGCCATGCCGGTGACCGCGGGGGCCGGCGGCTCCGGCGCGACCGTCGCGCCGGAACGCATCTGCGGGGACAGCGTGACGTTGAGCTCGGCGCGCTCGTCCGGGTTGGACCGGGCGATGCCGCGCAGCGCGCGGCGGACGCCGTCGGCGAGCCGGTAGGACGTGAGGCGCGACTCGGCGACGTCCGCGAGGAAGGTGGCCGAGGCGGAGACCTTCCGGACGACGGTGAGCACGCCCGCGTCCGCCAGGTGCTCCAGCAGCAGGTCCACGGCGGCGGGCCGGATGCGCAGCTGGGCGTCGAAGTCGCCGTCGTCCACCGCCTTCTGGACGTCGGCGGCGGTGAACGGCATCCCCTCGCTGCGCAGGATCCAGTCGGTGACGTAGTGGCCGCCCAGCCGCCAGCGGTCCTGGTCGATCTCGGACGGGAACACGTGGTCGGCGGTCGCGGCGAAGAACGCGTCGAGGACCTCCTCCAGCCCCGCGTAGAACCGGACGCGGTCCCAGTCCTCCGGGGTGAACCGCAGGAACGGCCGGTCGTCCTGCCACGTCACGAACGAGTGCGCCTCCTGCAGCAGCTTCCGCAGCACGCCCCGGGACTTGAAGGTGAGGTAGAGCGACAGCAGGCGCAGCGGTTCGCGCAGGTGCGGGGCGTCGCCGTCCCGGACGAGCCCGGCGACGAGCGTGCGCGCGGCGCGCCAGCTGCACGGGACGTAGAGCCGCCAGGCGAAGATGCTCTCGTAGACGCCGTTGCCGCGCCCGACGTCGAGGAGCACCCGGTCCTGCAGGTCGGGTCCGGCGACGACGACGTAGTACGCGCCGGGCATGGAGATGACGTTCTTCATGCCGGACAGCAGGCGCTCCAGCGCGGCCATGCCCTTCTTGGACGAGGTGAGCTTGTCCACCTCGTCCAGCACCACGACCAGGCTGAGCGGCGGGTCGCCGGACGCGCTCCGTCCCGGCCGGCGGCGGACGAGCCCGCGCCGCCCGGCCGGGCGCGGCGCCGACAGGATCCGGACGATCCGCATCATGTCGTACTCGACGTCGGTCTCCGAGTACGCGAGGAACGCCGCCTCCGTGGCGAGGGACCGGGTGCGCTTGGACGACATCCCCAGCTTCGGCAGCGCCAGCCCGGACGCGCCGACCGCCCTCATCCCGGACGCCGACAGCCCGACCTCGGCGGACGCGCCGCGTTCGCTGGCGTCCGACCGGGTCTCCTTGAACGACAGCGACGTGCGCATGTACGTCAGCAGCAGAAGGTGCCGGGTGTCCTCGGGCAGCCGGTCGAACTCGCCGGTCTCGTTCAGCGCCTCGAACACCCGCCGGACGATCGCGAACAGCAGGTGCGCGGTCGTCATCGGCCGCGCGACGCTCAGCACCACCGGCAGGACGCGGCGTCCGTCGGGCGGGCGCTCGGCCAGCGCGCCGAGCGCCCGCTGGATCATGGTGGTCTTGCCGACGCCCCGGAAGCCCGTGATGAGGAACGTCCCGCCGTGGGAGTAGGCGATGCGCTCCCGCAGCGCCTCGGTGAGCGCGGACGGGCCGAGGTCCGGCAGGCCGGGATGCCGCTCCCACAGCGGCTCGTGCACGTACCGGAACCCCTCGTGCAGCGGGATGACCGGCGGATCGGCGGACGGGCCGACGTAGGACGTCCAGCCGCCCGGCGGAGGCTCCCGGTCGAGGGGGACGGGAGGGCGGCGGCGCGCCTTGCGCCAGAGGAACCGCAACCCGCGGCCCAGCCCGGCGAGACACCACCACAGCACGGCGAACGGCAGGTAGACCGCGATGACCAGCCAGGGCGCGGCTTCCAGCAGGAAGCGGCCGGCGAGGCGCGACAGCCTGCGGAACCTCGCGCGGGGGCTGCCGCGCGCGAGGGCGAGCGCGTCGGCGAACCGTTCGAGCGGGCGCCGCTCCTCCTCGAACGACGTCGTCGTCGCCGTCCACACCCGCTCGGCGATCCACGGCGCGGCGAAGTCGGCGGGGCCCAGCCCGTCGAGCCACCGCCGCGCCAGCGCGCGCGTCACCCGCTGGTTCTCCCGCCGGAGCTCGGGGGCGTCCCGGAACCAGCCGCGTCCGTCGGCGTGCGTGACCTCGGTGCTCCGGCCGTAGGGACCGGGCGACAGGGCCATGGCGAGCCCGATGTCGTGGAGCAGGAGGCCGCCGTCCCGGGGCCGCTGCGCGAACTGGTCGGGCGCCAGCGCGAGGACCCCGTACCCGGCGCGGTGGACGGCCGCGACCGCCCGC
>NZ_QURH01000990.1 GCF_003428695.1 Actinomadura logoneensis
GTTGCCGCGCACACGCCGCGCACCCGCTGCCCCGCGCGCGCCGCACGCACCCGGCCCTGCGCCCCACCCGCCGGCAGAAGCGCCCGTTCGCGCGGCGCCGCCGAGCCCGATTCCGGAGGTCTCCGTGCCCCTCGTGCCCGTCCACCACGGCGTGGTGCTGAACGCCGACAAGATCGACCTCGTCCGCGCCGGGCGGACGCTGCTCGACCGCGTCTCGATGACCGTCCTGACCGGCGAGCACTGGGCGCTGATCGGCCCGAACGGCGCCGGGAAGAGCACGCTGCTCGGCATTCTCGGCGCCTATGCCCATCCGACGCGCGGTACCGCCGAGATCCTCGGCCACCGCCTCGGCCGGGTCAACGTGCACGAGTTGAGGACGCTTATAGGGCAGGTCAACCCCAGGCATCCGCTGGAGTCCGCGCGGACCGTCCGGGAGATCGTCCTGACCGGCGCGACCGGCACCATCGAACTCGTCCCGCGCTGGACACCGTCCGAAGCCGAGCGGTCCCGGGCGGACGAACTCATCGCGCTGATGGGCCTCACCGCCCGCGCCGACGCGCGCTGGCCGCACCTGTCGCAGGGGGAGCGGGGCCGGGCGCTCATCGCCCGCGCGCTGATGCCCGACCCGCCGCTGCTCCTGCTCGACGAGCCCGCCACCGGCCTGGACCTCGCCGCCCGCGAACGCCTCCTCGCCGCCATCGACGTCCTGCGCGCGAACCGCCCGGACCTCACGACCGTCCTGGTCACCCACCACCTGGAGGAGCTGCCGACCTCCACCAGCCACGCGATGCTGCTGCGCGACGGCGCGGTCCTGGCGTCCGGCCCGGCCGACCGGGTGCTCACCACCGAACTGGTCAGCGCCTGCTTCGACCACCCCGTCACGATCACCCGCGCCAACGGCCGCTGGTCCGCCACAGCAGGCCACTGACACCTCTGGTTGCCGCCAGCAGCTCTCCAGAGGCTCTTGGCGGATGACCATCAGAGGCGGGTCCGTCGCCCGAGTCCGGTGGCGACCGCGACTACGTCCCTGCCTGGCTTCCACCGGGACTCGACGCGCCACCGGGGTTGCTGTTCCCCTGCGGCGGAGCGTCGGGCACCAGCACACCGCCGGTCCCCTCGGCCGGCTCGATCCGCCATCCCGGCGGCGGCACCAGGATCATCTTCCGGTCCCGCACCTTAGCCCCGCCACACTTAACCTCCCCGATGAAAGTCACCTCGTTGAAGTCCGCGTACTTGGTAAAAGACACCATGCCGAAGTCCGTGTCCCGGGTGAAGGTTGCGCTGTGGAAGTACGCGTCCCGGGTGAAGGTCGCGCCGTAGAAGTTCGCGTGCCCGGTGAAGGTTGCGCCCTCGAAGTCGGCGTGCCCGGCGAAGGTCGCACTTATGAAGCCTGTGTCCCGGAGGATGGTCACCTCGTAGGAGTCACCAGTGAGGGCCGCTGCGAGTCTGGACCCGTACCGGGTGAAGTCCACCCTGTCGTCCGTGTGCCCGGCGAAGGTCGCAGCGCGGAAGACCGCGTCCTCGGTGAAGTTCACCCTGTCGAACTCCGCGCGCCCGGTGAAGGTTGCGCCCTCGAAGTCGGCGTGCCCGGCGAAGGTCACGTAGCGGAAGGCCGCGTCTTGAGTGAAGGTCACCTCAGAGAAATCCGCGTGCCCGGCGAAAACCGTTCCGCTGAAATCCGTGTCCCCGTGGAGGTACGCGCTGCGGAAGTCGGCGGTGGTGAGGCGGCCACCGGTGAGCGTGAAGTCGATCAGGGTGGCATTGGTCATGTCGAGGGCAATGTCGGACCAGTGCTCGATGGCGTTTCGCCGGAGGTGGGTTTGCAGGATGCGTTGGGCGGTGAGGCGGACCTGGAGTTCCTCCCGGTTGTCGGGGGCGGGAGCGGAGGGGACCAGCTCGGTGCGGTGGTGGCGGGCACGGTAGCGGCGGACCGCCTCGCGCGCCTTCTCGACGTCCTGGGCCTCGGCGGCTTTCGGGGTGGCCGGCGGGGTGAAGGGCATGCGCAGGTAGGCGCAGATGATGTTGACGATGGTCTGCCGGTGGTCGGGGTTCGCATTGGCGAGGCGTTCCAGGGTGTACAGGGCGGTGAGGCGGACCGGGGCCTTGTCGGAGCCGAGTTGGGTCGCGGCGGCGTTGTACAGCTCGGTGACCCGGCGTTCGGTCGCGTCGTGCTGGGCGCTGTGGTGGGCGTCCTCGGCGAGGCACTGCCGTCGGTAGGCCATCACCAGAGCGAACAGCGCGCCGACGCCGGCGACGGTCCCGAGCACGAACTTCAACACGTCCAGCAGCTGGGGGACCGGCAGCGTCCGGGTGTGCTCCAGGTGCGGGAACCCCAGCGCCGCCAGTACCGCGACCATGACGGCGGCCAGGCCGCCGACCGCCGCGAGGGTCGCCACGGTGAGCGCACGGCCGATCGGCCACAGCCCGGCCCGCCGCTCCGCCTCCCGCCGACCGCGCCACGACAGGAGCCCGCCGGGCTTATCCGCAGATCCGCTCGTCGGCTTCCCATCTTTGGTCATCGCATCGTGCTCCTCTTCGCCCCGGCCTCGCCGACAAGAACCACTTGATGCTCGGACGCGCGACCGGTGCCGCGCGTTCACGGGGCTTGAAGCAGCAACCACCATTGGGCCGCCGTGTCTGCGGGGACGAGCGTCCCGGCCGTCTCCGGCGACCCGGACGAGGTCGTGTCCGATCCGTACAAGACCGATGCCGATCTCGCTGAATACCGTCACGGCTGTGCGCCTCGGCGGGCGCATGAAAACGGCCGGAGATGAGCTGTCCGGCGCGTTGTTCCCGTGGTGAGATCCTGGTCGAGACGGAGTACTCGTGAAAATTGGAATTGGTCTGCCGATCGCCGTTCCCGGGCGTCCTGCGCGGGAGGTCAAGCAGTGGGCGGAGGACGGCGAGCGCCTCGGCTTCCACTCCCTGGGATCCATCGACCGCCTGGTCTACGACATCCTGGACCCGCTGGTCTCCCTCGGCATCGCCGCGGCGGTGACCGAGCGCGTCCAGCTGTTCACCAGCGTGCTGAACGTCGGTTGGCGGGGCAACCCGATCCTGTTCGCCAAGCAGCTCGCCACCATCGACCTGATCTCGGAGGGCCGGCTCACGGCGGGCCTGGGCATCGGGGCCTGGCCGGACGACTTCACCTTCAGCGGTGCTCCCCAAAAGGGCCACGGCAAACTCTTCGACGACACCCTGACCGAAATGCGCCGTGTCTGGGACGGAGAGGTCACCAGCGTTTCGGGTCCCACCCCGCTGCCGGGCAAGGGCCGTCCCAAGGTGCTCGTCGGTGGCCTGATCACCGCGGGCTATGCCCGCGCCGCCCGCTTCGGCGACGGCTGGGTGGCGCCGACGCTGAGCCTGGACCTGCTGGTGAACGGCGTGCAGGGCGTCACCGAGGCATGGGCCACGGCTAACCGGCCCGGCAAGCCGCACATCCTCACCGGCCGCTACTTCTGCTGCGGTTCCGAGGCCGTCCGGCTCACCGATGAGTACGTGGCCCACTACTACGGCTCCAAGGAGTCGCCGTACTACGAGCCGGTGCGCGCCGACTCCCTCGACTCCGACGAGCGCCTGCTCAAAGAGCTGATCGCTTTGTCGGACGCGGGCGTCGACGACCTGGTGCTCTATCCGGCCAGCAGTTCACTGGACCAGGTCCACCTGCTGGCCGAGGCGCTGGAGCGGGTGGGGGCCGGACGGAACCCGACCTTCGAATTCACCACGGGCTGACCTGAGGTGCAGCCAAGGCACGCCGGAAACCGGCAATAGGCGGGGAGCGGGCCAGGAGTGGGTGCGGGGCTGGGTTCCTGGCCCGCAGGGGCGTGTGCTTGCCGAGCTCGGCGATCGCTGGGAGGGGACGGTCAGTCGATGCCCTCGATGATGCGGAAGTCGCGCTCGACACCGACCGGGAAAGCCGTCAGCGCCTTCTGGTACGCCTCGCTCTCGTATGCCGCGACGGCCTTTTCAAAGCTGGCGAACTCGATCAGAATGACGCGTTGCGTGATTCCGGCCTCGCGGGCGACAACTCGGGCGCCACGGGACAGGAGGCGCCCGCCCCCAGCCTGGACAGCCGAACGGGCCAGCTCATCGTAGGCGGCCAACCCCTCCGGGGTGGAATTGGCGGGATAGACGCTGACCCAGTATCCCTTGGCCATGGAAACCTCCTGTGTTCGACCGGACGCGTCCGACTTCGAATTGACACTCAGATCGATCAATTCCGGCATACGCAGGTTAGGCCTCGATGAGCGGTCGAGGGAAAGACCGGTTCGGGATAGCCTCAGAACGGCTCGTTATCAATCGACGGGGAGGGCGCGTGGCGCCGGATACGGTGAGCCTGCGGTACTTCCTGGTGCTGGCGCAGGAGTTGAACTTCACCCGCGCGGCCGCACGGATCGGTATCGCACAGCCCGCACTCAGCGCCCGGATGCGCCGATTGGAGGCGGAACTCGGTACGGCCCTGCTGGCCCGCAACACGCGCAGCGTCGTATTGACCACGGCCGGTGCGGCTCTGGCGGAATCCGCGCCATCCGCGCTGGCGGCGCTGGACCGGGCATGGGAGACCGCCAGGAGCGCGGCGGCCGGTGAACTGGGCACGCTGCGCATCGGATACAGCCTCAGCACCGGGGCCGAGACGGCACCGGCCCTGGTGGACAGGCTGATTCGCGACAACAGCGGACTCGACGTCGGCGCCGTCCCGATGGCGACCCCGGAGATCTCCCCGGCGGTCGCCGACGGCCGCATCGATGCCGGGATCACCCGCGGTGAACAGCCGGGCCGTGGCGTACGCCGGTTCCTGCTGCGGCGGGTGCGCATGGGGGTTCAACTGGCGCAGTACCATCCGCTGGTCGAACACCCGGAGATCGAGATCGCGGACGCGGCCGCGTTTCCGCTACGACTCCCGAACCCTGCGGCCAACCCGGTCATCCACGATCAGATGTCCGCACTGTTCCGAGACATCCGGCCACACCCCCGATTCCGCACGTCCGCGGTCTCTTTCGACATGTCCCAGCGCGACCTACGCGACGGGGCCACGCTCGCCCCGGCCGGAGAGGCCGCGCTCTCAGCGCAACCGGCCGGTCTCACCTGGCGACCACTGCGGGGCGCGCCCAGCCTGACGATCCACCTGGTCCTCCCACACGAGCAGTCGCCCCTGCACCACCGCATCCGTGCCGCCGCCAGAACTCTGGCCCACGAGCTGCACTGGCTGCCGAACTGACGCGCAAGAGGGGCAGCGAGACGGACATCTGCGGTGGCGAGGCCGAACCGCGCCCAGCGGACAATCAGCACACGGCCCGCTCTCCGCGGCAGGGGTCAGGGCCGGCGGTCCGAACCAGTGGTGCAACGCCTCGGCCAGCTCCTGCTTTCGGTGTCCGGCCCACGCAACATAGCCGTCCGGCCGTACCAGCACCGCCTCCTTCGTGGTCTCCTGCCCTGTTTCCTGCGAGACCGCCACTCTGGAACCCCACTGGTCGGCCAGCGCCCGCAGCTCCGGGCCCGCCCCCAGCAGCGCGCCGCGTCCGTCGGGCAGCGCGGGCGCGCCGGGCAGGCGCCGGCCCAGCAGCGGGTGTGCTGGGCCGGGCAGCTCGTAGCCGATGTCCAGCCCGGAGATCATGCCCGCGACCACCGCGTTGGCCTCCGGCACCGCCAGCAGGCCGGCCACGATCTCGCGCAGCGCCAGATGCTCCTCCTGGGCCACCAGCAGCAGCGACTGGGCGCGGGTGTTGGCCAGCACCCTGGCCGCCACCGGGTGACGCTCGGCGTGGTAGGTGTCCAGCAGGTGCGCGGGCGCGTGCCCGCGCACCTGGGCGGCGAGCTTCCAGCCCAGGTTGAAGGAGTCCTGGACGCCCAGGTTCAGGCCCTGCCCGCCCATCGGGGAGTGGATGTGGGCGGCGTCGCCGGCCAGCAGCACTCGTCCGTGCCGGTAGTCCTCCACCTGCCGGGACGCGTCGCTGAAGCGCGAGGCCCACACGATCGACTCCAGGCGTGCCTCCGGTTCGGGCAGGAGCATCAGCGCCCTGCCGACCTCCTGCTCGGTGACCGGCGCCTCGCGCGGCAGGTCCTGCTGCTCGGGCCCGTAGAACAGGATCCGGTGCACCCCGCCCTCCAGCGGCGTCAGGTAGGCGCGGCCGGCCGGCGAGGGCGTCATCTCCGGCAGCCGCCAGCGCGCCCCCACCCGCCCGGCGAGCCTGATGTCGGCCACCGCCATCGCCTGCCGGCCTTCCAGGCCGGGGAAATCAACCCCCAGGAGCGTCCGTACGGTGCTGCGCCCGCCGTCGCACCCTGCCAGCCAGGCCCCACGCAGCCCGGCGCCGTCCCCCAGACGCGCGCTCACCCCTGCGTCGTCCTGCCACAGCTCCACCAGTGGCTGACCGCGCAGCACGCGCACGCCCAGCTCACGCACCCGCCCCTCCAGCACGCGCTCCACTGTCGACTGCGGTGTGCCGATCATGTAGGGATGGGCGGTGTCCCAGGCGGTGAAGTCCAGCCGCATTCCGGCGAAATGCCCGCCGGGCACCCGTTGGACGCCGCCGGCCAGCAGCGGCTCCAGCAGGCCGCGCAGTTCCAGCACCTCGGCGGTGCGCGGCTGCACCCCCAGCGCCTTGGACTGGCCGCTGCGCTCGGGCAGCGCCTCGACCACCAGCACGGACGCGCCGCCGAGGGCGAGTTCGGCGGCGAGCATGAGGCCGGTAGGACCGGCCCCGACGACGATCACATCGGTATCCATGGGCAGACGTTAGGTCCGCTATGGCCGCTTACCGCAACGATAGTGTGGAGGCATGCCCCTTGAGCCGGACATGTTCGCCGGGTGCGCGCCCGGCCTGCCACCGATCAGGATAGGCGGCAAGTGGACGGTCCGGATCGCGGCGTGCCTGCGGGACGAGCCGCGCAGGTTCACCGAGCTACAGACCGCGCTCGGGACCATCACCCCCAAGGTGCTGACCGAGTCGCTGCGGGCCATGGAGCGCGACGGGCTGGTACTGCGCACGGACTACGGGGAGAACCCGCCGAGGGTGGAGTACGCGCTGAGCGAGCTGGGCCGCACCCTGTTCGGCCCGATCGAGGTGGCCTGCGCGTGGATGCGGATGTACGCGCAGGCACGCGCCCAGTCGACCTGAGCTTGCTTTCGGCCGTCCGGCCGTCACGGCCGCCCCGCCCGCTGCGGATACGGGGGAGACCTGCGGGGGCCGCCGCTGAGTGAGGATGGCGTCATGCGAGCACGACGCGATGACGCCGTTCTCAGAGCAGGGTGATGTTGCCTTCGAACGAGCCGTCGATCTGTATGACCGTGCCCGCCGGGCCGTGGTAGTGGTTGCCGCCGGGGATGGTGTCGGTCGCGTCGTCGGCGGTCTGCTCCTCCGCCGAGGCCCCGTCCGAGCTGGGCGTACCGGACTCGTCGGTGGAGTCGCGCATGTCATCCGTGTCGCTCATGGTGGGACGCTACCCGCCGTCGCGTTCGGAGGGAACCGTCGGGCGTGCCCGCCCGCCACGACGGGGATCCATACCGCCGCCGTCCGACCCGTACCTTCGTCGAAAACCTCGGGTTCTGCGCCTGGAACTCGTTGGCTGGTGGGCCTGCTGTCTCCTTGACGGCCCTCGCCGTGCGTTACGGCGAGGGCCGTTCATCGTCTGGGGTGAACGAACTGGCGCACCGCTGGATTCAGGCAGGGTGCGGCGGCTCGGGTACGGGGTTCAGGTGTGGGCGCGGACGCGGTGTTCGGCGAGGTGGGCGAGGACGGCCTGGTTCGCCTCCCAGCCGTCCGGGAACTTCACCGGGACGCCCAGCCGCACCGGGTCCGCCGACGGATGCGCGTCCAGCAGCTCGGGGATGCCCGCGCGCGCAACGACCAGGCACGCGTGCCGGTGCCGGGACGCCAGCACGCACAGACGCCCGGACTCCAGGTGGAACGCGGTCGCGTCCCGCCGTCCCGACAGCGGATGCAGCACCACCGTCACGTCGTACTCGCGGCCCTGCAACCGGTTGGCGGTGTCGACCGTGATGTCCGCGGCGTGCGGGCCGAGCGCCGCGCGGATCGCGGCCACCTGGTCGCGGTGCGCCGCGCCCACCGCGATCCGGTCCGCGCCGACCGGCGCCTCGCCGCGTTCGGAGTGCGCGACCGGCCCCCGCTGCAGCATCCGGACGGCCAGCGCCGCCGTCGCCCGCACCGCCTCGGCGTCGGTGCGCAGCGTGTGCCGCGCGGGCAGCTCGTACAGGGCCCACCCGGTCGCCGCGGCCTCCTCGACGGCCCGGTCGTAGGACGTCCCCATCCCGCCCGCGCCCAGCTCCAGCCGCCGGTCGCCCGGTCCGGTGCCCGACCGGAACCCGGTGAACGGGTAGAACGCCCGCGACACCACCGGCGCCGCCGACGCCGGCAGCCGCCACGACACCGGGAGCCGGTGCACCGGGAGATCGGGGTTGTGCGCGAGCAGCACCGCCACCGCGCTGCGCATCGGGTCCCACGACAGTCCCGCCCAGCGCTCGACCTCGACGGTCGAGAACGGGTCGAGCTGACCGGGGTCGCCCACGAACAGCGCCCGCTCGAACCGTCCCGCGATGCGCAGCAGCATGTCCGAGCGCATCTGGTACGCCTCGTCGACGATCGCCCACGGCCACGAACCGTCGGTGAGCGTCGCCCACTTCGCGGCCGTCGCGATCACGACCGTCCGGTCGGCGACGTCGTCGGCCTTCTGCGCGACCCGCACCGACGCGTGCGCCGTCACCCGCCCGGACGGCGCGTACCCGGCCGCCGACAGCCGCCCGATCGTCAGGTCCTCGTGCTCGCGCGCGATCCGGTCGATCAGGTCGTCCACCTGCTCGTTGGTCTGCGCCACGATCATCAGCCGCTCGCCCGCGCGGGCCAGGTGCGCCGCGGCCCGGACGACCAGCGTGGACTTGCCCGCCCCGGGCGGCGAATCCACCACGACGCCGCGGTGGTCCCTCGCCAGGTCGGCGAGCACGGCCTCGACGACCCGGTCCGCCTCGGCGGCCGGGCTGGTCGGCACGGCACCCGGGCTGGTGGGCACGGCGGTCATGACCACACCTCCGTGGCGTCCTCGTCGGCCGGTTCGTACTCGGCGGGCGGGCCGCCGTGCGTCCACGGCGTGTCCTCGCGCTCGGGGAACTTCGCCGCGCCCCACGAGTCGGCCGTGCGGGAGGTGAACACGACCCGCTGCCCCGGCTCCGGCACCACGCCCGGCTCCGGGGTGAGCTTGCGGCCCATCCCGCCGGTCAGCTCCAGCAGCACGTCCCCGTCCTCGATCTCGACGATCCTGCCCTTCAGACCGGGCCTCGCGGCGTTCACGACGGTCGCGCCCTCGTCCAGGCGGACCGGGTCCTCGGTGCGGATCCGCACGTACGGACGCAGCTTCGGCCGCTTGCCCGACTCGTCCAGCCGGGTCGGCTCGGCCTCGGTGACCACCCCGCCGAACGCCTGGCCCGCGAGCCGCTGCTCGGCCATCACCAGCGGATCGTCGAACGCGCGCTGCGCCTCGTAGGACTCCTGCGAGCGTTCCAGGTCGTGCAGGCGGCGCGCCGCGCGGACCGGGTCGTCCAGCTTGGCCTGCGGGGGGCTCTCGGCGAACTCGCGGTGGAAGTAGGTGAAGGAGTCGCGGTCCCGCTCCCACCGCTTCGGGACGCTCGCGCCCTCGGGCAGGGCGCGCAGCAGGTCCAGGGCCCGCCAGACCAGGTCCCACGTGGGGGTGAGCTGCGAGGCGACGGCCGCGCGGATCCGCTCCTCGGCGCGCGGCTCGCCGCCGCTCTCGTCGTAGGCGGCGATCGCCGGGGCCAGTACCTCGTTGTCGAAGGTCGGGTCGGTCGCGGGTCCGGCGGGCGGGCAGGCCACCGGGTCCTCGGCGCGGGCGGCGGCCGTCGGGCCGTCCATGCCCTCGGGCGGGTCGATCCAGCCCATCAGCGCGCCGAGGTTGCCGTCCTCCAGCGAGCTCTGCCCGGTCGCCCAGTGCAGCCGCAGAGTCTCGGTCAGCGCGAGCAGCAGCGACGACCCGGGCCGGTCGTTCCGGTCGGCGAACCAGGTCAGCCACCGGCCGAGCGCCGGGACCGCAGGGTCGACCGCCCACGGTCCCTCGGTGCTGCGGAACCGGGTCGAGCGGCCCAGCAGCCGCAGGAACCCCACCCCGCCCCGGTTCGGCACGACGATCTGCGGCGCGCGCTCGTACCGGACCCGTTCCTCGCCGTCCTTGGACGGTTCGAGCGTCTCGGTCGCGCCGCGTTCGGACTCGACGTGGTCCAGGACGGCCTTGGCCAGCTCCGCCGCGTACGCGAACCGCTGGTCGCGGTTGCGCGGCTGCGGGACGACCAGCAGCGTCGGCGCGTCCCGGTCGGTGCCGAGCATCGTCGCCAGCGGCGCCGCCGCCTCGCCCGCCAGCTTCAGCGGGACCATCACCAGCGGCGAGTCGCTCAGATGGCAGTGCCGGACGGTCGCGACCGGCGCCGCCCGCCCGGACGCGAGCGCCTCCAGTTGGGCGAGGGCGGTGAGCGTGCTCACGCCGTCCGCTCCAGGACGTCCACGCCCAGCGCCGGCGCACCGCCCGCCGGCGGGACGGCGCCCCGAGCCGGGACGGCGGGCGCCGGAGC
>NZ_QURH01000991.1 GCF_003428695.1 Actinomadura logoneensis
CTGCGGCGGCGCGGCGGCCACCGGGGCGGGCGGACGCGGCCGGATCGGCGCCGGACGGCACGGATTGTCCGGGGGCGCGCCTAGACTCGTTCGCTGTGGCAGGCCGGATTCGCAATGAGGACATAGCGCTCGTACGCGAGCGGTCATCGCTCGACGCCGTGATCGGCGAGTACCTCCAGCTGCGGAGCGCGGGCGGCGGCAACCTCAAGGGCCTCTGCCCCTTCCACGACGAGAAGTCGCCCTCGTTCAACGTCACCCCGGCCCGCGGGCTCTGGTACTGCTTCGGCTGCGGCGCCGGCGGCGACGTGATCAAGTTCGTCCAGGAGATCGACCACCTGACCTTCACCGAGGCCGTCGAGCGGCTGGCCGCCAAGGCCGGCATCCAGCTCCGGTACGAGGAGGGCGGCGCGTTCCAGCCCCGGCAGGAGTCCGGGCAGCGGGCGCGGCTGGTCGAGGCGCACCGCGCCGCGGCGGAGTTCTTCGCCGAGAACCTCCGCTCGCCCGAGGGGATGATCGGGCGCGGCTTCCTGTCCGAGCGCGGCTTCGAGGCGGCCGACGCCGAGCGGTTCGGCGTCGGGTTCGCGCCCCGCGAGTGGGAGGCCCTGGTCCGCCACCTGCGCGGACGCGGGTTCGCCGACGCCGACCTGATCACCGCGGGGCTCGCCAAGGAGGGCCGCCGGGGGCCGATGGACCGGTTCCGCGGCCGGTTGATGTGGCCGATCCGCGACCTGTCCGGCGACGTCGTGGGGTTCGGCGCGCGCAAGCTCTACGAGGACGACGACGGCCCCAAGTACCTGAACACCCCCGAGACGCCGATCTTCCACAAGTCGAACGTCCTGTACGGGGCCGACCTGGCGAAGAAGGAGATCGCGCGGTCCCGGCAGGCGGTCGTGGTCGAGGGCTACACCGACGTGATGGCCTGCCACCTGTCCGGGGTGCCGACGGCCGTCGCGACCTGCGGCACGTCCTTCGGGGACGAGCACATCAAGATCCTGCGCCGGCTGCTGATGGACCAGGACGAGTTCCGCGGCGAGGTGATCTTCACCTTCGACGGCGACGCCGCCGGGCAGAAGGCGGCGCTGCGCGCGTTCGAGGGCGAGCAGAAGTTCGTCACGCAGACCTTCGTGGCCGTCCAGCCCGACGGCCTGGACCCCTGCGACCTGCGCGTCCGGCACGGCGACGCGGCCGTGCGCGACCTGGTGGCCTCGCGCACCCCGCTGTTCGAGTTCGTCGTCCGGTCCAAGATCGGCGAGCACGACCTCAACACCACCGAGGGGCGGCTGGCCGCGCTCGACGCCGCCGCGCCGATCGTCGCCCGCATCAAGGACCGCGCGCTCCGCCAGATGTACGCCGTCAACCTCGACCGCTGGCTCGGCATCATGGACGAGCGCTTCGTGCTCCGCCGCGTCCGCGACCTGGCCCAGCGCGAGCAGGCCCGGCGCGGAGGCCAGGGCCCCGGCGGCCAGTCCCGCCAAGGCGGCAACGGCCAGTACGGCAACGGCGGCAACGGCCAGTACGGCAACGGCGGCCAGCGCGGCGGAGGCGGACGCGAGGGCTACGGCAACGGCCAGCGGGGCGGCAACGGCGGACGCGAGGGCTACGGCAACGGCGGCGGTCAGCGCGGCTACGGCAACGGCCAGAACGGCTACGGCAACGGTCAGAACGGCTATGGCGGGGGCCAGCGCGGCAGCCGGCAGGGGTACGCCGACGGGACGCCCGGCCGGCAGGGCCCCTACGACCGGCAGGGTACATATGACCGGCAGGGCTCCTACGGCGGCGACGGCGGGTATGGGCCGTCCGGCAACGGGGGATACGGTCCGTCCGGCCAAGGCCAGGGCGAGACTCCGGGGGATTCGGGGCGGTCCGAAACCCCGGCGTTCGATCCGCACGACCCCGGTGTCGTGCTCGAACGGGAGCTGCTGAAGCTGGTCGTTCAGCGTCCCGCCGTGGTCGGCCCGGAGTTCGACCTGGTGCCCGGCGAGGCGTTCCTCGTGCCCGCGCACGCGACGGTCCGGGGCGTCGTCGGGGCGGTCGGGGGAGTGGCCACGGCGGTCGATCCGGCGGAGTGGATCTCCCGCCTTCTGGAGCAGGCCGCGAACACCCAGGTCAGGGACCTGATCACCATGCTTGGAGTCGAGCCGACACAGTCCGCGTCCGAATCGGATGACCGATATGCGGCGGCACTGCTGGCCCGAATTCAGGAACGCCTGCTCACCAGGCAGATCGGGGACGTGAAATCTAAACTCGGACGGCTGAATCCGGCCGAGCAATCCGAGGAGTACCACCGGCTCTTCGGTGATCTTGTCGCGCTTGAGCAGCAGAGACGGGTGTTGCGGGAGCGCGGGCTTGGATAGCGATAAGTCAAGAGACCGCAAAATGGGTCCTGTGATCTAGGCCCCCGATAACGCAGACTGTCCACGTGGGCCCTTCGGTGCTGCCAAGCGAGGCGCCATCGGTTGACCAGGTGGCGGACCTCGTCGCACGTGGCAGAGAACGCGGCGGTGTGACCGTCGATGACGTCGCTGCCGCACTCGACCGCTCGGACTTGCCGGACGACTCCCTCGAGCGGGTCGTCCGAATGCTCGCGGAACAGGGGGTCGAGGTCCTGGAGTCTCCGCAGGAGACCGAGGACGTCGCGCGAGCAGACGAGACAGATCTCGGCAAGCGGGCGCCGACGAGCGACCTGGTGCGCATCTACCTGAGAGAGATCGGTCGCGTTCCGCTCCTCACGGCAGAAGATGAAGTCGAACTGGCGAAATCGATCGAGGCGGGTCTTTTCGCCGAGGAGAAGCTGGCGCACACCGCCATTCTCTCCCCGGCGGAGCGACTCGACCTCGAACTGCTCTCCCGGGAGGGAATCCGGGCGAAGCAACGTCTGATCGAGGCGAACCTGCGGTTGGTCGTCTCGATCGCCAAGCGCTACGTGGGCCGGGGAATGCTCTTCCTCGACCTCATTCAGGAGGGAAATCTCGGACTCATCCGCGCGGTCGAGAAATTCGACTACACCAAGGGTTTCAAGTTCTCGACCTACGCCACCTGGTGGATCCGCCAGGCGATCACCAGGGCGATCGCCGACCAGGCCCGGACCATCCGGATCCCGGTGCACATGGTGGAGACCATCAACAAGCTGGTGCGCGTGCAGCGCCAGCTCCACCAGGACCTCGGCCGGGAACCGGTGCCCGAGGAGATCGGCCGGGAGATGGGACTGACCGCCGTCCGGGTCGTGGAGATCCAGCGGATCGCCCAGGAACCGGTGTCGCTGCAGTCCCCGATCGGGGAGGAGGACTCCGATCTCGGCGACTTCATCGAGGACTCCGACGCCGTCGTGCCGATCGAGGCGGCGGCGTTCATCCTGCTGCAGGACCAGCTGGAGGACATCCTCGGCACGCTGTCGGAACGGGAGCAGCGCATCATCCAGCTGCGCTTCGGCCTGACCGACGGCCACCCCCGCACCCTGGAGGAGGTCGGCCGCGAGTTCGGCGTCACGCGCGAACGCATCCGGCAGATCGAGTCCAAGACGCTGGCGAAGCTGAGGCACCCCTCCCGCGCCCAGATGCTCCGCGAGTATCTCGACTGAGGCCGTCCCCCCGGACGACCGCGCCCCTACCGGCGCACTGCTCCGGGCCGCGCCCGCGCCACCCCCGGCGAGGACGCGGCCCGGACGGCCGCTCCTCCGCCGACGCGCCACGGCGTCCCCGGCGCTTCCGACGAGCGGACTCCCCGGCCAGGTGCTTCCTGACCGCCACCCTCCGTCCCCGGCTCTGCGGCTGACCTCCACACCCGCACCGACGCCCCGCCACTGAGCTCCGGCGTTCCCGCGCTCCCGCGCTCCGGCGTTCCCGCGCTCCGGCGTTCCCGCGCTCCGGCGTTCCCGCGCTCCCGCGCTCCGGCGTTCCCGCGCTCCCGCGCTCCGGCGTTCCCGCGCTCCGGCGTTTCCGCGCTCTCGCGCTGCCGCCCTTCGGCACTCGGGCGCTCCAGCGCTGCCGCGTTCCCGCGCTTCGGCAGGCTTGCCTCCGCACCCCCGACCGCCGCGATCGTGTTCGGCATGAAGAAGATCGCGGCTGCGGGCGAGTACCGGGTGACCACCGACCCGGAGGAAGCCGATGCCCGTTGAATCCGACACCGCTCCGCGCAGCCGCGACGATCCGCTGTGGTTCACCGAGCTGTACGACCGGCACGCCGTGGACATCCACCGGTACATCGCCGGACGGCTCGGCCAGGAGCACGCCGACGACCTGACCGCCGACGTCTTCCTGGTCGCCTACCGCAAGAGGGCGGACTTCGATCCGGCGCGCGGCACCGTCCGGCCCTGGCTGTTCGGCATCGCCACGAAGGCCGTGACCCGCCACCGGCGCAGCGAGAGCCGCCGGCTCAAGGCGCTCGGCCGGCTGAACGCCGAGCGCGCGACCGACGGCCCCGAGGACCGCGTGGCCGCCCGGGTGGCGGCCCAGCAGGCGGGACCGGAGCTGGCGCGGGCCATCAGGGGCCTGGCCCGGGCCGATCGGGACGTGCTGTTCCTGACCGCGCTGGCCGGGCTCAGCTACCAGGAGGTCGCCGAGGCCCTCGGCGTCCCCAGCGGGACCGTCGGGTCCCGCCTCAACCGGGCCAAGCGCGAGATCCGCCGGGTCCTCGGCGGCGTGGACCCCTCGAAGGAGAACTGATGGAGGAGATCGAGACCGTGAAGCGCATGTTCAGCGAGCCGGGGCCGTCCCCGTCCGCCCTCGCCGCCGGACGGGAGCGCCTCGCCCGCGGAACGCGCGGCCGGACGCGGCGCGCCGGAACGTTCTGGGCCGCGGGGACGGCGCTGGCGGTGGGAGCCGCGGCCGCCGCCGTCGCCGTGGCGCAGGTGGGCCTGGGGAGCGGGGATCCCGGCGCGTCCCGTCCCCACGCCCTCCGGTTGAGCGCCGCCCAGGAGGTCCTGGCGGGAGCCGCGCGCACCGCGGACGGGCAGCCGCTCCTGACCCCCCGGGCGGACCAGTGGGTGCACTACCGGTTCGCCGGCTACGACTCCAAGCGGAAGGCCCATCCGGTGTACCGGGACGAGGGCTGGCAGCGGCTCGACGGCCTCCGGGACGCGAGCCTGGTCGGGGGACGGGTCGTCGTGAGCGGTCCGAGGAGCGCCGGGCCCGAGGCCGCCACCCCGCTCGGGGCGTGGCGCCGGCTCGCGGCCCTGCCGACCGACCCCCGGAAGATGCTGGCCGCCCTGCGCGACCAGCCGGGCCTCACCCCGGACGCCGCCGCCTCGGCCGATGAGCGGGCCTTCGCCAACGCCGCCGAGCTGCTCTGGAACTCCCCGTTGGGTGCGCCGCCGAAGGTGCAGGCCGCGCTGTACCGGGCGCTGGGGACGCTCCCCGGCATCCGCGTCGACCGGACTCCGGACGCGGTGGGCGAGCGGGCGGTCGGCCTGGGCCTGCCCCACACCGTGCAGATCCTCTTCGACCCGGTGACCTACCGGTACCTGGGCGACCGGATGGTGAGCGACGGCGTGCGGAAGGGGCGCCCGCAGCCTCCGGCGGGGATGTCGGAGGCCAAGCGGAAGGCCTGGGAGGCGTGGGCGGCCGATCCGGCGAACCGCCGCGTCCTCCCGGCGGGGGCCCTCGTCAGCTCCCGCCTCCGGACCGGTGTCCAGCTGGTCGGCAAGCCGGGCGAGCGGTAGCGGCGCGCCGACGACACGGGCTCCGACCGGCACGCCCAGCGGCTGATCCTCCTGCACTGGGACGGCTGTACGCGGCCTACGTCCGCTCTGGAGCGGGAGCGGGTGGACGCCCGCGCCGGGTCCCGCACGCACGGGATCCGGCGCGGGGCGGGGCGGGGACCTCGGGAGGAGGTGATGCGAGGGCGGGGGAGGGGAGAAGACGCGTATGTCGGAAGAGGACGGTAGCGTGGGGTGTCATGCTGATCGTGACGACTGACGCGCTGGCCGGATACGCGATCCGGGGGATGCTCGGCGAGGCGGTCGGGGTGGCCGTCCAGACCGATCAGGCGGCGGCTTCCGGGGGCGGGTCCAGCGGGACGTTCCGGGTGAACACCGGCGAGCAGGCGGCGGCCGGGCTGCTGGCGGCGCGGCGGCAGGCGGTCGAGCGGCTGGCCGACGACGCCCGCCGCAAGGGCGCGAACGCCGTGGTCGGGATGCGGCTGGACGCCGTGGCGCTCGGCGCCGGGGGCGGGCACGAGGTGTGCGCGTACGGGACGGCCGTCTGGGTCGAACCCGTCCAGAACGTCCAGAACCAGCCCCAGCATCCTCAGCAGTACCAGCAGGGCGGCCCGGTGCCTCCGTACAACCCTGAGGCCGCGCCCGGCGGGCCGCCGATGGCCGCCCGCAACCTCACCATCGGCCTGCGCGACCCCGGCCGCTGACGCCGGGCCGTCCCCGGCAGGCCGTCGCCGGCGCGGTCCCCGGCCCGCTGTCGCGCGGGCCGTCTCCGGTCCACTGCCGCTGGGGACGTTCCCCGGTATTTCGGGTCTTCGCGGCACAGCGGGACGCGGAGGTTGTGGCCGGGGAAAAAGGGGCCTGGGAGAGGGTGGTTCTTCTCACTGTCCGGCAGGTGACTTGACGTCATGAGGTTAGGTTCAGCTAATTTAGGCAAGCCTTACCAAATAGTCCGTCCTGGAGTCCGCATGCGTTCCTCGTCCCTGCTCGCCCTCGCGGGCGTCTCCGCCCTTTCGGCGTCCCTGCTCGCGGCCTGCGGCGGGGACGACGGCGACGGAGGGAAGGGCGGCGACGCGGTCAAGGTCACCGCGTCGGACAGCGCGTGCGAGGTCGCGAAGACCGAGCTGCCCGCCGGGAAGATCACCTTCAAGGTCTTGAACAAGGGCTCGCAGGCCAACGAGTTCGAGATCCTCCGCCCGGACGGCAAGATCATCGCCGAGCGGGAGAACATCGGCCCCGGCACCACGGTCAACTTCGTCGTGAACCTGTCCGCCGGCGACTACAAGGCGCTGTGCAGCGCGGGCCAGACCGGTAAGGGCCCCTCCCGCGACATCAAGGTCACCGGGTCCGGCGGCGCCGCCGGCACGGCCGACCCGCGGCTGACCGACGCCGCCTCGGAGTACAAGACGTTCGTGCTGGCGCAGGTGGACGACACGATCGCCAAGGCCCAGAAGTTCGCCGACGCCGTGAAGGCGGGCGACGTGGCGAAGGCCAAGGAGCTGTACGCCCCGTCCCGGATGGGCTGGGAGACGATCGAGCCGGTCGCGGAGAAGTTCGGCGACATCGACCCGAAGATCGACGCGCGGGAGGCCGACCTGAAGCCCGCCGAGAAGGCGGACTGGTCCGGCTGGCACCTGCTGGAGAAGGCCCTCTGGAAGGACGGCTCGGTCAAGGGCAAGGAGCAGTACGCCGACCGCCTGATGGCCGACCTGAAGAACCTCAAGGGCCAGATGGCGACGCTGGCCATCGACCCCGTCAACGACATGGCGCACGGCGCCAAGGAGCTGCTGGACGAGGTCGCCACCGGCAAGGTCACCGGTGAGGAGGAGGCGTTCAGCCACACCGACCTCTGGGACTTCAAGGGCAACGTGGACGGTGCGAAGAAGGTCTACGACCTGCTCCGCCCGGTCGTCCGGCAGAAGGACGCGCAGCTCGCCCAGGACCTGGACGAGAACTTCGCCGCCGTCGAGAAGCTGCTGGCCAAGTACCGGAAGGGCGACGGCTACGTCTCCTACGACACCGTGCCCGCGGCGGAGCGCAAGTCCCTGGGCGACGCCGTGAACGCGCTCGGCGAGCCCCTGTCGAAGCTCGCGGGAGCGGTGGCCAAATGATCGGTGGCGGTCGGACGAACGACGGCGGGAGCCCGGCGGCCGGCGGTGAGAGCGTCGCGCGTGGCGCCGCCGCGGGTGCGGGCGGGCAGCGGACGGACCGTCCGGGGGCGGGCGGGACGCCGTCCGGCCGGATGTCCCGGCGCCGGATGCTCGGCTTCGGCGGCGCGAGCCTGCTCGTGGGCGCGGCGGCCGGGGCCGGGATCGACCGCGCCGTGGCCGCCGCCGACGAGGGCGACGCCACGACCTCGTCCGCCGTCCCGTTCCACGGCCCGCACCAGGCCGGGATCGCCACGCCCGTCCAGGACCGGCTGCACTTCGCCGCGTTCGACGTCGTGACCGGCGACCGCGCCAAGCTCGTCCGGATGCTGAAGGAGTGGACGGCCGCCGCCGCCGCGATGACCGCCGGCAGGCCCGTCGGCGCGGGCGCGGTCGGCGGCCCCGAGGTGTCCCCGCCGGACGACACCGGCGAGGCGCTCGGCCTCCCGCCGTCCCGGCTGACCCTGACGATCGGGTTCGGGCCGACCCTCTTCGAGAAGGACGGCAAGGACCGGTTCGGGATCAGGGACAGGCGCCCGGCGGCCCTGGTGGACCTGCCGCACTTCCCCGGCGACAACCTCGACCCGAACCGCAGCGGCGGCGACATCGCCGTCCAGGCGTGCGCCGACGACCCGCAGGTGGCGGTGCACGCGATCCGCAACCTGGCGCGCATCGGGTTCGGCGTCGTCGCGGTCCGCTGGTCGCAGCTCGGGTTCGGCAAGACGTCCTCCACCACCCCCGACGCGCAGACGCCGCGCAACATGTTCGGGTTCAAGGACGGCACCCGCAACGTCGCCGGAACCGAGACGTCCGCCCTGGACCAGCACATCTGGGCCGCCGGGCGGGACGGCGCGGACTGGATGGCGGGCGGCTCCTACCTCGTCGCGCGCCGCATCCGCATGCACATCGAGACCTGGGACCGCGCGTCCCTCGGCGAGCAGCAGGACGTCATCGGCCGGGACAAGAACGAGGGCGCCCCGATCGGGCGGCGCCGCGAGCACGACCCGGTCGACCTTCCCCGGCTGAAGCCGACCGCGCACGTCCGGCTGGCCCACCCGGACTCCAACGGCGGCACCCGGATCCTGCGCCGCGGCTACTCGTTCACGGACGGCTCGGACGGCCTCGGACGCCTGGACGCGGGCCTGTTCTTCATCGCCTTCCAGCGCGACCCCCGCACCGGGTTCATCCGGATCCAGAACAATCTGGCGACCGATGCCATGAACGAATACATCCAGCACGTCGGATCGGGTATCTATGCGTGCCCGCCGGGTGTCCGCGAGGGCGGCCACTGGGGCGAGACCCTGTTCGGCTGAGAAGTCCCGCGGGACCGCCCGCCGTTCGGCTGAGCGGCCCCGCGGGGCCGTCCACCGGGCGGCGGCCTCCCGCCTGGGCCGTCCGGCGGACTCCCGCCCGGGCCGTCCGGCGGGCGCGGACGCCGGACGGAAACGATCAAGCCGAGGAGCCGATCGCCGTGGGAGCGGATAGCATCGCCAGTGCGTCGAGAAACGTCCTGTCGTCGGCGTCCGGCCGCGTGTCGCACGGCCGGCGGCCGGTCCGTCGACTCCGAGGAAGTGGTCCGTGATGGGTGCTGCGCTCAGTGGAGCGGGCGGCGTCCCCGTCGCCGGATCCGCCCCGCCCCCGACGCTGTCGGTGGGCTTCGGCTGGACGCCGCCGCCCGACCCCCGCGCCGACTTCGACCTCGACGCCTCGGCCCTCATGCTGGACGACGCGGGCGTCGTCCTGTCCGAGGACCACTTCGTCCACTTCAACAACCCGCGCAGCCCGGACGGCGCGGTCGAGCACCGTGGACCGGTCCCGGACGGCCGCGGCGAGACCATCGACGTGGACCTCGCCGCCGTGCCGGACCGCTGCGCCCGCATCGCGTTCGCCGTCTCGGTCTTCGACGCGGCCAACCGGGGGCAGAGCCTCGGCCAGGTCGGGACGGTGTCGGTCCGGCTCTCCCGGCGTCCGGACGGGGCCGCTCCGGTCCGGCACGACGTGGCGGTCCGCCCCGACGACCCCGCGACGGCGGTCCTGCTCGGCGAACTGACCCGCCGCGACGACTGGGCGTTCCACGCGGTCGGCCGGGGCTACCCGGGCGGCCTGCGCGAGATCGTCCTCGAGCACGGCCTGGCGGCCCGATGACCCGCCGCACCTCCCACCGACCCTCGACACGGAAACCGGGCGCATGATCCTACGCACCTTCGGCTGGTCCCTCGCCCTCACGGCGGCGGCCCTGCTCGCCGCGCTGGCCTACCAGGGGCCCGAGGCGCTCGCCCTGGTGGCGATCCTGGCGGTCCTGGAGATCTCCCTGTCGTTCGACAACGCCGTGGTCAACGCCAAGGTGCTCGACCGCATGTCGCCGTTCTGGCAGAAGATCTTCCTCACCATCGGCATCGCGGTCGCGGTGTTCGGCATGCGCCTGGTGTTCCCGCTGGTCATCGTGGCGCTGACGGCGAAGCTGAGCCCGGCGCGGGCGTTCGACCTCGCGCTGTCCGAGCCGCACCGGTACGAGACGATCATGCGGGACGCGTATCCGATGATCGCCGGGTTCGGCGGCGCGTTCCTGCTGATGCTCTACCTGAACTGGGTGTTCGAGGACCGCGAGCTGCGCTGGCTCGGCCCGGTCGAGCGGACGCTCGCCCGGTTCGGCCGCCTCGAGCAGCTCCCCGTCGTCGTCACCGGCGGCGTGCTGGCGCTGGTCTCCGGCCTGGTCGCCGACGACCCGGCCGAGGTGATGATCGCGGGCGTGCTCGGCATGATCACCTACATCCTGGTGGACGGCCTCGGGGAGATGTTCTCGGACGCGGGCGACGACGAGGACGAGGAGCCCGGCGCGTCCGCCGCGTCCGCCGCGGGCGGGGACGGCGAGGGCGCGAAGGCCCGGCGCGGCGGCCCGAGCAGCGCCGCGCTCGCCGC
>NZ_QURH01000992.1 GCF_003428695.1 Actinomadura logoneensis
GGACAGCCGTCCCCGTCCGGCGCCGCGGGTCCGGCCCGTCCGGAGCGGCCCGCGCCGCCCGCCGCCCCGCCCACGATGATCGAGTCCATGCCGGTCGTCGGACAGCAGCCGCCGACGCCGCCGCACGAGCCGCAGGCCGCGCCCGGCGCGCAGCACGGCGACCCCCAAAGCGGGTACGGCGACCCGCAAGGCGGATACGGCGCACCCGCCCCCCGTCCAGGGGAGCAGCCGTACGGCCGACCGCCCACGCCGCCGCCTTTCGGCCAGCAGCCGTACGACCAGCAGCCGTACGACCAGCAGGGCTATGGAGCTCCGCAGGGCTACGAGGCCCAGCAGGGGCACGGAGCGCAGCAGGGCCACGGAGCGCAGCAGGGCCACGGCGCCCAGCAGGGGTACGGCGCCCCGCAGCAGCAGGGGCAGTCGCCGGCGGGGGATCCCGCCTACCCTCAGCAGCCCTACGGGCAGCAGCCCGACGCGGGTCAGTACGGGCAGCCCGGCCAGCAGCAGTTCGCTCCGCCGCAGGCCGCCTACCCGGAGCCGTTCGCGCCGCCCGCGGAGCCGAAGGCCCCTGCCGCCGAGCCGCACGCCCAGCAGGGCGAGGAGCGCACGCTCATCGTCCCCGGCCCCGCCGCGTCCCCGGCCGCCGAGCCGGGCCGCCAGGCTCCGAAGGTCGACGACCAGGCCACCGTCGCGTGGTCGCCCGGCCCGGACGTCCCGGTGGCGTCGGGTCCGGAGCGGCGTCCGGCCGAGCCGTGGCAGGCCCCGGCCGCGCCCGACGTCCCGGAGCCGTGGGCGAGCCCGCAGCCCGGCCGCCCGGTCGCCGGTCAGCAGGCCGACCACGAGCGCACGATGATGGTCCCGCCGCCCGAGGCGGATCTCGGCGCGCCCGTCGCCGGCCACGACCCGTCCGGTCCGTCCGGTCCGGCGGGTTCCTCCGGGTTCGGTGGCGGCGTCGACCAGCGGCAGGCCGAGGACGGTCTGCCCACCCAGGCGTTCGACCCGGCCGCGCAGGGACGGCATCACGCGCCGCAGCCCGCCGAGGGCCTCGGCGACGCGACGCGGATGGACGTCGGCCGCCAGCAGCAGTGGGGCGCGCCCGCCCAGCAGGGCCAGTACGGCCAGCAGCCCTACGGCCAGCAGGACCAGGGGCAGTTCGGCCAGGGAGCCCAGCCGCAAGGGCAGTACGGCCAGCAGCCGCAGCCGGGCCAGCAGGGCCAGCCCGGGGAGTTCGACCAGACCCGGCAGGTGGGTCAGCAGGGACAGTTCGGCCAGGGCCAGTACGGGCAGCCCGCGGCGTCCTACGGGCAGGCGCAGGGCGGCCAGGGCGGCCAGGGCGGCCAGGGGGGCCAAGGCGCGCAGGGCCAGGGCCAGTTCGGCGGGCCGCAGCAGTACGGGCAGCCCGCCCAGGGCGGCGAGCCCTACCCCGGCTACCAGCAGACTCCCTCCAAGCAGGACGGCGGCAAGGGCAACAAGCAGCTCTTGCTCATCGTCGGCGGTGCGGCCGTCGTCGCGGTCATCCTTGTGGTGCTGGTCGTGGCCTTCGTCCTCTGACCGGAGCCGCCGCGTGTCCGCCCAGGGCGGTGACACGCAAAGTTCCGGGCCGGGTTCCTTGACCGGGGAGCCGCGGCGGCCCGGGACGGAGACGCGAAACGCCGACGGGATTTGCGTCACACGACGGGAACATCCCGTCGGCGTTCGCCCGTTGTGACTACGGGAAGATGGCCCGTAGGGGCGTCGCGAGCTTGCGCCGGAGGGGTCGCTCGCGATAGTGGACCGTTCGCTTTGACCTTTCGCGAAGTGGTCGGTAACCTCTTGGCTTGTGCCCGCTGTGTGCGGGCCAATCTGCGTGCGCAGCGGCAGGGTCCTGCGATTTGACAGGACGGCCCGGCGCCGCAGCAAACTCCCCGGCTTGTTTCGGCCCATGCAGTGGGCCGGGCGGTCTCGTGTCGGATCACGGTCATCTTTTGGGTGAGCAGGATGCGACACGCCCGACCGCGTGGGTCGGAGAGGTCGGGAAACCGGCAGGTCACAGCCTCAAACGAGGTGGTGATGACGGGCCTCGTCCATGCGGGGCTCAGGCAGAACAAGACTTACCGGCTCGGTACGAGGAAGACGGAGACGCGGTGCCCACGATCCAGCAGCTGGTCCGAAAGGGCCGCCAGGACAAGGTGACCAAGAACAAGACGCCGGCGCTCAAGGGCAGCCCCCAGCGCCGGGGAGTCTGCACGCGCGTCTACACGACGACGCCCAAGAAGCCGAACTCTGCGCTTCGCAAGGTCGCCCGTGTCCGGCTGACCAGCGGGATTGAGGTCACGGCCTACATCCCCGGCGTCGGCCACAACCTGCAGGAGCACTCGATCGTGCTCGTGCGCGGCGGCCGAGTGAAGGACCTCCCGGGCGTTCGGTACAAGATCATCCGCGGGTCGCTGGACACCCAGGGCGTCCGCAACCGCAAGCAGGCGCGCAGCCGCTACGGCGCCAAGAAGGAGAAGAGCTAATGCCGCGCAAGGGCCCTGCTGGCAAGCGCCAGCTCATCGCGGACCCGGTGTACAACTCGCCGCTGGTCACCGCGCTGATCAACAAGGTTCTCCTGGACGGCAAGCGCTCCATCGCGCAGAGCATCGTCTACGACGCCCTGGAGGGTGCGCGCGAGAAGACCGGCAACGACCCGGTCGTCACGCTCAAGCGCGCGCTGGACAACGTCAAGCCGACCCTGGAGGTCCGTTCCCGCCGTGTCGGCGGCGCGACCTACCAGGTCCCGGTCGAGGTCCGGCCCGCCCGCTCCACCACTCTCGCGCTGCGCTGGCTGGTGCTCTACGCCCGGCAGCGTCGTGAGAAGACCATGACCGAGCGCCTGATGAACGAGCTGCTCGACGCCTCCAACGGCCTCGGCGCGTCCGTCAAGAAGCGCGAGGACACGCACAAGATGGCGGAGTCCAACAAGGCCTTCGCCCACTACCGCTGGTAATCCGGCGGATCCTGACTTACGACGAGACGACGCGAGGACGAAAGTGGCTACCAAAACCGGTGTAGACCTCTCCAAGGTCCGCAACATCGGCATCATGGCCCACATCGACGCCGGCAAGACCACCACCACCGAGCGGATCCTGTACTACACGGGCATCAGCTACAAGATCGGTGAGGTCCACGACGGCGCGGCCACGATGGACTGGATGGAGCAGGAGCAGGAGCGGGGCATCACCATCACCTCCGCGGCCACCACCTGCACCTGGCCGGTCGAGGACGTCAAGCACACCATCAACATCATCGACACTCCGGGCCACGTCGACTTCACCATCGAGGTGGAGCGGTCGCTGCGCGTCCTGGACGGTGCCGTCGCGGTGTTCGACGGTGTCGCGGGCGTCGAGCCGCAGTCCGAGACCGTGTGGCGCCAGGCGGACCGCTACGGCGTCCCGCGGATCTGCTTCGTCAACAAGCTCGACCGGGTCGGCGCGGAGTTCCACCGCTGCGTCGACATGATCAAGGACCGCCTCAACGCGACCCCGCTGGTCATGCAGCTCCCGATCGGCGCGGAGGCGGACTTCAAGGGCGTCGTCGACCTGGTCACGATGAAGGCCCTGCTCTGGAACGCCGAGGCCAAGCTCGGTGAGATGTACGACACGGTCGACATCCCCGACACGCACCTCGAGGCCGCCCAGGAGTGGCACGACAAGCTGATCGAGACGCTGGCCGAGGCCGACGACGAGATCATGGAGCTGTACCTGGAGGGCACCGAGCCCACCGTGGAGCAGCTCTACCCGGCGATCCGCCGCGCCACCATCGCGGGCAACCTGTTCCCGGTGCTGACCGGCACCGCGTTCAAGAACAAGGGCGTCCAGCCGCTGCTCGACGCGATCGTGCGCTACCTCCCCTCTCCGCTGGACGACGGCGGCGTCGAGGGCCACGCGGTCCGCGACGAGGAGAAGGTCCTGCACCGCGACGCCAGCGAGGACGAGCCGTTCTCCGCCCTGGCGTTCAAGATCGCGTCCGACCCGCACCTGGGCAAGCTGACCTTCATCCGCGTCTACTCGGGCGTGCTGGAGGCCGGTTCCTCGGTCCTGAACTCCGTCAAGGAGCGCAAGGAGCGGATCGGCAAGATCTACCGGATGCACGCCAACAAGCGCGAGGAGATCAACCAGGTGGGCGCCGGCGACATCGTCGCCGTCATGGGTCTGAAGCAGACCACCACCGGTGAGACCCTCAGCGACGAGAAGGACCCGATCGTCCTCGAGTCGATGAACTTCCCGGCGCCGGTCATCCACGTGGCGATCGAGCCGAAGACCAAGGCCGACCAGCAGAAGCTCGGCACCGCCATCCAGCGGCTCGCGGAGGAGGACCCCTCCTTCCAGGTCCGCACGGACGAGGAGACCGGCCAGACGGTCATCTCCGGCATGGGCGAGCTCCACCTGGAGATCCTGGTCGACCGCATGAAGCGGGAGTTCAAGGTCGACGCCAACGTCGGCAAGCCCCAGGTCGCGTACCGCGAGACCATCACGCGCTCCGTGGAGAAGGTCGAGTACACGCACAAGAAGCAGACCGGTGGTTCCGGTCAGTTCGGTCGCGTGATCATCAACCTCGAGCCGCTGGGCGAGGGCAACGACGGTTACGAGTTCGAGAACAAGGTCACCGGTGGCCGCATCCCGCGGGAGTACATCCCGTCGGTCGACGCGGGCTGCCAGGAGGCCGCCGAGTTCGGTGTTCTCGCCGGCTACCCGATGGTGGGCGTGAAGGTCACCCTTCTCGACGGTGCCTACCACGAGGTGGACTCCTCGGAGATGGCGTTCAAGATCGCCGGTTCCATGGCGTTCAAGGAGGCCGCCCGCAAGGCCGGGGCGACCATCCTGGAGCCGCTGATGGCCGTCGAGGTCACCACGCCCGAGGAGAACATGGGCGACGTCATCGGCGACATCAACTCCCGGCGCGGCCAGGTCCAGTCCATGGACGAGCGCGCGGGGATGCGGGTCGTCAAGGCGCTCGTGCCCCTCTCGGAGATGTTCGGCTACGTGGGTGATCTGCGCAGCAAGACCCAGGGCCGGGCTGTTTTCACCATGCTGTTCGACTCCTACGCCGAGGTTCCCAGGAACGTCGCGGAGGAGATCATCGCCAAGGCCCGGGGCGAGTAGCAGCCGGTCCAGGCCCGGCGACGGTCGTCGAGCCAGCACAGTCACCCAGCCAGCACACGAAGCGGCCTTCAGCAGGCCGAGGATCGCAACAAGGAGCAACCAGTGGCGAAGGCCAAGTTCGAGCGGACCAAGCCGCACGTGAACATCGGCACCATTGGGCACATCGACCACGGTAAGACCACGCTTACCGCGGCGATCACCAAGGTGCTCCACGACAAGTACCCGGACATCAACCCCTTCACGCCGTTCGAGGACATCGACAAGGCGCCGGAGGAGCGCGAGCGCGGTATCACCATCTCGATCGCGCACGTCGAGTACCAGACCGAGTCGCGCCACTACGCGCACGTCGACTGCCCGGGTCACGCCGACTACATCAAGAACATGATCACCGGTGCGGCGCAGATGGACGGCGCCATCCTGGTGGTCGCCGCCACCGACGGCCCGATGCCGCAGACCAAGGAGCACGTGCTCCTGGCCCGCCAGGTCGGCGTCCCCTACATCGTCGTCGCGCTGAACAAGTGCGACATGGTGGACGACGAGGAGATCCTGGAGCTCGTCGAGCTCGAGGTCCGCGAGCTGCTGTCGGAGTACGAGTTCCCGGGCGACGACGTCCCCGTGGTCCGCGTCTCCGCGTTCCAGGCGCTGCAGGGCGACGAGAAGTGGGCCGAGTCGATCCTCGAGCTCATGACCGCCGTGGACGAGAACGTCCCCGAGCCGCAGCGTGACACCGACAAGCCGTTCCTGATGCCGATCGAGGACGTCTTCTCGATCACCGGCCGTGGCACCGTCGTCACCGGCCGCATCGAGCGCGGTGTGGTCAACGTGAACGAGGAAGTCGAGATCATCGGCATCAAGGACTCCTCGTCCAAGACCACCGTCACCGGTGTCGAGATGTTCCGCAAGCTGCTCGACCAGGGCCAGGCGGGCGACAACGTCGGCCTCCTGCTCCGCGGCATCAAGCGCGAGGACGTCGAGCGCGGCCAGTGTGTCATCAAGCCGGGCACCAACACCCCGCACACCGAGTTCGAGGCTCAGGTCTACATCCTGTCCAAGGACGAGGGCGGCCGCCACACGCCGTTCTTCAACAACTACCGCCCGCAGTTCTACTTCCGTACCACGGACGTGACCGGCGTCGTGTACCTCCCCGAGGGCACCGAGATGGTCATGCCGGGCGACAACACCGAGATGCGCGTCGAGCTGATCCAGCCCGTCGCCATGGAGGAGGGCCTGAAGTTCGCCATCCGCGAGGGTGGCCGGACGGTCGGCGCGGGTCGCGTCACCAAGGTCATCAAGTAACACTCTCGTAGTTCGGCGGGCTGACCACTGGCCTGGAACGCCAAGTCGGCCCGCCGTTCCACGACCAAGAAGCAACAGCGGCACTACCAGCAAAGGACACCGAGGCCACCATGGCGGGACAGAAGATCCGCATCCGGCTCAAGGCCTACGACCACGAGGTCATCGACACCTCCGCGAAGAAGATCGTTGAGACGGTGACGCGGACGGGCGCCAAGGTCGCGGGCCCGGTGCCGCTGCCGACCGAGAAGAACGTGTACTGCGTCATCCGCTCGCCGCACAAGTACAAGGACAGCCGCGAGCACTTCGAGATGCGCACGCACAAGCGGTTGATCGACATCATCGACCCGACGCCCAAGACGGTCGACTCGCTGATGCGACTCGACCTTCCGGCCGGCGTTGACATCGAGATCAAGCTCTGAGGGACGCACCAAAATGAGTACGCAGAGGAAGGGCGTCCTGGGCGAGAAGCTCGGCATGACCCAGGTCTTCGACGATGAGGGCCGGATGGTTCCGGTAACCGTCGTCCAGGCCGGGCCGTGCGTGGTCACCCAGCTCAAGGACCAGGAGAAGGACGGCTACACCGCCGTTCAGATCGGCTTCGGCCAGATCGACCCGCGCAAGGTCAACAAGCCGCGCACGGGCCACTTCGAGAAGGCCGGCGTCACGCCGCGCCGCTACCTGGTCGAGCTGCGCGTTGACGACGCCACCGAGTACGAACTCGGCCAGGAGATCACCGCCAGCGTCTTCGAGGCCGGCCAGAAGATCGACGTGACCGGCACCAGCAAGGGCAAGGGCACCGCGGGTGTCATGAAGCGCCACGGCTTCAAGGGCCTCGGCGCCTCGCACGGTACCCAGCGCAAGCACCGCTCGCCGGGTTCGATCGGCGGCTGCGCGACCCCCGGTCGCGTCTTCAAGGGCCTCCGCATGGCGGGACGGCACGGCAACGCCCGTACCACCGTCCAGAACCTGACCGTCCACGCGATCGACGCGGAGAAGGGTCTGCTCCTCATCAAGGGTGCGGTCCCCGGTCCCAACGGCGGCGTGGTCCTGGTCCGCGACGCAGTGAAGGGGACGGGCAAGTGACCTCCAAGCTCGACATCGACCTGCCCGCCGAGATCTTCGACGCCAAGACCAGCGTTCCGCTGATCCACCAGGTCGTCGTCGCCCAGCTCGCGGCGGCTCGGCAGGGCACGCACTCCACCAAGACCCGGGGCGAGGTCTCCGGCGGTGGCAAGAAGCCGTACCGGCAGAAGGGCACCGGCCGCGCGCGCCAGGGTTCGACCCGTGCGCCGCAGTTCGCCGGCGGTGGCACCGTCCACGGCCCGCAGCCGCGCGACTACTCGCAGCGGACGCCCAAGAAGATGAAGGCCGCCGCGCTCCGCGGCGCGCTCTCGGACCGCGCCCGCTACGGCCGGGTGCACGTCGTCGACGGTCTCCTCGACGGCGACACCCCGAAGACGAAGACGGCGCTCGCCGCCCTGCGCGGCGTGACCGAGGCCAAGCGCGTGCTCCTGGTGCTCGACCGTGAGGACGAGCTGACCTGGAAGTCGCTGCGCAACGAGCCGAGCGTGCACGTCATCGTCGATGACCAGCTCAACACCTACGACGTGCTCGTGAACGACGACGTGGTCTTCACCCAGAAGGCGTACGAGTCGTTCCTCGCGCGCGTGAAGAAGTAACGAGGGCAGACATGAACAAGATCTCTGACCCCCGCGACATCATCATCGCGCCGGTCGTCTCGGAGAAGAGCTACGGGCTGCTCGACGAGGGCAAGTACACCTTCATCGTCCGCCCGGACGCGAACAAGACGCAGATCAAGCAGGCCGTCGAGGCGATCTTCGACCGCAAGGTGGCCGGCGTCAACACGATCAACCGTCCTGGTAAGCGCAAGCGGACCCGCTTCGGCTACGGCCAGCGCAAGAGCACCAAGCGCGCGATCGTGAGCCTGGCCGAGGGCGAGCAGCCGATCGACATCTTCGGCGGACAGACCTCCTGACGAGGTCCGAGCCCCGAAGCGTGAACTAAGGGATTGCACGAAAAAGATGGGCATCCGAAAGTACAAGCCGACGACCCCGGGTCGTCGCGGCTCCAGCGTGGCCGACTTCGTCGAGATCACGCGCACCGAGCCGGAGAAGTCGCTGCTGCGTCCTCTCCCGAAGAAGGGCGGCCGTAACAACCACGGCCGCATCACCACTCGCCACCAGGGCGGCGGGCACAAGCGCGCGTACCGGCTGATCGACTTCCGCCGGCACGACAAGGACGGCGTTCCGGCGAAGGTCGCTCACATCGAGTACGACCCGAACCGCACCGCCCGCATCGCGCTGCTGCACTACGCCGACGGTGAGAAGCGGTACATCCTCGCGCCGCAGGGGCTCAAGCAGGGCGACCGGGTCGAGAACGGCCCCGGGTCGGACATCAAGCCGGGCAACTGCCTGCCGCTTCGCAACATCCCGACCGGTACGGTCATCCACGCCATCGAGCTGCGGCCCGGCGGCGGTGCGAAGATCGCCCGGTCCGCGGGCGCCGGCGTCCAGCTGCTCGCCAAGGAGGGCAAGTACGCCACGCTGCGTATGCCGTCCGGCGAGATGCGCATGGTGGACGTCCGCTGCCGCGCCACGGTGGGCGAGGTCGGCAACGCCGAGCAGTCCAACATCAACTGGGGCAAGGCCGGCCGTATGCGCTGGAAGGGCAAGCGCCCGACCGTCCGCGGTGTGGCCATGAACCCGATCGACCACCCGCACGGTGGTGGTGAGGGCAAGACCTCCGGCGGCCGCCACCCGGTCAACCCGAACGGTAAGAAGGAAGGCCGGACTCGCAAGGCGAACAAGTCCAGCGACCGTCTCATCGTCCGTCGTCGCAGCAAGAAGAAGCGGTAGGAGTCGCTCGCAATGCCACGTAGCCTTAAGAAGGGCCCCTTCGTGGACGACCACCTGATCAAGAAGGTGGACGCCCAGAACGAGAAGGGGACGAAGAACGTCATCAAGACGTGGTCGCGGCGCTCCATGATCGTGCCGGACATGATCGGTCACACGATCGCCGTGCACGACGGCCGCAAGCACGTCCCGGTGTTCATCACCGACGCCATGGTGGGGCACAAGCTCGGCGAGTTCGCGCCGACGCGCACGTTCCGCAGCCACGTCAAGGAAGACCGCCGCAGCCGTCGCGGCTGAGCGGGCAGGAATCTGTAGGAGAGAGGGAACAGCGATGGAAGCCAGGGCCCAGGCACGGTTCATCCGTGTCACGCCCATGAAGGCTCGGCGCGTGGTGGACCTCATCCGCGGCCTGCCTGCCGCGGAGGCGCAGCAGGTGCTGCGGTTCGCCCCTCAGGCGGCGAGTGAGCCCGTGGGCAAGGTGCTCGCGAGTGCCATCGCCAACGCCGAGCACAACTTCAAGCTCGACACCGAGACGCTGGTCGTGAGCCACGCGTTCGTGGACGAGGGACCGACGCTCAAGCGTTTCCGTCCCCGCGCCCAGGGTCGTGCCTACCGCATCAACAAGCGGACGAGCCACATCACGGTGGTCGTCGCCCCGCGCGACGAGGTCGCCGCGGCCGGCGGTAAGAAGACGAGGAGGGCCCGGTAGTGGGTCAGAAGATCAACCCGCACGGGTTCCGGCTCGGCATCACCACCGACCACAAGTCCGTGTGGTTCGCCGACAAGCTCTACAAGGACTACGTCAAGGAGGACGTCCAGATCCGGCGCATGCTCTCCAAGGGCATGGACCGGGCGGGCATCTCCAAGGTCGAGATCGAGCGCACCCGTGACCGCGTCGAGGTGAACATCCACACCGCGCGTCCGGGCATCGTCATCGGCCGGCGTGGCGCGGAGGCCGAGCGCCTCCGCGGCGACCTGGAGAAGCTGACCGGCAAGCAGGTCCGGCTGAACATCCTCGAGGTCAAGAACCCCGAGATCGACGCCCAGCTCGTCGCGCAGGGCGTGGCGGAGCAGCTGAGCTCCCGCGTGGCGTTCCGCCGCGCGATGCGCAAGGCGATCCAGTCCGCCATGAAGTCCGGCGCCAAGGGCATCAAGGTGCAGTGCTCCGGCCGTCTCGGCGGCGCGGAGATGTCCCGGTCCGAGTTCTACCGCGAGGGCCAGGTCCCGCTGCACACGCTGCGCGCGGACATCGACTACGGCTTCTACGAGGCCCGGACGACGTTCGGCCGCATCGGCGTGAAGGTGTGGATCTACAAGGGCGAGGCCGCCCAGACCCGCGCCGAGCGCGAGGCCCAGGCCGCGCAGCAGCGCGCCGCCGGTGGCGGTCGCGGCGGCGAGCGTCGTGAGCGTCGTGGCGGCGGCGGC
>NZ_QURH01000994.1 GCF_003428695.1 Actinomadura logoneensis
GCACGCGCCGGGGCATCCCGGCATGCGTCCCCGCGTCCCCACCCGCCACGGGCGCCTCGTGCGCACCCCCGCGCGAAGCCTCGCGCGCACCCCCGCGCGAAGCCTCGCGCGCACCCCCGCGCGAAGCCTCGCGCGCACCCGCGCGCGGTGCCTCATGCGCGCCCGACGTCCGGGCCTCGTGGACACCGGCGCGCGGCGTCTCATGCGCGCCCACACGCGGAGCCTCGTGTGTGCCTGCCCGCTCAAGCCCGTCCGGCGTCCGAGCCTCGTGCGCACCCGCGCGAGGTGTCTCATGCGCGCCCGCGCGCGGTGTCTCGTGCGCGCCCGCGCGCGAAGCCGACGGCTGGGGCTCCTGCGGGAGGGCGTGCGCGCCGGACCGGGTCCCGGACGCGTCCTGCGGCTCGGGGCCGTCCTCCCAGCCGCCGATGCCGTTCCGCGAGGCCGGTCCAGACACGCCGGACGTCACGGGCCCGCCGTTGGCGGCGGTGCCGCCGAACCGTCCGGTCGGCGCGACCGCGACCCACCCGTCCTCCTCGGGGGCGGGCTCCTCGGCGGCCACCACGGCGACGGGCTTGCGCACGGTCTCCTCGTCCTCGTCCCGTGCCCTCTCCTCCCGCGCCGTCTCGTCCCGCGCCGCCTTCTCCGCGCCCGGCGCGGCGTCCGCGCCGGACGGCTCGTCCCGGCGGCCGATGCGGTCCGCGGACACCACGATGGAGTGCGGCAGCAGGACGATCGTCTTCAGCCCGCCGTAGGAGTTCGGCTCCAGCACGACCTTGATCCCGTGCCGGTGCGCGAGCGTCCCGACGACCAGCAGGCCGAGCTGCTCGCCGCCGAACAGCTCGAACTCCGGCTCGCTCCGCAGCCGCTCGTTGAGCCGGGCGAGCTTGTCCGGGCTGACGCCGAGCCCGCGGTCCTGGATCTCCACGACGAAGCCGCGGCCGACCATGCCCGCGTCCACCTCGACCGGGGTGTTCGGCGGCGAGAAGGTGACCGCGTTCTCCATCAGCTCGGCCAGCAGGTGGATGACGTCGGCGACGGCCGCGCCGTCGATGCCCTCCTCGGCGGTGCTGACGACCTCGACGCGCGCGTAGTCCTCGATCTCGCCGATCGCGCCGCGCAGCACGTCCAGGATGCCGACCGGGTGCCGCCAGCCGCGGCCGGGCGCCGCGCCGGACAGGATGATCAGGCCCTCCGCGTGCCGCCGCATCCGGGTGGTGAGGTGGTCGATCGCGAACAGGTCGGCGAGGTCGTCGGGGTCGGCGGCCTTGCGCTCCAGGGTGTCCAGCATGGACAGCTGGCGGTGCAGCAGCGACTGGTTGCGGCGGGCGAGGCTCTGGAACACGCCGCTGACCGCCTTGCGCAGGTCGGCCTGGCCGACGGCGGCCTCGATGGCGGTGCGCTGGACGGTCGAGAACGCCTCGGCGACGCTCTCCACCTCGGCCGACCTGCCGACGGTGAGCGGCGGGGCCTCGACCGCGACGTCCACCTCGTCGCCGCGCTTCAGCCGGGTCACGACGTCCGGGAGGCGCTGGTCGGCGAGGTCGTGCGCGGCGCTCTGCAGGGCGCGCAGCTCGCGGACGATGCGCCGGCCGAACCGCAGCATCAGCAGCGCGGTCAGCAGGAGCGCGGCCAGGCCGATGCCGCCGATGAGGGCGAGCCGCAGCAGCGTGTCGTCGGAGGTCCTCTTGGCGTCGGCGGCGAGCGTGACGCGCGACTTGCCGAGCGCGCCGTCCATCTGCTGCATGTAGCCGCCGACCGCGGTCTGCCAGGTCACCGGGTTCATCTTGAGCCGGGCGGACGTCGGGACGGCCAGGACCCTGTCCTCCACCGCGGTGAAGTTCTTCATCTCGGGCGACCCGAGCGCCTCCTTGTACGGCGCGCCGTTGGCCTCGTTGAACTCCGAGAGGCTGGTCCGCTCCAGGTACCGGCGCTCGAACACGAGCTGCGCGATCGCGGTCCGCTCGTCCGCGCTCATCCGCCCGCCGCCGACCAGGACGCCGCCGACGAGCGCGGCCTCGCGTCCGGACAGCTCCATCGCGCGGGACATGCCGGTCAGGTGGTACGCCTGCTGGTAGCCGTTCTCGGCGACCAGCAGGTAGATGAAACGGAAGTGCGCGTCGAGGATGTCGTTGTAGGCGTCGAACGCGGCGAGCTTGTTGAACGCGCCGGAGTCGACCTGCCCCCGCACGGTGTTGATCCGGTTGAGCTTGTCGATGAGGACCGCGAGCCGCTGCTTCATCAGCGGCGTCAGCGTGTCCTGGAACGCGCCGGACCGTGCGGCCTTGTTCATCTGGACGATCGTGCCGTCCATCCGCTGCCGGACGGCGTCCATCGCCCTGCGCGGCTGCTTGCGCCGGGCGGCGAGCCAGACCACCGACTCCTGCCGCTCCTGGGCGAGGGTGATCAGCATCGGCTGGACGGCGTTGCCGTAGATCTTGTTGGCGGTGTCGATGTTCCGCTGGTCGATCGCCTGGCTCGCCACGCTCTGCGCGGCGAACGCCCAGAGGACCACCAGGGAGACCAGCGGGATGACGAGCATGCTGTAGAGCGAGAACTTGATCGAGCGTCGGCGAGAGCTCTTCACGGGCGTCGTCTCTCAAGCTTGGGAGCGTCGGGCGGGGTCGAAAACTCGGGACACCATAGCCGTTGATTTGATCATTTGTCTGGTTTTGTGGATCTTGGTCTTCCGTCGATGCGATCATGTGACGACGTTCGGTGACGCCGCGGGCGCCCCGGACCCGAGCCCTGAAACCCGACGAGAGGAACACCCGTGACGCCGCAGCGGGGCGAACCGACCGACCGGCTCGACCGGCTCGACTGGCTGATCGACGGCCTGGTCCGCCGCGTCCCCCAGGTGACCCGGGCGGTCCTGCAGTCCGCGGACGGCATCCTGATGGGCGCGTCCTCGGGTCTGGACCGCGAGGACGCCGACTACCTGTCCGCCCTGGCCGCCGGCCTGCAGAGCCTGGCGCGCGGCGCGCAGACGCACTTCGGCGCGGGCGAGGTCCACCAGACGGTCATCGAGATGCGGGACGCCTTCCTGTTCGTCACCGCCGCGGGCGAGGGCGCGTCCCTGACCGTCCTCACCGACGCCGACGTCGACCCGGCGCAGATCGGCTTCGAGATGACCGTCCTGGTCCGCCAGGTCGGCGAGCACCTCTCGTCCCACCCCCGATGACCTGAGCCGGACCGCACCGCCGGGCCGCGTCGCAGGTCAGCGCCGCGGGTCGGCACCGCGCCGCGGGTCAGCGCTGGGTGGTCTCCTCGACGGTCGCGGGCGGCACGGTCACGAGCGGAACGCGGTGGCCGAGGCTCCCGACGACGCGTCCCGTGCGCTCCAGGACGCGCCGGTCCGCCGGTCCGGCGGTCAGCAGCCTGATGGGCGGCCCCGGCCGGACGAAGGTCGGGACGTACGAGGGCTGGGCCGTCCACCCGCCCGACGCGTCCCGGGTGAAGGTGAACCGCGCGACGAGCCCCTCGTGCGTGCCCTCGGCGTTCGCGGACGGATTGGCGACCTGGTTGCCCATCCCGTACGCGACCCACTTCCCGTGGAACCGCTCGAACGGCTGGACGACGTGGACGTGGTCGCCGAGGATCAGATCCACGTCGGGTGACGCGAGGAGCGTCCGCGCGAGCCGCCGCTGGGCGGACGTGGCCGCGTGCTGGTACTCCTCGCCCCAGTGGAGGCTGAGGATCACGACGTCCGCGCCGGCCGCCTTGGCGCGCGCGGCGTCGGCGAGGATCTTCCCGGGGGCGAGCCCGTCGTTCACCAGCCAGGGCTGCCCGGCCGGCTTCGGAATGCCGTTGGTCCCGTAGGTGTAGGCGAGCTGCGCGACCTTGACGCCTTTGACGTCGTGGAGGTCGATCCGCTCCGCCTCCCGCGGCCCGCGCGCGGTTCCCGCATGGCCGACGCCGGCCCGGTCCAGCGCCGCGAGGGTGCGGCGCACGCCGCGTCCGCCCTGGTCGATGGCGTGGTTGGAGGCGGTGGAGCACGTGTCGTACCCGAGCCTGCGTATCGCGTCCACGATCTGCGGCGGCGAGTTGAACACCGGATACCCGCTGTACGGCCCGGACCGTGCGGCGACCGGTGTCTCCAGGTGGCACACCGCGAGGTCGGCCTGGCTGATCACGGGCTTGAGCCGGGCGAGCATCGGCATGAAGTCGTACCCGCGCTCACCCCGCGCGCGGGCGTCGGCCGCCGCCTGCTCGATGAGCACCCCGTGCAGGAGGAAGTCGCCCGTCCCCACGACGGTGAACCGGTCGGCTCCGTGACGGGCGGCCTTGGCCGTCCCGTGCCGTCCGGGCGGCTTGGCCACGGCCTCCAGGTCGGTGGAGCGGGCACGCTCGGTCCCGCACCCCGACAGCGCCGCGAGCCCGACCACCCCGGCCACCCCGACCACCCCGGCCACCAGCGGACCCGTCCGGCGCCGGCTGCCGACCGGACGCCGCACGAACCACGGAAATGTCACCGAAGTTCCCATGTCAGAGGGTCTTCGGTGTTTCGTCACCCCCGAAACGGCGGTTTGCCGGAACCTGGACCGCCATGATCAGCGCTTTCCGGACGATGGCGAACTTCCGCCCCTCCGCCAGCCCGCCGCTGACGCCCCGAGGTCGTCCCCGAAACCCCCGCACAACTGGTGCCAACCGTCACATTCAGGACAAATCGCGCCCACGGTGAAGCGGAAAAGGGAAGAGGAAAAAGAAAAAGGCCGGGGAGGAAATCCCCGGCCGTGTTTCTCACTGCTGAAAGCGGGTGCGCCGTCAGGGACTTGAACCCCGAACCCGCGGATTAAGAGTCCGCTGCTCTGCCAATTGAGCTAACGGCGCCCGTCGCCGGATCTCGTCGGCGACAGGACAACTCTAGCAGGGCTCCGTCCGTGCTCAGGACGCTCCGCCGTCCTTGGTGAACTTCACGTCGGAGCCGCTGACCCGCAGCTTCACACCCGCTCCCGTGACGCTCAGGCTGTCGAACCGCATCCCCATCGGAAGGCCGCCCACCGGGACGGTGAAGTCGAGATCGTCGCCCAGGCCGGTCAGGTCGAGGCCCTCCGCGGACAGGGTCCGGACCCGGATGCTGTTGCCGACCTTGGTCACCGACGCGACCGCCGTGGCGTCCAGCCCGAACGCGCCGACCTTGGCCTTGATCTTGTCGGGGCCGTCCGCCTGGAACTCCAGGCCGCTCCCGCCCGCCTTGGCGAGGTCGCCGAACCCGACGAACGCCTCGCCGGTGACCTTGCCGAGCGTCCCGCTCTGGTAGTCGGAGTTCAGCCGGACGTCCGTCGCCCGCGCGTCCAGCCGCGTCACGTTCAGCGGCCCCGCCGCGATGTTCCTGGCCTTCAGCCGCACGTCGTCGAAGTGCCGGTCCACGACCTGGGTCAGGAACGGGAACCCGCCGATCGTCACGTCCGGCTTGCTGGGGAACCCCTCCTTCTTGATCTCGCCGGCCATGGCGTCCTCGGCGACGAGGACCCCCACCCGGTCGGCGGCCAGCAGGAGCAGGAGCAGCACCACCAGGACGACGAGGACGACCGGCCACCGGCGGCGCCGCCGGGGCGGCTGCGGCAACCGGTCCTCGCGGGTCACCGCCGCGCTCACGCCCGCCACCTCCCCGGCCGGCGCCGGGCGCGGTCGTCTCCCGCAACGGTCCCGGCCCGCCCGCGCGCGGACGGCCGGACAGCCGACTCGATCTTCATCTCCACGCCGTCTCAGTTGAGGGGACCCGGGGGTCCGTGCCGATGGTCGCGGGAGCGGGGCGGAGCGCGGTCGCCGGCGGTGGTGATCCCCGCGCCCGGACACGCCCGGGACGCGCGCGGCCGGGACCGGCCACGCCGCCTTCCCGGGGACGGCCGGGAACGGAGGGGACGCGAGCTTCCGCTGATACATGCGAGGTCGGCCGGACCGGCGCGCGCGCATCCCGCGGAAGCGGCACGCGCTGGGACGGCATGGACTCATGCAAAGCCGCCGGAACCGTCCTGTCAATGGCGGGTGCGGCGTCTTACACTCCGGGCATGACGGCGGGTCCCTCGGCCGGGTCCATGGCAGCGCCGCTCCTGGTCGTCCGGACCCGGGAGCGGGTCCACCGGCTGCGTCCGGGCGGGACGTACCGGGTCGGGCGCGACCCGGAGTCCGAGATCGTCCTGACCGACGGGCGCGTCTCCTGGCACCACGCGGTCCTCCGCTCCGAGCCCGGCGGGTGGGTGCTGGAGGACGCGGGCAGCCGGAACGGCACCTTCCTCGACGGACGCCGCGTCCAGCGCATGGTGATCGACGGCGAGCGGCTGTTCCACCTGGGCAACGCCGCCGACGGCGCCCCGCTGGCCTGCTCGGCGTTCCGTCCGCCGGACCCGCGGCCGGCCGTGGACCGCAACCCCAGCCAGATCTTCAGGCTCCCCACGCCCCAGGGGCGGCCGGAGCAGGCGAGGGGTCCGGGCTACGCGCCACCTGGCGAGCAGGGGCCGCCGCGCGTTCCGGAGCAGTCGCAGGGCCGGGGATATCCGCAGACCGGACGTGCGCGACCTCCCGTGCGTCCGCAGAACCCCGTCCCGGACGCCGGACGGCAGGCCCACAGGCCCGACGCCCGGCCCGCGCCGGACCAGGGCGCCGCCTACGGCCCGTCCAACGGCCACGCACCACCGAGATACCCGCAGGGAACCGAGCAGCCGCGCCCCCAGGCCCCCGCGCAAGGACGAGACCGGCCTCTCGGGCACAGCCAGGACAGACGCATCGTCCCCGGACCTTCCCAGCCGAACGGCGCGGGCGACGCGCGGGAGCCGCGGCGCGACCTGGCGGGCGGCACGACACTGCGGATCGGGCGGTCGCCCGACAACGACGTCGTCGTGCCCGACCTGGTGGTGTCGCGGCACCACGCCGAACTGCGGATGACGGACGTCGGCCGGGCCGAGATCATCGACCTGGGCAGCCACAACGGCACCTATGTGAACGGTGTCCGGATCGACCGGGCGGTGCTGGCCGAGGAGGACCTGCTCGGCATCGGGCACGCCACGTTCCGGCTGGTCGGGACGGAGCTGCGCGAGTTCGTCGACACCGGCGACGTGTCCGTGCTCGTGCAGGACCTCACCGTCCGCACCCCCGAGGACAAGGTTCTGCTCGACGGCGTGGGGTTCCCGATCCCGGAGCGGTCGCTGGTCGCGGTGATCGGCCCGTCCGGCGCGGGCAAGTCCACGCTGCTGGGCGCGGTGACCGGGACGAGGCCCGCCACCGAGGGGACGGTCCGCTACGACGGCCGCGACCTGTACGCGGACTACGACGAGCTGCGGCACCGCATCGGGCTCGTCCCGCAGGAGGACATCCTGCACACCCAGCTCGCGACCCGGCAGGCGCTGCTGTTCGCGGCCGAGCTGCGGTTCCCCGGCGACACCCGCAGGGACGAGCGGGAGCGGCGGGTGGACGAGGTGCTGGCCGAGCTCGGCCTCACCCCGCACGCGCGCACCCGCATCGACAAGCTCTCGGGCGGCCAGCGCAAGCGGGTGTCGGTGGCGCTGGAACTGCTGACCAAGCCGTCCCTGCTCTTCCTGGACGAGCCGACGTCCGGCCTCGACCCCGGCCTGGACAAGACCGTCATGGAACTGCTGAAGGAGCTGGCGCACGACGGCCGGACGGTCATCGTCGTCACCCACAGCACCGAGAACCTCGTCGCCTGCGACCGGCTGCTGGTGCTCGTCCCCGGCGGGCGGATGGCCTACTACGGGCCGCCCGAGGAGGGGCTGCGGCACTTCGGCGCGAAGGCGTGGGCCGAGGTGTTCCAGGCGTTCGACCGCGAGCCGGACCGCGACTGGGCGGGCGAGTTCCGCACGTCGCCGCGCTGGGCCCGGTACGTCGGGCACGGGATGGGCGGCGCGGTCGGCCCCACCGACGCCCGCCCGCCCGCTCCGCCGCCGCCCCGGCAGAGCAAGTTCGCCCAGCTCTCCACGCTGTGCCGCCGCTACCTCTCGGTGATCACCTCGGACCGCTCGTACCTGGTGCTGCTCGGCCTGATGCCGCTGATCATGGGCGGGCTGATCGCCGCCATCCCGGCGCCGAAGGGCCTCACCGGGCCGCCGGGCACCAACGCGGACGCCGCGTCCAAGCTGATGGTGCTGATCTTCGCCTCCTGCTTCGTCGGCACCGGCAACGCCGTCCGCGAGCTGGTGAAGGAACGCACGATCTACCGCAGGGAACGCGCCGCCGGGCTGTCCGCGGGCGTCTACCTCACCTCGAAACTGCTGGTGCTGGGCCTCATCACGACCGTCCAGGCCGTGGTGCTGGTCGGAATCGGGCTGGTCGGCGTGAAGCTGCCGCCGTCCGGCGTGTTCACCTCCCCGTTCCTGGAACTGGTGCTCGCGACCGGCCTGCTCGGCCTGGTCTCGATGACGCTCGGCCTGCTGGTGTCGGCGTCGGTGAACAGCTCCGAGAAGACGCTGCCGCTGCTGATCGTCCTGTCCATGGCCCAGCTCGTGCTGTGCGGCGCGCTGGTCCGGCTGTCGGGCAAGCCGGGCCTCGAACAGGTCGCGTGGCTGGCGCCGTCCCGCTGGGGCCTGGCCGCCACGGCCGCGACCGTGGACCTGGGCCACATCATCCCGTCGTCGCTGAAGCCCGACCGGATCTGGCTGCCCGACCTGAACACGTGGGCCCTGGACATGGGCGTCCTGGCCGGCCTCGGCGTCGTCTTCACCGCCCTCGCCTGGTGGCAGCTCGAACGCCTCCGCCCCAAGCGCCGCCGAGGCCGCCTCTGACCGGGGCCGTCTCTCTCCGAGGCCTGAACCAAGGCGCAAGCCAACCGCACATGCTGCCTACTTCGTGCCGGTTCCGCCGCCGGGCACGGGCGGGCTGGGACCATGGCCGGATGCGTGAACTCGATGAGCTGACCAACGTGGACGACCCGGCCTGGCCCGGACTGCGGGAGGTGTTCGCGGCCGGACCCGCGTCCGTCACGGTCCTTCCCGTCGATCGGGACGAGGCCCACCGTGCCGTCCTCCAGTTGCAGGTCACGGCCCGGTCGGCTCTCGGCGGGCTGGTGCTGAACTGCGGCGGGCTGCTCATCGACGGCGGATGGGTCCGGGTGTTCGGCGGCGGATCGGCCGAGGTCGCCGGGGGACTGCCGAGTCTCGCGCGGGTCAACGCGTTCCCCGCCGACTTCGATCCGGCGTGGTTTCCGGCGACGGGCCTGGTGGTCGGCCATGACGTCGTGGGCGGCGTGTTCGCGCTGAACGGCCACGATCCGGCGGCCGACGGCAGGCCCGGCGATCCCGGTCAGATGACCTATTTCGCACCCGACACGTTGGCCTGGGAGGCGCTGGACGTGGGGCATTCCGCCTGGCTCTCCTGGCTCGCGTCCGGTGGTCTCGACAAGTTCTACGAGGGGATGCGCTGGCCGGGCTGGCGCGAAGAGGCGGCGGCGCTGACCGGATCGCAGGGCATCTCCGTCCACCCCTTCCTGTGGACGCGGGAAGCCCAGGAGGACATCGCGAAGACCAGCCGGCGCGCGGTGCCGATGCGCGAGGTGCTGGGTATGGCGGCCGACTTCGCCCGGCAGATGGGAACCGGCGACCCCGGATTCCTCGGCAAGGTCTGACCACACCGCCCGCGCCGGGATCTCAGGCTTGACCAGGAACCGTGGGCGGAGGGGACGGGGATCTCGGCCCGAGTGGGCCGGAGACATCGCGGGTAGGTTCCGAGCATGTCGGAAAAAGCCCAGGTCAGCATGGTGGTGAACGGGCAGCCGCACGAGGTCGCCGTGGACACCCGGACGTCCGTCCTCGACCTCCTGCGCGAGCGGCTGGACGTGACCGGCCCGAAGAAGGGCTGCGACCACGGCCAGTGCGGCGCCTGCACCGTCCTGCTGGACGGCCGCCGCGTGAACGCCTGCCTGGTCCTCGCCGTCGCGGCGGACGGCGCGCGCGTCACCACCATCGAGGGCCTGGCGGACGCGCACGGTCCCGGCGAGGACGGCCTGTCGGCGCTCCAGCGCGCCTTCGTCGAGTGCGACGCCCTCCAGTGCGGGTACTGCACGCCCGGCCAGATCTGCTCGGCGGCCGGGATGCTGGAGGAGGTCAAGGCGGGATGGCCCAGCGCGGCCATGGACGACCTCGCCGCCGATCCCGAGCCGTCCGGGGAGGAGATCCGCGAGCGCATGAGCGGCAACCTCTGCCGCTGCGGCGCGTACGTGAACATCGTCGAGGCCGTCCGGAGGGCCGCCGGATGAGGCCGTTCACGTACGCGCGGGCCGCGACCGCCGCCGACGCCGTCGCGGAGCACACCGACGGGTCCGCCTACCTCGGCGGCGGCACGAACCTGGTGGACCTCATGCGCCTCGGCGTCGCCCTCCCGTCCCGCCTCGTGGACGTGACCCACCTGCCCCACGCGGAGATCGAGGCCGACGACGGGGGGCTGCTCGTCGGCGCGGCCGTCCGCAACTCCGACCTCGCGGCGCACCCGGTCGTCCGGGAGCGCTCGCCGATCCTCGCACGGGCCGTGCTGTCGGGCGCGTCCGGCCAGATCCGGAACATGGCGACCGTGGGCGGCAACCTGCTGCAGAACACCCGGTGCTCCTACTTCCAGGACGTCACGCGCGCCTGCAACCGGCGCGAACCCGGAACCGGATGCCCGGCGCGCGAAGGGGAGCACCACAACCTCGCCATCCTCGGCCACACGCCCGAGTGCGTCGCGACCCATCCGTCCGACATGGCGGTGGCGCTCGCCGCGCTGGACGCGACCGTCCGGATCCACGGCCGGGGCGACATCGGCCTCGACGACCTCTACGGGGACGATCCGGTCCGCAACTCGGCGCTGCGCCCGGGCGAGCTGATCACGCACGTCCGCGTCCCGTACCTGGACATGCCGGGCACCTACCGGAAGGTGCGCGAGCGGGCGTCGTTCGCGTTCGCGCTGGTCTCGATCGCCGCCGCGCTGGACGTCGCCGACGGCGTCGTCCGCGACTGCCGCATCGCGCTCGGCGGCGTCGCCGCGCGACCGTGGCGCGCCCGCCGGGCCGAGGCGG
>NZ_QURH01000993.1 GCF_003428695.1 Actinomadura logoneensis
CCTCGTCCGGGTCGCGGCCGTCCACGGCCACGCGGCGGACGAGCGCGGCGGCGTCGGGCGCCCCGGCCGGGATCGCCAGGGAGCCGTCGGCGGCGAGCGTCATCCGCAGCGCGTCGTGCGTGTCCAGCAGGACGCCGAGCGCCCGGGCGAGCGCGTCCTCGCCGAGCCGGGGCGGGGTGCGCAGCAGGACGCTCTGGTGGAACCCGGAGACCGGGCCGCCCAGCTCCCGCAGCCAGCGCATGATGGGCGTCGCGGGGACGTCGCCGACCGGGTCGGCGGTCTCGGCGGCGGCCGTGTCCAGGACGGACACCGTGGCGGCCAGCTCGTCCACGGTCGGCCGCTGGAACACGTCCCGCGGGGACAGCGCGAGCCCCGCGGCGCGCGCCCGCGACACCAGCCGCATCGCGATGATCGAGTCGCCGCCGAGGTCGAAGAACCCGTCGTCCAGGCCGACCCGGTCCACCTCCAGCACCTCGGCGAACAGCCCGGCGAGGACCTTCTCGGCCTCGGTGCGCGGCGCCCGGTACGGGCGGTCGGCGGGGGCCGCGTCGGGGACGGGCAGCGCGCGGACGTCGAGCTTGCCGTTGCCGGTGAGCGGCAGCGTCGGGAGCACCAGGACGGCGGACGGCACCATGTACTCGGGCAGCGTGTCGGCCGCGGCCCGCCGCAGCGCGGCCGGGTCGGGCTCCGCGCCGGGGGCGGCGACGACGTAGGCGACCAGGCGCTTGACGCCCGGCCGGTCCTCGCGCGCGACGACGGCGGCGTGCGCGACGTCCGGGTGCCGGACGAGCGCGGCCTCGATCTCGCCGAGCTCGATCCGGAAGCCGCGGATCTTCACCTGCTGGTCCACCCGGTCGAGGTACTCCAGCGTGGCGCGCCGCGGTCGGCCGTCCCCGCCGGCGTCCCCGGCCGGGCGCAGCCGGACCAGGTCGCCGGTGCGGTACATGCGCTCGCCGGGCGGGCCGAACGGGCAGGCGACGAACGCGGCGGCGGTCAGGCCGGGGCGGCCGAGGTAGCCGCGCGCGACGCCCGCGCCCGCGACGTACAGCTCGCCGGGCACGCCGACCGGGACGGGGCGCAGCGCCCGGTCCAGCACGTACAGGCGGGTGTCGTCCAGCGCCGAGCCGATCGGCACGGACGGGTCGTCCGCCGAGACCTCGCCGCGGGTGTCGTGCAGGGTGACGTAGGTGGTCGCCTCGGTCGGGCCGTAGGCGTTGCGGACGGCGGTGTCCGGGCAGGCGGCCAGGACGCGCGCGACGGCCGCCGCCGACGCGGCCTCGCCGCCGAACTCCACCGCGCGCAGCGGCGCGAACGCGGCGGGCCGTTCGGCCGCGACCAGGTTGAACAGGGACGTCGTCGCGAACGCGTGCGTGACGCCCGCGTCGCGGACGGTCCGCTCCAGGACGTCGGCGTCGAGCATTCCGGGCGGGGCGACGACGATGGTCGCGCCGCCGAGCAGGGGCCGCCACAGCTCCAGCGTGGACGCGTCGAACGCGTGCGCGGAGTGCAGCAGCATCCGGTCGCCGGGCGCCAGCCGGGTGCGGGAGTCGGTGGCGAAGTCGACCACGGCCCGGTGGCTGATGCCGACGCCCTTCGGCAGGCCGGTGGAGCCGGAGGTGAAGATGCCGTAGGCGAGCTGGTCGGGGTGGACGGGCGCGAACCCGCCGCCGGGCGCCTCCGCGCCGTCCGCATCGCCGTCGGGGTCGTCCACGACGAGCAGGGTGATCCCGCCCTGGTGGGCGTCGGCGAGCCAGGGGTTGCGGTCCAGCATCACGCGGTCGGTGAGCAGGACGGACGCGCCGACGTCGCGTATGAGCCACGCCACCCGGTCCGGCGGGTAGGAGTGGTGGACGGGCACGTAGTGGCCCCCGGCCTTGAGGACGGCCAGCGACGACACGACGATCTCGGGCGACCGGTCCAGCAGCGTCGCGACCGGCGTCTCCGGGCCGGCGCCCAGCCGGGTCAGGCGGCGGGCGAGCCGGTCGGCGCGGGCGTCCAGCTCCGCGTAGCTGAGGCGGAGCGTCCCGTCGGCGCTCTCCAGCGCGGGCGCGTCCGGCGTCGCGGCGACGTGCCGGGCGAACACCCCGGTCACGGTCTCGGCGGGGCGTCCCGTCTCCGGCCCGTTCCAGCCGGTCAGGACGTCGGCGCGCTCGTCGTCGGACAGCAGCGGCAGGTCCCCGACGCGGGTCGAGGGGTCGGCGGCGGCCAGCGTCCGCAGGAACCGGACGTGCCGCTCGTGGTGCGCGGCGATCTCCTCGGCGGAGTACAGGCCGGGGTGGGCGTCCAGGTCGAACCGGGTGCCCCGGCCGTCCAGCCCGTCGTAGATGTTGAACGCGACGTCCTCGGTCAGGCCGAGGACCAGGGCGTGCGCGGTGGCGCGGCTGCCCGCGAAGTCCGCCGTGTAGTCGAACGGCATGATGTTGACGACCGCGCCGTACAGCCGCCGCCCGTCGGCGAGCAGGCCGAGGTCGCGGCGCAGGTCCTCGACGCGGTACCGCTGGTGCCGCAGCGCGCGGGCGGTCGCCCGGGACACCGCGCGGGTCAGCTCCTCGACGGTCAGGTCGGGGGTGACGGTGACCCGCAGCGGGACGATGTTGGACATCATCGTCGGCGTCGCGCGGGCCAGCTCGGTGGTGCGGCCGGTGACCGCGAGGCCGAGCACGACCTCCTCGGTGCCGGTGACGCGGGCCATGTACGCGGCGGTCGCGGCGATCGCCATCCCGGGGGTGGCGGTGCGCAGCCGCCGGGCGGCGACGGCGAGCTCGGAGCTCTCCTGTGGCCCGAGCGTGGTGGAGCTGCGCAGGAAGTCCATGCTCGGCGGGGCGGTCCGCGAGGTGAGCGTGACGATCTCGGGCAGGTCGGCGAACCGCTCGGTCCAGTACTCGCGGTCCTTGGCGAACCGCTCGGAGGCGCGGTAGGCGGCGTCCTCGGCGAGGTGCCCCCAGTAGTCGCCGCGCTCCTGCGGCTCGTACTCGCCGCCCTGGACGAGCCGGGTGTACAGCTCGGCGATGCCCGCGTTGACCATGGCCCCGGTGTAGCCGTCCACCGCGATGTGGTGCGCGCGCAGGTACCAGCGGTGCAGTTCGGGGCCGAGCCGCAGGAACCGCATGGTGTAGAGGCGGTCGCCGTACAGGTCCATGGGCGAGGCCATGTCGGCGCGGATCCAGGCGTCGGCGGCGGCGCGCGGGTCGGGTTCGGCGGAGAAGTCGAGAACGGGGAAGTATTCGTCGGCGTCGTCCTCGACGGTCTGGAACGGAATGCCGTCGCGTTCCACCAGCCGGATGCGCAGTCCCGGCACCTCGTCCTTGGCGAGTTCCGCGATGCGTTCGAACACCGCCGTCTGGAGAGGCCCCTCGATCTCGATGTACTGCGCGATGCAGATCGGCACGTCGGGATTGAGCTGCTGGGCGTACCAGACGCTCTGCTGCGCGGCCGAAAGCGGAACGAACTCGCTGGGGGACATCAAGTGGAACTTTCCCGGTCGAAGGGGGTCGGCGCTCCCGGGCGGCAGGGACGTCGCCCATGCCGGGAAGCCACGCGGAAATGCGAAAAGCGATGAACACGAAAACCGTCGGGTTGCGCCTTTCCCCTTTCCCCGCGCCCGTCGGAGGGTCTCGCCGGCCTTGCGCCCGGCCGTTGCGAGGACACGCACGTCACCGGGGGTTCCCGGCCGCGTGTCCGGACGGTGGCGCCGCTGCTTTCGCCCGGTGCCGAGTTCCCTCGACCCGCACCTCTACTCAGGAGTAGCAGGGGCTCAGTCAACCAGCCCGCCCACACGCCTCGCAATCCCCCCGAAAGTAGAACTTGACCTCTGCAATCACTCACGGAAGTGACAAATCCCAGCAGCTCGGGGCACGCGCCCTCGAGCACGGACGCGCAGGACGTGACAAAGGTTCACGACCGAAACAGGCCAGGGCGGATACGCTCAGTAGTCGAACTCGTGGACCACGACGGCCGCCGCGCCCACGCCCGGGTGCCGCTGCAGCACCGCCTCGATCTCGCCCAGCTCCATCCGGACCCCGGAGATCTTGACCTGCCGGTCCACCCGGCCGAGGTACTGCAGGACGGGCCGGTCCTCGCCGCCCGCGCCCGCGGGCAGCAGCCGGACGGCGTCGCCGGTCCGGTAGAGCCGGCCGGTGGGCGACTTCTCGAACGGGTCGCGGAAGAACGCGGCGGCCGTGCGGTCGGGGTCGCCCAGGTAGCCGCGCCCGACGCAGACCCCGCCGACGAACAGCTCCCCCACCTCGTCCACCTCGCACGCCGCCCACGTGTCGTCGGCGGCGCGGCGCAGCACGTACAGCCGCGAGTTGATGATCGGCGACCCGATCGGCAGCCGCAGCAGGTCCAGGTCGGGGGCGGTGACGGTGTGGTGGGTGACGTCGTCGGAGCACTCGGTCGGGCCGTAGGCGTTGAGCAGCCCGGCGTGCGGCATCGCCTCCAGCCAGCGCCGCGACAGCTCGGCGGGCAGCTCCTCGCCGGTCGCGATCATCCAGCGGAGCCCGCCGAGCGACCCCGCGGGCGCGTCCGGCAGGTCGTCCAGCAGGTGCCGGACCATGGTCGGCACCAGCTCCACGACGGTGACGCCGCGCGCGTCCACGGCGCGCGCGAAGGCCACCTGGTCGTGCGCCACCTCGTCCGGGACGATCTCGACCCGGCCTCCGACCAGCAGCGGGCACACCATCTGCCAGACCGAGATGTCGAAGCCGAGCGGCGAGGTCATCGCCAGCACGTCCGCGTCGGTCATCCCCAGGTCCACGATCTTGGCGTACAGGTGGTTGACCATGCCCCGGTGCTCCACCACGGCCCCCTTGGGCCTGCCGGTGGACCCGGAGGTGAACAGCACGTACCGGGGCTGGTCGGGCGACTCCAGCCGCGGCTCGCCGCGCCACGGCTCGCACTCCCGCGCCGCGTCCGCCGGGACGATCCGGCAGCCCGCGGCCTCGGCGCCCTCGCGCAGCGCGGCGGGCACCTCGTCCTCCACCGTGATCAGCAGCGCGGCGCCCGCCTGGTCCAGGACGTCCCGGACGCGGCCCGCCGGCCAGCTCCCGTCCGCGGGCACGTACAGCGCCCCGACCAGCTCCAGCGCGAGGAACGCGGCGAGCACCTCGATGCGGCGCTCGCCGCCGACGCCGACGACGGTGCCGGGCTCCACGCCCTCGCGTTCCAGCAGCGTGGCGAACCGCCGCGCCTCCACGGCCAGCTCGGCGTAGCTCAGCGAGCGCCGCCCGTCGGCCACCGCCGGACGGTCGCGCTCGGCCGCGAACCGCTCGACCCGGGTGATCACCGGGTCGTCGAGGTCGACCCCCCGGTCGCGGACCATGCCGTGCCGCGCGGCCAGCTCGCGGGCGCGCGCGACCTCGCCGGGCGGGACGTCCAGCTCCGGCAGCGCCTCGACCGGCAGCAGGCGGTCGCGGACCGGCAGCCCAGCGTTCATCGTCACCCTCCGTGATGTGGCGGCGCTCACCCGTCAGCACCGGAAAATCCACCCGATCCGAACGGGTTCCCGGGGCGGGAGAATCTTATGTCCGCCCCCGGCCACTCCTGCCGGGTTTCTATCGCATTACCACCCTACCGGCCGGTAAGACGGGGGTTGCGGCAGAACATGCTGCTAGGTACCGTGATGATCCGCCACGGTTCGACCAGATGATCGCGGCACAGTTCGGGGGAAGCCGGGAGAACGGCCGGAATTGCGTTCGAGCCATTCACACAACGGATCGGCGAGGGGCCTTCTCCGCCCTTTCGCCGCTTTGTCGTACCCGCTTCCGCCGGCCAACGAGATCGGTTTTCTCCCCAGGGTGGCAGCGTGCCCATCATCACCTCGCCGCAGGACTTCAACGTCGAGGACCTGTATGTGGACCTCGGTCCCGTGCTCGACGTTCCGCTGTTCCTCAAGTGCGAGGGCTTCAACTTCGCCGGCTCGGTGAAGCTCAAGGCCGCCGCCGCGATGGTGGAGGCCGCCGAGCGGGACGGCCTGCTGCGCCCCGGCTCGACCATCGTCGAGTCGTCGTCGGGCAACCTCGGCATCGCGCTCAGCATCATCGCCGCCGACCGCGGCTACCGCTTCCTGTGCGTCACCGACCCGCGCTGCAACCCCGCGTCCATGCGGGTGATGCGCGCGCTCGGCGCCGAGGTGCTGGTCATCGGGCACCAGGACGCCAACGGCGGCTACCTCGCCAGCCGCATCGCGCACGTCCGGCAGCTCTGCGCCGACCTCCCCGACCACGTGTGGCTGAACCAGTACGCCAACCGCAACAACTGGCTGGCCCACTACAACGGGACGGCCCCCGCGATCGACCGCCGCTTCCCCGACCTGGAGGTGCTGTTCGTCGGCGCGGGCACCACCGGCACCCTCATGGGCTGCGCCCGCTACTTCCGCGAGCGCGGCCGTCCGGTCACCGTCGTCGCGGTCGACGCGGTCGGGTCGGTCACCTTCGGCGGCATCCCCGAGCGGCGGATGGTCCCCGGCCTCGGCACCAGCGCCCGGCCCGCCCTGGTGGACGAGTCGTACATCGACGACATCGTGCACGTCCCCGAGGCCGACACGATCCGCACCGCGCACCGGCTGTCCGCGCGGGGCTTCCTGTTCGGCGGCTCCACCGGGACGGTCGTGTCCGGCGCGGCCCGCTGGCTCGCCGCCCGGCGCCCCGCCGGCGGACGCCGCCCGGTCGCCGTGGCCATCGCCCCCGACCTCGGCGAGCGCTACCTCGACTCGATCTACGAGGAGGGCTGGCTCGCCGAGCACTTCCCCGGCCTGCCGGAGGCCCCCGGCCTCGGCGTGCCGGACGCCGGCGTCCTCGGCGCCCGTCCCTGAGCGCCCACCGCCCGCACCCACCGCCCGCACCCGCCACCCGCGCCGGCCACCCGGCCACGGCCCGTCCGGCGCCCGTCCAGACCGTCCGTGAAACCCGTAGAGGAGCGCACCCTGATGTCCCAGACCCCGTCCTTCGCCGTGATCTCCGGCGCGCAGGTGCACGACGCCGTGCACGGCCGCGAACCCGAGGTCACCGCCATGGTCGAGGCCGCCTACCGGCTGCACGGCGAGGGCGCGACGGTCAACCCCGACTCCTACTTCCTGCGCTTTCCGGACCGCCCGTCCGACCGGATCATCGCGCTGCCCGCCTCGGTCAAGGGCGCGGTGAACGCGCACGGCATCAAGTGGATCTCCTCGTTCCCGGGCAACGTCGCCAACGGCGTCCCGCGCGCGTCGGCCGTGCTGATCCTCAACGACGCCGAGACCGGCTACCCGTTCGCGTGCCTGGAGTCGTCCATCATCAGCGCCGCCCGGACCGCCGCGTCCGCGGCGCTGGCCGCCGCCCGCATCGCCGACGCTCGCGGCGCCCGTCCCCGCCGCGTCGGCTTCTTCGGCGTCGGCCTCATCGCGCGCTACATCCACACCTACCTGGCCGCGAACGGCTTCGAGTTCGACGAGCTAGGCGTCTTCGACCTGAAGAGCGAGCACGCGGAGGGCTTCCGGGAGTACCTGGGACGCACCGAGACCGGCGAGATCACGATCCACGGTTCGGCGGAGGACCTGGTCGCCTCGTCCGACCTCATCGTGTTCGCGACGGTCGCGGGCGAACCGCACGTGCACGACCCGGCGTGGTTCGCGCACAACCCGCTCGTGCTGCACGTGTCGCTGCGCGACCTGTCCCCCGAGATCATCCTCGCGTCGTGCAACGTGGTCGACGACGTCGAGCACTGCATGAAGGCCAACACGTCCCCGCACCTGGCCGAGCAGCGCGTGGGCCACCGCGACTTCGTGGCGGGGACGCTGTACGACGTGCTCACCGGCAAGGTCGTCCCGCCCGCCGACCGGCCCGTCGTCTTCTCGCCCTTCGGCCTCGGCGTCCTCGACCTGGCCGTCGCGCGCCACGTGTACGACCAGGTCACGGCGGCCGGTGAGCTGCACGAGGTCCCCGGCTTCTTCCACGAGATGAAGCGCTACGGATGATCGCGCGGGCCGTGCCGGGAACCGGCACGGCCCAGGCCGGAACACTGGCCGGACATCCCTGCACGTCCAGGTGAGTTAACGGAGAGCGACGGGGAAAATACCAGCGGTCGTCACCGTCGGCAGGGGGAGGTTCCGACCATGCAGGAGACCGCCGCGAGGACCGTGGCCGCGCCCTTCACGATGGCGCCGTACACAGAGAACTGCGCGCGGCTGTGCGAGCGGGCCGAGCACCTGCTCCTGCGGGTCGGCCCGGAGACCGGGCCCCTCGGCAGGGAGCGGCTCTCGGCCCTGCTGCGCTGGGCGGGCACGGCGTTCGACCGCGTGGACGTGATCGTGGCGGACGTGTCGCTCGTGCACGTCCACCAGGCGCTCGGCCAGCCCCCGGAGAAGGCCAGGAAGAACGCGAACCACAGGGCGGCCAAGGCGTTCCGGCGGGTCTCGCGCGCCTGGGAGGAGGCGGGCGTCCCGCCGCAGCGGCAGCGCGTCCACCTGCTGTCCACCTTCCTGGACCACCCGGTGTACGCGCGGCTGCGCGCGGAGGCCCAGCGCGCGGTCGCCGAGGACCCCGCCCTCCGGGAGGTGTCCCTGCAGGCGGCCCGCAAGGTGCTGCGGACGTACCTGAAGGACCGGGAGCCCGACTTCGCGCAGGTGGACGAGGGGAAGAACCATCTGATCGCCGAGATGCCGTGGTGCCTGGACACTCCCGGCATCCTCGGCGTCCCCTCGTCGGTGACGCTCCACCCCCAGCGGCAGCCGCTGGCCGAGCTGATGTTCGCCTCACCGCATCTGACCGTCTCCCCCCGGCAGGGCCAGGCCGTGGTCCGGCCCCGGTTCGCCGCCGCACCGTCGTCCTGACGGTCTTCCCGGGCGCGGACGACACGTCCGCCCGTCCGACCCGTATGCTTGCCAAGCAAGCGTTTGGCCGCATTGCGTCGGGAGGCGGACGATGAGCCTGGTCGAGACCGAGGAGCTGCGGGAGCTGCGCGGCACCCTGCGGCGCTTCTTCGCCGAGCACGCGCCGGTCGGCGGAGCGGCGGCCGGGGCGCGGCGGCTGATGGCGACCCGCGACGGCCTCGACCGGGACCTGTGGCGGCGGATGGCCGGTGAGCTGGGCCTCCAGGGCCTCGCCGTGCCCGAGGAGCACGGCGGGTCCGGGTTCGGGGTGCGCGAGCTGGCGGTGGTGTTCGAGGAGATGGGACGCGTCCTGTACTGCGGCCCGTTCCTCGCCACGGCCGGGCTCGCGCTCCCCGCCGTCCGGGCCGCCGGGGCCGACGACCTGCTGCCCGGCATCGCGGACGGCTCGACCATCGCCACCCTCGCCTGGACCGAGGACGACCGCTGGGACGCCCCGCCCGCGATGACGTGCGAGGACGGCGTGCTCAACGGAACGAAGTCCTACGTCCTGGACGGCCACACCGCCGACCTGGTCATCGTCGCGGCCCGGCATCGCCGGGCGACCGCGTTGTTCGCCGTGGACGGCGGCGCACCCGGCCTCACCAGAACGCCGCTCCCCACGCTCGACCAGACCCGCAAGCTGGCGCGGCTCGACTTCGACCACGTCCCCGCCCGGCTCCTCACCGAGGACGGGGACGCCGCCCTCGCGCGCGCACGGGACGTGGGTCTCGCGCTGCTCGCGGCCGAGCAGGTCGGCGGGGCCGAGAGGGCGCTGGAGATGACGGTCGACTACGTCAAGGTGCGCAGGCAGTTCGGGCGGGCCATCGGAAGCTTCCAGGCCGTCAAGCACCGCTGCGCGGACATGTTCGTCCAGGTCGAGTCGGCGCGCTCGGCGATGCTGAACGCCGTCGGGACCGCCGACCACGCGCCCGCCGACCTGCCCCGGGCCGCCGCGCTCGCCAAGGCGTTCTGCTCCGACGCCTACTTCCACGTCGCGGCCGAGACGATCCAGCTGCACGGCGGCATCGGCTTCACGTGGGAGCACGACGCGCACCTGTACTTCAAGCGGGCGAAGGCGTCCCAGGAGATGTTCGGCCCGCCCGCCGGGCACCGCCGCCGGCTGGCGGACCTGGCGGGCATCACGGGTGCAGCGGCAGCCCCTTGAGGATCTTGTCCACCGGGTTGCGCGGGCCGTGCAGCGCGAGCCCGACCAGCGGCAGCCCGTCCGACGCCCGGGCGAGGACGGTCGCGCGGTTGTCGGCGTCGTTGCCGGTCTTGAACATGTCCTCGATGTAGACGGCCGCGCGGATGTCGTCGCGCGCGACCGCCCGCGCGTGGACGGCCGCGAGCTGCCCGGCCGAGGCGGCGTACACGAGCACGGGCTGGACGAACATCGGAAGGTAGCGGTTGCCGGAGGCGTCCTCGTAGGGCTCGCCGATGAGGGACGGGTCTCCCCCGGCCACCGCGCCGGACAGGAAGGCGGTCACGTTGAGCCGCTGCCAGGCGGCCAGGTCGTCGCGGACCACGATCCCGATCTTGGTGTTGGAGCGCATGGTGCGCAGCCTGCCGTGACCGGGCCGTGCGGTCTTGAACGCTGGTGCGCGACGATGGACCGGTGAACGGCGCTCACCCCGGGAACGGCGCGGACGGCACGGACGGCGCGGACGGCACGGACGGCACGGACGGCACGGACGGCACGGACGGCGAGTGGACGCGCTACTGGCGCGCGCCCGACCGCCCGGTCGAGGCCATGTACGCGCACTTCGAACGGCACGTCTACCACCGGCACAGCCACGAGTCGTACTCGTTCGGGGTCACCGAGGCCGGGACGCAGGCGTTCCGCTGCCGGGGCGGCGCGCACGCGAGCGTGCCCGGGATGGTCATGGCGTTCAACCCCGACGATCCGCACGACGGCCGGGCCGTGGACGCGCTCGGTTTCACCTACCGGATCGTCCACCTGGGTCCCGAGCTGGTCGGCGACGTCCTCGCGGACGCGCGGATCAGCGGCGGCGCGCCGCTGTTCGCCTCCCCGCTGGTGGACGACCCGGTCCTGGCGGCGCGGCTGCGCGACCTGCACGCCGGACTGCTCGGCGGCGCGTCCGCGCTGCGCCAGAACGAGCTGACCACGCGGGCCGTGGCGGCGCTCGCCCGGCGCG
>NZ_QURH01000996.1 GCF_003428695.1 Actinomadura logoneensis
GCGCGGGTGGGCGCCGCCCCCGGGCGGTCAGCTCTGGTTGAGCGTGTCGGTCAGGGCCTTGTTCGCCTTGGCGATCGCGGAGTCGACCGGCGCCCCGTTCATGATCTCCTTGAGCATGGTGGGGATGATCTTCTTGTTCTGGTCCGCCTCGGTCCAGTTCGGGGTCTTCGGCGCGCCCTTGACGTTGGCCATCTGCTGGGAGGCCGGGCCCTGGATCGGGTCCTTGGCGTAGGAGTCGTCCTTCAGCAGGTCGGTGAACTGCGGGAAGAACTTCAGCTGGTCGGCGAACGCCTTGGCGTTCTTCTTGCCGGCGACCGAGGTCAGGTAGTCGAACGCGACGCCCTTGTTCTTGCTGTCACGCCACACCGCCAGGTGCGAGCCGCCCGAGAACGCCGGGCCGACCTGGCCGGTCGGCGTCGGGATGGTGAACGCGCCCATCTGCTTGGTGTACTTCGCGCTGATCTTCTCGATCTGCGGCAGCGTCCAGGCGCCGTCGATGTACATGCCGAGCTTGCCGTTGGCGAAGTCCTTCTGCGGGCCGGCGAGCTCGTTCACGCCGATGTAGCGCTTGGGCGCGACGCCGTCCTTGACCAGGCCGGTGTAGTACTCGACGGCCTTCTTGGCCTCGGGGGTGTCGAGCTTGCCGACCCACTTGCCGTTCTCCTTGGCGGCGATGTCGCCGCCCGCGCCGAACAGGAAGCTGGCGAACCCGTTGGTGAAGTCGGACGGGGCGGCGATGCCGTCGACCTTGCCGCCCTCCTTGTCCTGGATCGTCTTGGCGGCGGCCTTCAGCTCGTCCCAGGTCTTGGGGATCTGCACGCCGTCCTTCTGGAACAGGTCCTTGCGGTACCAGACGACCCGGACGCCGGCGTACCACGGCACGGCGTACGTCTTGCCGTCCAGCTGGCCGAGGTCGAGGGAGCCCTTCACCAGGTCCTTGCCCTCCGACCAGCCGTTCACCTGCTCGGTGATGTCGGCGAGCGCGCTCTGCCCGGCCCACGTCACGGCCTGGTCGTTGCCGATCTCGACGACGTCCGGGCCCTGGCCGGTGTTGAGGGCGTCCTGCAGCTTCTTGGTCGCGTCCGGCCACGGCACGTAGACGACCTCGACCTGGGTCTTGGGGTGCTTCTGCTGGAAGTCGGCCTTGGCCTGCGCCAGGACGCCGTCCTCCTCCTTGTTGGCCGCGCCCATGAACCAGGCGGTCAGCTTCGCGGGCTCGGCGCCCGAGTCCTTGTCCTTCTTGTCACCGCCGCCGCCGCAGGCGGTCAGCCCGATCGCCAGGGCGGCGCTCACGGCCGCGATTTTCGCGATCTTCAAGGGGTTCTCCTTCTTCCGGCCGCCCCTCGCGGGCGGGACTTCTCGGCGCGATGCGGGAAACCGGGGCCGGACCGTTTAGGGTCCAGCCATGCCCGGTGTTCCGCGCACCGGCCGCGGGGGGTGCTCGCGAGTCGGTGCAACGCTCGCGTCCTGCTCCGTTCGCCTGGGGCGGTGGGACGCTTGCGCGTAAACTAACAAGAAACTTTCCTAAACAAAACCGCCCGTTAGCGGATTGAGACTTCGAGGGGACGACGAAGCATGGAGAGCCGCCCCGGGACGCCGCGCCTGCTGCGCGAGCTGAACGACCGGGCCGCCCTGGACCTGCTGGTCGCGCGTGGTCCGCTGACCCGCGCCCAGATCGGTGCGCACACCGGGCTGTCCAAGGTCACCGCCTCCCAGCTGCTCGGCCGGCTGGAGGAGCGCGGCCTGGTCGAGGTCGTGGGCGAGCAGGCGGGCGGACGCGGACCCAACGCCGCGCTGTACTCGGTCGTGTCCGGCGCCGCCTACGTCGCCGGGCTCTCGGTCGGCCCCGAGGGCGTCACCGCGGGTGTCGCCGACATCACCGGCGCCGTCGCCGCGCAGGTCACCGTCGACCCCAACAACGGCGGCGACCCCGTGAAGTCCGTGCACAACGCCGTGGTGAAGGCCGCCCGCTCGGCCCGCGTCGCGCTGCGGAAGCTGACCGTCCTGGTGATAGGGACGCCCGGCGTCGTGGACCCCGGCACCGGCGACGTCCAGTTCGCCTTCGACCTCCCGCACTGGCACGAGGGCGTCCTGTCGGCGCTCCGGCACGACCTGCGCCGCCCGGTCGTCATCGAGAACGACGTGAACCTCGCCGCCCTCGCCGAGCGCGCCTACGGCGCCGGACGCGAGCACGAGGACTTCGCCCTCATGTGGCTCGACCGCGGCATCGGCCTCTCGGTGATGCTCGGCGGACGCCTGATCCGCGGCCGGTTCGGCGGCGCGGGCGAGATCGGCTACCTGCCCGTCCCCGGCGCGCCGCTGCCCCTCGGCACCGCCCGCCGCGCCCCCATGGACGGCGAGGAGGGCGTCACCGAGTCCACGTCCTGGGGCATCCCGGCCCTCGCCGGCGGCTACGGCTCGCTGGTCGGCGCGGACGCCGTCCGCTCCCTGGCCCACCGGCACGGCATCGCCGAACCCACCGCCGTCGAGTGCGTCCGCGCCGCCGCCGCCGACGAGGGCCGCGGCGGGGACTTCCTGGACGAGCTGGCCGTCCGGATCTCCTACGGCGTGACCTCGGTGAACATCGTCCTGGACCCGGGCCTGGTCGTGCTCTCCGGCGAGCTGGGACGCGCCGGAGGCCGTCCCCTGGCCGAGCGCATCGAGCGCGCCGTCGGCCGCCTGAGCCCGACCCGTCCCACCGTGACCGTCACCGAGATCGAGGGGAACCCCGTCCTGCGCGGCGCCCTGCACGCCGCCCTCGAACAGGCCCGCGACGAGGTCTTCTCGAGCTGACCTCGCAGGCTTACCGGCCCGGACGCCGCCATCGGAGCGCGTAGGCCGGCGCACAGGCGTGGCGGCACCCCGGACGCGCGGACGCCGCCGCGGAACGACCGCGGCGGCGCCTGTCCCGGAGGAGTGTCCCTACTTGCTCGCGGGCTGGGCCTCCGCCGCCTCGTGGCGGCGCGGGTCACGCAGCGCGCGGTCGATGATGACCTGGTTGATGACGTGCCGCCTGCGCCGCTGCGCCGCGGCCCACCGTGCCGTCGGTGTCATGCTGACCCCCGTTCCGCGGTGGCGTCCTTCATCCCGTGGCCACCGCAACCCCATGTACCGCAATGCTGTCATCCGAACGGCCGGAAGGGATCCACCCACGGGATGAAACGCCGGTCAGACCTTCAGTGGAGGTAGAGGGTGGATCATGATGGGAACGGGCCCCGGGGACGGGACCGCTCGAGACACCTGACCGACTTCGGGGGGATGCCATGGCGCTGCGCGACCGGTTGAAGCGACTGGTGCAGAAGCCCGGCAGCGCCGACCTCGCGCCGCTGCGCGACGTGGTGGCGGACGCCGGGGAGCGCGAGCGGCGCGTGCGGGCGCTCGGCGACGCCGAGCTGACCGCCGCCGCCTCCGCCCTGCGGCCCCCGGGCGTCCGGCTCCGTCCGGACGCCACCGGTGAGGGTTCCGAGCTCCTCGCCCCGGACGCGTCTGGTTCGTCCGGAGCTTCCGGCAGGGACGGCGCCGGCCTGGGAGCGCGGGGCGGATCGTCCCGGAAGAAGGGCGGGCCGTCCGGCCAGGAGAACGCGGGCGGTGCCGACATCGACCTCGCGGAACTGTGCGCGCTCGGCCGGGAGGCGGCGCGGCGGACGCTGGGAGAGCGCCCGTACGACGTCCAGCTCGTCGGGGCGCTCGCGCTGCTGCGCGGCCAGGTCGCCGAGATGGCCACGGGCGAGGGCAAGACGCTGGCGGGCGCGATCGCCGCCGCCGGGTACGCGCTGCGCGGACGGCGCGTCCACGTGATGTCGGTGAACGACTACCTCGCCCGCCGCGACGCCGAGTGGATGGGACCGCTGTACGAGCTGCTCGGGGTCTCGGTCGCGTGGGTCGGGCAGACGTCCACGCCGGACGAGCGCCGCGCCGCCTACGCCGCCGACGTCACCTACGCCCCGGTCAGCGAGATCGGCTTCGACCTGCTGCGCGACCGGCTCGCGACCTCGACCGCCGACCCGGTGCTGCCGCGCCCCGAGGTCGCGCTGGTCGACGAGGCCGACTCGGTGCTGGTGGACGAGGCGATGGTGCCGCTCGTCCTCGCCGGGGCCGCCGACCGCGCGGGCGCCGACCCGTCCTACGCCGACCTGGTGCGGCGGCTGCGGCCCGGCCGCGACTACGGCACCGACACCGAGGCCCGCAACGTCCAGCTCACCGCGGCGGGCGCGCGGGAGGTGGAGCGGGCGCTCGGCGGCATCGACCTCTACGCGCCCGACAACCTCGCGGTCCTCACCGCCGTGAACGTCGCCCTGCACGCCGAGGTGCTGCTGCAGCGCGACGTGGACTACATCGTCCGGGACGGCGCGGTGAAGCTGGTCAGCGAGTCGCGCGGCCGGGTCGCGCTGCTCCAGCGCTGGCCGGACGGCCTCCAGGCGGCCGTCGAGGCCAAGGAGGCGCTGGACGCGTCGCCGAGCGGCGAGATCCTCGACTCGGTCACGGTCCAGGAGCTCATCGGCCGGTATCCGGTGCGGTGCGGGATGACCGGCACCGCGATGGCCGTCGCCGGGCAGCTCCGCGAGTTCTACGGCCTGGACATCGCGGTCGTCCCGCCGAACCGGCCGTGCGTCCGCGACGACCGTCCGGACCGGCTGTACGCCACGTCCGCGGACAAGGAGGTCGCGGTCGTCGAGGAGATCGCCGCCGCGCACGCGGCCGGCCGTCCCGTCCTGGTCGGCACCGGCGACGTCGCCGAGTCCGAGCGGCTGGCCCGCCGCCTGGTCCGCGCCGGGTTCGAACCGGTCGTGCTGAACGCCAAGAACGACGCCGAGGAGGCCGCGATCATCGCGCGGGCGGGCGCGCCCGGCGCGATCACCGTGTCCACCCAGATCGCCGGGCGCGGCACCGACATCCGGCTCGGTGGCCCGCCCGTGGAGAAGACCCCCGGCACCGCGCCGCTGGACGACCCCGCCGCCGGGACGCACGACCAGGTCGTCGCGGCGGGCGGCCTGCTGGTCATCGGAACCGGCCGGTACCACAGCAGCCGCCTGGACGACCAGCTGCGCGGACGCGCCGGACGCCAGGGCGACCCGGGCGCGTCGGTGTTCTTCACCAGCCTCCAGGACGACCTGGTCACCCGCTACGCCCCGGACGAGGAGTACAAGGGCCCGGTCGGCGACGACGGCCTGATCGACGCCAAGCAGGCGCACTGGATCGTCGGCCACGCCCAGCGCGTCGCCGAGGGCGTCGACCTGGAGCTCCACCGCAACACCTGGCGCTACAACAACCTCATCGGCCTGCAGCGCGCCGAACTGCTCGCCGAGCGCGACGCCGTCCTGCGCGGCGACGCCGCCGACCGCCTGATGGCCGAGAAGGCGCCCGCGAAGCACGCCGAACTGGTCGGGCTGGCCGGGGCCGCCGAGGTCGCGGCGGCGGCCCGCCAGCTCCTGCTGTTCCACCTGGACCGACGCTGGTCGGACCACCTCGCCTTCCTCACCGACGTCCGCGAGGGCATCCACCTGCGCTCCCTCGGCCGCGGCCTGGACCCGCTCATCGAGTTCAACGCCGAGGCCGTCCCGGCGGGCAAGCGCCTGCTGCCCGACGCCCGCGCCGCCGCCGTCGCCGCCTTCGAGAACCTGAGGACGTCCGGCGACGGCGCCCTCGACCTCGAGGGCGCGGGACTCCAGCGCCCGTCCGCCACCTGGACCTACCTCGTCCACGACAACCCCTTCGGCTCCCTGGACGAGCGCGCCCTGCGCGGCCTGATCTCCCTCTTCAAGGGCCGCCGTAGTAGCTAGGTCGGGGATTCGCTGGACCAGGGCCCGCGCGCGGACGGCCGGGAGGGCGGGGAAGTTCCCTCGGATCCGGCTCGGACCCGGCTCGGCCCTGGCCGGATCCGGTCGTGATCGGTTGAGGCCGGCGAGCGGATCCCGTTCGTCGCACAGTCATGCTAAATAAAACGGGACCCGCCGCCGCGACGGCTCGCGTACTGGCCTGGACCGCCACGGCCCTGCTGCTCATCGCCGGTACGGCAGCCGGCGTCGCCGCTCTTGCGCAGGCGGACGCGGGCGGCTACTTCTCCACGAGCCGGCACCGGTTCACCACCTCCGGTGTGGCGCTCAAGACCGACGAGATCGACGTCGGCTCGTCGTCCGCGCACGCCGCCGACCCCGATCCGGACATCGGTGAGTTGGCGCGCGTGCGCATCAAGGTCGAGGCGGCCGATCCGAACGTCCCGATCTTCGTCGGCATCGGACCCAAGGACCAGGTCGAGGCGTACCTCCGGGGCGTCGCCTACGACGACTTCGTCTCGGCCGAACTGAAGCCCTTCCAGGCGAGCTTCCGGCACGTGCCCGGGGCCGGCCGGGCGGCGGACCCCACCCGCCGGACGTTCTGGGTCGCCTCGTCCGCGGGACCTGGCCCCCGCACCCTGACCTGGGACAAGACCCACGGCGCGTGGTCCGTCGCCGTCCTGCGTCTGGACGGTGCCCCGAACGTGGACGTCCGCGCCTCGATCGGCCTGCGCTTCGCCTTCCTGACCCCGCTCTCCCTCGGCTGCCTCGTGGCGGCCCTCCTCTGGCCCGCCTGGCGCGTCACCCGTCGCCTGACCCGCCGCCCCGAAGAGGCGTCGAACGCGTGAGCCACCGGCCCCGGCCGAGACGGCCGACCCGGCGGCCCCTATCCCCAGACCGGACGGCGCGCGTGGTCAGCTCCCCGCCGTGTCCGCCGGGTACGACACCCTGAAGGCTGGGCGGCGCGCACATGGTCGGGCCTCGCCGTGTCCGCCGGGCACGGCACCCCGAAGGCCGGGCGGCTCACGTGTGGTCGGGCCCCCGCGGTGTCCGCCGAGGTACGGCATCCTGAAGGCCGGACGGCGCGCGTGTGGTCAGCCTCCCGCCGTGCCCGCCGGGTACGGCCCCCTGAAGGCTGGGCGGCCCGCACATGGTCGGGCCCCGTCGTCCCCGCCGAGCACGGCACCCCGAAGGCCGGACGGCGCGCGTGTGGTCAGCCCCCCGGCGTGCCCGCCGGGTACGGCCCCTGAAGGCCGGGCGGCGTGCGTGTGGTCAGGCCCGGAGGCGGAGCCCCTTCGGGGTCGGGTGGAAGCCTGCGGCCTCCAGGGCGGCGGCGAGCGGCGAATCGTTGATGGACTCGCCGTCGGCGCGTTCGACGGTCAGCTTGCCGAGGGCCCCCTCGCGGACGGCCAGGGCCAGCGCGTCCACCGCGGGTTGCAGGACGGCCGGGTCATCGTCCCAGGTCAGGAGGGTCTTCCCGCCGCGTTCGACGTACAGGACGAGGCGCCCGCCGATGAGGACGACCAGCGCCCCGGCCTTGCGGCCCGGCTTGTGGCCGCTCGCCACCTCGCCGCCCGGGCGGTCGGGCCACGGGAGCGCGGCTCCGTAGACGTTCGCGGGGTCCGCAGCCGCGAGGACGAGCGCACGCTCGCCAGGCTCGGGCCGGCGTGCGCTCGCCATGGGCGCGACCGAGCCGCCCAGCGAGGCGGACCGTCCGTGGCGGTGCCCTGCGGAACCGCCACCGCCCCTCGCGTCTTCGTCGGACGGATCTTCCGGGGGCAGTTGCCAGCGGTCGCTGGTTTGCTCCGCAGGGGAGTCCCACCGGTCGTCGGGCGTGTCCCAGCGCGCGTCGGAATCAGCGGCGCCGGACGTCTCCCAGCGCGCGTTGGAATCAGCAGCGCCGGACGTCTCCCAGCGGGACGCCGACGGCCCGGAGGCGGACGGCGGGGACGAAGCCGGCGGGGACGACGCGGGTGGCGCCGACGGTGACGGGCGCAGGGCGCGGAGGCGGTCAACAGCCCCCGGCAGAGCGAACTGCGCCGCGCCCAGGCCCTCGACGAAGTAGCCCCGGCGGCAGCGGCCCGTCTCCTCGAACGCGCGCAGGACGGGGTAGACGGCCGAGAAACCGCCCGGCGTACGCTCCGCCGCGACCGCGCCCCGGATGACGATGCCGTACCGGTCGAGCAGGGACTCGGCCAGCGCGTGCGAGCGGGCCGTGGCGGAGGACTCCCGCTCCGGAAGCGGCCACCAGCGTCCCGCGACCGTCGGCGGGCCGGTCCGCGACGGCAGGACGGGACGGCCCCGCCGGGTCGCGCGGGCGCGGTGCGCGGGACGGCCGGAACCGAGCGCCGCGCGCAGCGGCGCGAGCGTGTCGTTGGTGAGCAGGCCCGCCCAGACCAGGTCCCAGACGGCGGTGACCAGGTCGGCGTCGTTCACCGCGAGCCCGCGCTCGCGGTTCACCCGGTCGGAGAGCATGCGGAAGAACAGCGCGCCCCCGCCCTCCAGCAGGTCGAGGACCGCCTGGTGGACGGGCGTCAGCGTGATCTCGGCCGGTTCGGGCATGAGCAGTGGCGCGGTCTCGGCGAGGTAGAGCGCGACCCAGCCGTCCCCGCCGGGAAGGCTGCCCTGACCGGCCCAGACGACCTCGCCGGACGAGGTCAGCTCGTCCAGCATCGCGGGCGAGTAGCCGGGCACCCGGGACGGCAGGACCAGGGACTCCAGCGCCGACGCCGGGACCGCCGCGCCCTGCAACTGCTCGACCGCCTGCACCAGCGCGTCGAGGCCGCGCAGCCGGGAGCCGCCCGTGATGCCGTGCCACGCGGGCAGGAACCGGCCGAGCGCCTCGGGCGGGGACGGCTCGACCTCGGCGCGCAGCCGCGCGAGAGAGCGGCGGCGCAGCGTCCGCAGCACGCCGCTGTCGCACCACTCGGACGTCAGCGGCCCGGACACGGCCTCGACCGGCAGGAACTCGCCCTCGACGACGCGTCCGGCGGCGGCGAGCCGGCGCAGCGCCTCGGTCGCCACGGCCGCGCCGAGCCCGAACCGCGCCGCCACCGCGTCGGCGCGGAACGGCCCGTGCGTGCGCGCGTGCCGGGACACCAGGTCGCCGAGGGGATCGTCCACCGGCTCGAGGAACGCCTCGGGCACGCCCACGGGCAGCGGCACGCCCAGCGCGTCGCGGAGCCGCCCGGCGTCCTCGATCGCGGCCCACCGCTCCTCCCCGGCGACGCGGACGCGGATGACCCGGCGCTCCTCCTCCAGCCGGGCGGCGAAGGGCGCGGCGTCGTGCGGGCGGGTGAGGCGCAGCCCGATCTCGGACGTGGTGAGCGGTCCGAGCGCGCGCAGCAGGTCGGCGACACCCTCCACATCGTGGGCGCGGCGGTCGGGCGCGAGCCGCTGCAGCTCCCGCTCGGTGTCGGCGACGACCTCCGGATCGAGCAGTTCCCGCAGGTCGGCCTGGCCGAGCAGTTCCGATAGGAGCGCGGTGTCGAGCGCGAGCGCCTGGGCGCGGCGTTCCGCGAGCGGCGAGTCGCCCTCGTACATGAACGCGCCCACATAGTGGAACAGCAGGGACCGCGCGTAGGGAGACGGCTCGTTCGTCTCGACCTCGACCATGCGCACCTTGCGTCCGGCCAGGTCGCGCATGAGCTGGACGAGCCCCGGGACGTCGAACACGTCCTGGAGGCATTCGCGCATCGTCTCCAGGACGATCGGGAACGACGGGTACTTGCCCGCGACGCTGAGCAGTTGCGCGGCACGCTGCCGCTGCTGCCACAGCGGCATCCGCTTGTCGGGGCGGCGGCGCGGCAGCAGCAGCGACCGGGCGGCGCACTCGCGGAACCGGGCCGCGAACAGCGCCGATCCGCCCAGTTCGTCCACCACGACGCGCTCGATCTCGTCGGCGTCGAAGGCGCACAGGTCCATGCTGGGCGGGTCGTCCATGTCCGGGATGCGGATGACGATGCCGTCGTCGGCGTGCATGGCCTGCGCGTCCACGCCGTACCGTTCGCGCAGGCGGCCCGCGATGGCGAGCGCCCACGGCCCGTGCACGCGCGCGCCGAGCGGGGAGTGGACGACCATGCGCCAGTCGCCGAGCTCGTCGCGGAACCGCTCGACCACGACCGTCCGGTCGTCCGGGACGTGCCGGGTCGCCTCCCGCTGTTCGCCCAGGTAGGACACCAGGTTGCCGGCGGCCCACTCGTCCAGCCCGGCGTCCGTCACGCGCGCCCGGGCCCGCTGCTCGGGCAGCGCGGCCAGCTCGCGGGTGAACGCGCCGAGCGCCCGCCCCAGCTCGGCGGGACGGCCCGGCGAGTCGCCGTGCCAGAACGGAAGCTTGCCCGGCTGCCCCGGGGCGGGCGAGACCAGGACCCGGTCGGGCGTGATGTCCTCGATGCGCCAGGAGCTGGCGCCGAGGACGAACACGTCGCCGACCCGCGACTCGTAGACCATCTCCTCGTCCAGCTCGCCCACCCGCGACGACTTCTCGCCCACGAGGAACACGCCGAACAGGCCCCGGTCGGGGATGGTGCCGCCGCTGGTCACCGCCAGCCGCTGCGCGCCCGGCCGGTCGCGCAGGACGCCGGCCACCCGGTCCCACACCAGGCGGGGGCGCAGCTCGCCGAACTCGTCGCTGGGGTAGCGCCCCGCGAGCATGTCGAGCGTCGCCTCCAGCGCGGACCGGGGGAGCGTGGCGTAGGGCGCGGCCCTCTTGACCAGGGTCTCCAGGTCGTCCACGGGCCACTCGTCCATGGCGACCATGGCGACGATCTGCTGCGCGAGGACGTCGAGGGGGTTGCGCGGGTAGCGCAGCTCCTCGATCTCGCCGCCGCGCATCCGCTCGGCGACCACGGCGGTCTGCACCAGGTCGCCGCGGTACTTCGGGAAGATCACGCCCTTGGACACCGCGCCGACCTGGTGGCCCGCGCGCCCGACCCGCTGCAGGCCGCTGGCCACCGACGGCGGCGACTCCACCTGGACGACCAGGTCGACCGCGCCCATGTCGATGCCCAGCTCCAGGCTGGACGTGGCGACGACGGCGGGCAGCCTGCCCTCCTTCAGGGCGTTCTCGATGCCCGCCCGCTCCTCCTTGGACACCGAGCCGTGGTGCGCCCGCGCGATCTCCGCCGGGACGCCCCGGGCCGCTCCGGCCTGCGCCATCATCTGCGCCGGCGTCCCCCCGGCGGGACGCGCGCCCGCACGAGGCGCCGCCGTTCCGCCGGACGCCCCCGACCCCCGGACGTCCGCGCCG
>NZ_QURH01000995.1 GCF_003428695.1 Actinomadura logoneensis
AGCCGGGCCCCGCGGGCTTCTTCCAAGTTTTCGGGCCTCTAAACGCGCACGGGTCGAATTGATATCGACACCCCCGGGACACCCATTTCGGTACCGGTGGGACGGGGCCGGGGAATGGACACGGGCGGGGCCGGGGCGAAGATCGCCCCGGCCCGCGGTGCCGCTACGGATGGAAGGCCGCGGTCACCATCGGTACCAGCGGCGACGGCCGCCACCGGCTCCGTCGGCGGCCCGGAGGACGAAGCCCAGGAGCCAGATGACCAGGACGATCAGTGCGATCCACCAGAGGACGTGGACGGCGAACCCCAGGCCGCCCAGCAGTAGCGCCAGCAGAAGGACGGCGATGATGAGCGCCATAGCGGTCTCACATCCCTTTCACTTGATTGGCTTGTGGTGGTCTCTCTATACCCTTGGTTCCTGGTTTATGCATGAGATCGGCAACACTCTTTTCAGTAGGGATCACGGCGGCCCGGACGGCGTTTGTCCGTTGGGTCGGCGCTTCTGGGGGAAGAGGCACCGGATGCTTCATGTGCTACGGGACTACGCCTTCGTGGGAGACGGGGAGCGAGGGGCGCTGATCGGCCCCCACGGGGACTTCGCGTGGATGTGCTTCCCCTCCTGGGAGTCGCCCCCGGTGTTCGCCGGGCTCCTCGGCGGCCCGGGAACCTACGTCGTCTGCCCGGTCGCAGAGCGGCGGGTGTGGGGCGGCTACTACGAGGACGCCTGCCTCGTCTGGCGGAGCCGGTGGGTCGTCCCCGGCGGGGTCGTCGAGTGCCACGAGGCGCTGGGCGGCCCGGCGGAGACCGGGCGCACGGTCGTGCTGCGCCGGATCCGCTGCGTCGGCGGGACGGCGACGGTCCGGGTGCGCCTCGGCCTGCCCGGCGGCGAGTGCCGCTGGACGGCCGTTCCCGCGCCGCAGGGGTCGGGAGCGGACGACTCCTGGGCGGACGGCTCCTGGACGGGACGCGCCGGTGACGTGTACTTCCGCTGGACCGGAGCCCCGGAGTCGGCCTCCGGCCGGCCGCTGACGTTCGACTTCGACCTGCGCGAGGGGGAGACCCGCGACCTCGTCCTGGAGCTGTCGACCCGTCCGGTGGACGGCCCGCCCGGGGCCTCCGGCGCCTCCGGCGGGCTCGGGACGCCCGACGAGCTGTGGGAGCAGACGCGCGTCGACTGGAAGGCGCGCATCCCCGACTGCTCGGACACCATCGCGCCCCGGGACGCCCGGCTCGCCTACGCCGTCCTCACGGGCCTGACGTCGTCCAGCGGCGGGATGGCCGCCGCGGCGACGACCTCGCTGCCCGAGCACCTGGCGGGGACGCGGAACTTCGACTACCGCTACGCGTGGATCCGCGACCAGTGCATCGCGGGGCAGGCGGTGGCCGCCCACGGCGGACGGCTCGCCCTGCTGGACGCGGCGACGGGGTTCGTCGCGGACCGGCTCGCCGAGGACGGCGCGCGGATGCGTCCGGCCTACACGGTGTCGGGCGGGCCGGTGCCGGCGGAGCATCCGGCCGGGCTGCCGGGGTACCCCGGCTCGGACGCCGTCTACGGCAACCGGGTGACCGGGCAGTTCCAGCTGGACGTGTTCGGCGAGGCGCTGCTGCTGTTCGCGGCGGCGGCCCGGCACGACCGGGTGGACGCGCACATCGCCGAGGCCGCCGCGGCGGCCGTCCGGGCGATCGGGGAGCGGTGGCACGAGGCCGACTACGGCGTCTGGGAGACCGAGCCGCGCTGCTGGACGCACTCGCGCCTGGCCTGCGTCGCGGGCCTGCGGCGGGCCGCGCCCCTGCTGGCCGCCCGCGGGGACCGGGCGGACTGGGAGCGGCTCGCCGACCGCATCCTCAGCGAGACGGCCAGGACGTCCCTGGACGACGGGGGCGGCTGGCAGCGCGCCGCCGACGACGACCGGGTCGACGCGGCCCTGCTGCTGCCCGCCCTGCGCGGCGCGTTCCCGCCGGATGACCCGCACATGACCGCCACCTACCGCAGGGTCCGCGCCGAGCTGGAGCAGGAGGGTTTCGTCTACCGGTACCGCGTCGCCCGCAAGCCGCTCGGTGAGATCGAGGGCGCGTTCACCCTCTGCGGGTTCATGCTGGCGATGGCCGACTTCCGGCACGGCGAGCGGGAAATGGCCGTCGGGCAGTTCGAGCGGGCCCGGTCGGCGTGCGGCGCGACCGGGCTGTTCGCCGAGGAGTACGACGTCCGCCAGCGGCAGGTGCGGGGGAACCTGCCGCAGGCGTTCGTTCACGCGCTCTTCCTGGAGGCCGCCACCCGCCTCGCCGCGCGGTAGCCCAGCGCCGCGGCGGCGAGGCCCGCGCCGGTGGCGGCGCGGCGGTGCCGGCTGAGCCACACCTGCGGGCTGCGGCCGTGGGCCCGGCTGTCGAACCGGCCGTGCGCGCCCTCGTCCTCGGTCTCGTCCCGCGGCTCCCACAGGTTGCCCTCCACCGGCTTCGCCGGCTCGGACGTCTGCTGGCTGGAGTAGCCGGTGCGGGCCAGGTACCGGTCGAGCAGCGCGGGCGCGACCCGGTCGGCGAGCAGGGTGAGGACGGTGGACATCCCGACCCAGTACTCCCGGCGGCGCGGGTTCTTCGCGGCGTGCACGATCGCCTCGGCCGCCACCTCCGGCTGGTAGATCGGCGGGACGGGCTGGGGCCTGCGCGGCAGCCGCGACCGCACCCACCCGAACTGGGGCGTGTTGACGGCGGGCAGGTGCACCATCGTGGCCTGGACGCCGCTCTTGTCGTGCAGCAGCTCGCACCGCAGCGACTCGTACATGCCCTGGATGGCGTGCTTGGCCCCGCAGTACCCCGACTGCAGCGGGATCCCGCGGTGCGCCAGCGCCGAACCGACCATGACGATCACGCCGCGTCCGCGCGGGCGCATCACGTCGAGGGCCGCCCGGGTGCCGTGCGCGTACCCGAGGTAGGTCACCTCGGTGATGCGCCGGTACTCCTCCGGGTCGATCTCGGTGAACGGCGCGAAGACCGAGGTGAAGGCGCAGTTCACCCAGACGTCGATCGGGCCGAGCTCCTTCTCCACCGTCCGCGCGGCCTCGGCGACCTGCCGGAAGTCGGCGACGTCGGCCTCGACCGGGAACCCGTGCCCGCCGAGCTCCTTCGCGACCCCCTCGAGCCCGGCCCGTCCGCGGGCGACGAGGGCGACCTTCGCCCCCTCCTTCGCGAACGCGCGGGCCGCCGCGCGGCCCACCCCCGCGGTCGCTCCTGTCACTACGACGACCTTCATGGCCTCCCCTTCGCTGTACGGCGCCTGCCGGGGCGTCCTCCCCGGCTCAGGCGACGCGGAACTCCTCGGCGTCCGCGCGGCGGAACGCCAGGCCGTGGCCCGGCGCGTCGTCGCGTGGACGGACCGTCCCGCCCTCCGGGCCGAGGCACCCGTCGAAGAGCAGGGACTCGATGCGGACGTGGTCGTGGAACCACTCGATGTGCCGGGCGTTCGGGACGGCCGCCAGGACGGGCGCGTGCAGGTGCGGGGCGCAGTGCCCGGACAGGTCGCGGCCGAAGGCGCGGGCGAGCCCGGCGATCCGCAGGAACTCGGTGTACCCGCCGCAGCGGGTGACGTCGGCCTGCGGGCAGTCCACGACGGGCAGCAGGTCGCGGAAGTAGGGCAGGTCGTAGCCGTACTCGCCGGCGGCGACCTCGCACTCCACGGCGTCGCGGACGGTGCGCAGCCCGGCGAGGTCGTCGGACGACACCGGCTCCTCGAACCAGCGCAGCCCCACGTGCTCGGCGGCCCGCGCCACCCGGACCGCCTGCTTGGCCGAGTAGGCGCCGTTGGCGTCGGCGTACAGCTCGGCGGCCGGGCCGATCGCGAGGCGGGCGAGGCGCAGGCGGGCCATGTCGCGCTCCTCCCGGGCGCCCCACGACTCCCCGATCTTGATCTTGACGCGCGGGATGCCCAGCTCGCCCGCCCAGTGTTCGAGCTGGGCGGTGGTCTGCCGGTCGGTGTAGGTGGTGAAGCCGCCGGAGCCGTACACGGGCACGTCCGGGCGGACGGCGCCGAACAGCCGGTGCAGCGGCACGCCGAGCACCCGGGCCTTGAGGTCCCACAGCGCGCAGTCCACGGCGGAGATCGCCATGGACGCCGCGCCGGGGCGTCCGGTGTTGCGGACGGCGCGGCACATCCGCTCGTGCGCGTCCGGGACGTCGAGCACGCCGACGTCCTTGACGACCGGCGCGAGCGTGTCCTCGACCAGCCGCGCGATCGGCGCCGGCCCGTACGTCCAGCCGGTGCCGCGGTGCCCCTCGGCCTCCGCCTCGGCGAGCACCAGGGTCGTGGACGTCCAGGAGAGCGTGCCGTCGGCCTCGGGGGCGTCCGTCGGGACGGTGTAGGCGGACGCCCGGACCGCGGTCATGACGGGCGCTCCTCCGGCAGCAGGTCGGCCAGGACCTCGGCGAGGTGCCGCGGCCGGGCGTCGGTCCCGGCCTCGATCTGGGTGCGGCAGGAGAACCCGTCGGCGAGGATCGCGGTGCCGGGGTCGGCGTTCCGGACGGCGGGCCAGATCCCCTGTTCGGCGATCGTGGCCGACACGTCGTAGTGGCCGCGCTCGAAGCCGAAGTTGCCCGCGAGGCCGCAGCAGCCGACGTCGAGGACGTCCACGTCCACGCCGGCGCGGCGCAGCACCCGGGTGTCCGCGTCGAAGCCCATGACCGCGTGCTGGTGGCAGTGCGGCTGGGCGAGCGCGGTCACCGGCTCGCGGTCGAGCCCGGCGACGACGTCGTGGGACGCCACCGGGGACGTCCCGCCCTCGGCCTCCTGGTGCTCGTCCAGCAGTTCGGCCAGCGTCAGCGTCCCGTCGTGGACGCGTGCGACGTTCTCGTCGTCCGGCAGGAGCTCGGGCGCGTCGGAGCGCAGCACGGCGGTGCAGCTCGGTTCCAGGGTCACGACCGGGACGCCCGCGCGGACGGCGGGAGCGAGCATCCGCGCGGTGCGGCGCAACTGCTTGGACGCGCGGCCGAGCTGCCCGGTCGAGATCCACGTCAGGCCGCAGCACACCGGGTTGGACGGCACCCGCACCCGGTACCCGGCGGCCTCCAGGACGCGGACGGCCGCCTTGGCGATGTGCGGGTGGAAGGAGTTGGTGAAGGTGTCGGGGAACAGCACCACGGCCGGGCCGTCCCCGGTCATCGTGGGCGGACGCCGCCGGAACCAGTCGGTGAACCGCTCGGGCGCGAAGCGCGGCAGCTCGCGGCGCTCGTCGATGCCGCCCAGCCGCTTGACGATCCGGTCGAGCCCCGGGAGGCCGAGCGCGGTGTTGGCCACGCCGGGCGCGTGCGCGGCGAGCCGGGCCCAGACGGGCAGCCAGCCCATCGTGTAGTGCGACATCGGCCGCAGCCGCCGCTCGTAGTGGTGGGCGAGGAACTCGGCCTTGTACGTCGCCATGTCCACGTTGACCGGGCAGTCGCTCTTGCAGCCCTTGCAGGCCAGGCACAGGTCGAGGGCGTCGCGGACCTCGGTGGAGCGCCAGCCGTCCCGGACGACCTCGCCGCGCATCATCTCCTGGAGCACCCGGGACCGGCCGCGCGTGGAGTGCTCCTCCTCGCGGGTGGCGCGGTAGCTCGGGCACATCACCCCGCCGGACGTCGAGCGGCACTTGCCGATCCCCACGCAGCGGGCGGCGGCGTGGATGAACCGGCCGTCGTCCTCGGGGTAGGAGAAGTGCAGATACTGCCGCTTCGGGTGGTATCCGGGCAGGTCGAGGTACTTGTCCAGGGGGAGCGGGTCCACGACCCGGCCCGGGTTCATCCGGTGGTCCGGGTCGAAGATCCCCTTCACCCGGCCGAACAGCGCGACGACCTCGTCCCCGAACATCAGCGGCAGCAGCTCCCCGCGGGACTGCCCGTCGCCGTGCTCGCCCGACAGCGAGCCGCCGTAGTCGCAGACCAGCTTCGCGGCCCGCCGCGCGAACTCGCGGTAGCGCTCGACGCCCTCCCGGTCGGACAGGTCGAAGGGGATGCGGGTGTGCACGCAGCCCTGCCCGAAGTGCCCGTACAGCGTCACGGGGTCGTAGTGGAACTCCTCCACGAGCGCCTGGAAGTCGCGCAGGTAGTCGCCGAGCCGGTCGGGCGGGACGGCCGCGTCCTCCCAGCCCTCGTGGGTGTCGGGGCGGTGCGGGGGATAGGCGGTCGCGCCGAGCCCGGCCTCGCGCACCCGCCACAGCCGCTGCTCGTCGGCGGGGTCGTGGACGAAACCGCGGTGCGGCGGGGTGGACGAGCGGGCCGCGGTCTCCATCAGCCGTTCGGCCTTCCCGTCGGCCTCGGCCTGCGTGTCGCCGCCGAAGCGGACCATCAGCCAGCCCGCGCCCTTCGGCATCTTCTCCAGCGTCTCGTCGTCGGCCAGATGCTGGGACTTGGCGAGGTCGAGCAGGTAGTCGTCCATGCCCTCCAGCGCCAGCGGCTCGCAGGCGGCGATCTCCGGGACGGCGTCGCCCGCCGTCGCGATGTCGTCGTAGCCCAGCACGACCAGCGACTGGTAGGACGGGACGGGCACCAGCGAGATCTCCGCCCGCAGCACGGTGACCAGCGTCGATTCGGAGCCGACCAGGGCGCGGGCCAGGTTGAAGCCGTTCTCGGGCAGAAGCTGGTCGAGGCTGTAGCCGGACACGCGGCGCGGGATGTCGGGGTACCGGGTGCGGATCAGCGCGAGGTTGTCGTCTCGCAGCCTGCGCAGTTCGCGGTAGATCTCCGCGCGCCGCCCGCCCTCGGCGACGATCCGCGCGTACTCCTCGTCGGACGTCTCGCCCACCCACATCCGCAGGCCGTCGTAGGTGAGCACCTCCAGCCGGACGACCGAGTCGGTCATCTTGCCGTACGCCTGCGCGGACGCGCCGCACGAGTCGTTGCCGATCATCCCGCCGATGGTGCAGGTGTCGTGCGTGGACGGCTTCGGCCCGACCATCAGCCGATGGCGGCTCAGCCGCCGGTTGAGGTCGTCCAGGCAGATGCCGGGCTCGACCACGGCCGTCCGGGCGTCCGGATCGCACGACAGGAGCCGGTGGCAGTACTTCGACCAGTCGATGACGACGGCCTCGTTGCAGCACTGCCCGGCCAGGCTCGTCCCGCCGCCGCGGGACAGTATCGGGACCTCGTGGCGGGCGCAGACCTGCACGGCCGCCACGGCCGCTTCCACGTTCCGGGGCACCACCACCCCGATCGGCGGCCTCCGGTAGTTGGACGAGTCGTGCGCGTAGGCGGCGCGGGAGCCCGCGTCGAACCGCACTTCGCCGTCCACCTCCGCCGCCAGGTCCTCCTGGAGGGTCGTCCGGGGCTCGGTCTTGTGCACGGTGCCGATGGCCATGTCGGTCCCGTACCCAGTCGGCGGGCTTCAAGCATGCGAGGGCCGAGCGTGGGGGTTTCAAGCATTGTCGCGGGGAACGGCTCGGGGGAGGACGAGTGAAGGGAGCCGCCATGGGCGCGAAAGTCGCCGACCATGTCCTGGAGCGCCTGCGGGAGTGGGGCGTCGAGCAGATCTTCGGCTATCCGGGGGACGGCATCAACGGGCTGGTCGCCGCGCTCGGCAGGGCCGACAACAAGCCAAAGTTCGTGCAAAGCCGCCATGAGGAGATGTCGGCGTTCGAGGCGGTCGGATACGCGAAGTTCAGCGGGCAGGTCGGCGTGTGCATGGCGACCAGCGGTCCCGGCGCGATCCACCTGCTGAACGGGCTCTACGACGCCAAGCTCGACCACGTGCCCGTCGTGGCCATCGTCGGGCAGACCGCGCGCAGCGCGATGGGCGGGAACTACCAGCAGGAGGTGGACCTCCAGACGCTGTTCAAGGACGTGGCCGCCTACGTGCAGACCGCGTCGGTCCCGTCCCAGTTCCCCAACCTGCTCGACCGCGCACTCCGGATCGCCATGGCCGAGCGCACCCCGACGGCCGTGATCATCCCGGCCGACCTGCAGGAGGAGGAGTACCAGCCGCCCGAGCACGCGTTCAAGCAGGTCCCGTCGTCGGTCCCGGGCCTGGTGCGGCCGGTGACCCGCGCGCCGGACCGGGAGATCGACCGGGCCGCCGAGATCCTCAACGCCGGGTCGAAGGTCGCGGTCCTGGTCGGGCAGGGCGCGCGCGACGCCGCCGCCGAGGTGATGGAGGTCGCGGACCTGACCGGCGCAGGGGTGGCCAAGGCGCTGCTCGGCAAGGACGTCCTGCCGGACGACCTGCCCTACGTGACCGGCTCCATCGGGCTGCTCGGCACGCGGCCGTCGTACGAGCTGATGCGCGACTGCGACACGCTGCTGATCGTCGGCTCCAACTTCCCCTACAGCCAGTTCATGCCGGAGTTCGGGAAGGCCCGCGCCGTCCAGATCGACGTGGACGGGCGGCTCATCGGCATGCGCTACCCGACCGAGGCCAACCTGGTCGGGGACGCCGCCGAGACGCTGCGCGCGATGATCCCCAAGCTGCGCCGCAAGGACGACCGGTCGTGGCGGAAGACCGTCGAGAAGAACGTCTCGCGCTGGTGGGACACCGTCGAGCGGCAGGCGAAGGTGCCCGCCGACCCGATCAACCCGATGCTCCTGGCGTGGGAGCTGTCCTCGCGGCTGCCGGACGACGTGATCGTCACGGCCGACTCGGGCTCGGCGGCGAACTGGTACGCCCGCGACCTGAAGTTCAGGCACGGGATGCGGGGGTCGCTCTCGGGCACCCTCGCGACCATGGGCGCGGGCGTCCCGTACGCGATCGGCGCGAAGTTCGCCCATCCGGACCGGCCGGTGGTGGCGCTGGTCGGGGACGGCGCGATGCAGATGAACGGGCTCGCCGAGCTCATCACCATCCGCCGCTACCACGAGCTGTGGAGCGACCGGCGGCTGGTCATCGCCGTCCTGCACAACAACGACCTCAACCAGGTCACCTGGGAGCTGCGCGCCATGGGCGGCTCGCCGAAGTTCGAGGAGTCCCAGGTGCTGCCGGACGTCTCCTACGCCTCCTTCGCGACCTCCATCGGGCTGGAGGGCATCGCCGTGGACAAGCCCGAGGACATCGGCCCCGCCTGGGACCGCGCCCTCGCCGCCGACCGGCCGGTGGTGCTGGACGTCCGGTGCGACCCCGACGTCCCGCCCATCCCGCCGCACGCGGACTTCTCGCAGCTCAAGGACGCCGCCGAGGCGATCATGAAGGGCGACCCGGACGCGTCCGGCGTCGTCAAGAAGGGACTGCGCGCCAAGGCCCAGGAGGTCTTCTCCCGCTCCGGCAAGGGCTGACCCCCCGTGGCCGCGCCGCGAGGACGGTTCCGCCTGGGCGTCCTGGCCGGTTGCCGGGCCGGACGCCGGGCCGCCGCTCCGGCGGCCTGGGCGTTCCTCGTCTGGATCCTGCTGACCTGGAAGTTCACCGCCGAGCAACTGCTCATCGGGGTGGCGGCCTCCACGGCCGCCGGGCTGCTGGTCGCGCCGCTGGGTAAGGCGGCCGGGCCCTGGGCGCTGCTGCGGCCGCGCCGCCTGCGCGCCGCCGGGGAACTGCTCGTCCACACCGCCTGGTGGATCGTGGTCGCGAACGTCCGGCTGGCCCGGCGGATCTGGGCGCCGTCCCGGCCGCTGCGCAGCGGCATGGTCGTGGTGCCGACGCGTGAGCGCGGCGACGCGGGCGTCACCACGGTCGCCCTGCTCACCTCGGTCATCGTGGACAACCAGCTCGTCGACCTGGACACCCGGCGCGGCCTGCTCCAGTACCACGCGGTCGCCGTCCCGGACCGTCCCGAGACGATCAACGAGCATGTCGAACGCATCCTGCGGCGCGCCCGCGGGGCCGGCGACGGGACGGACGAGCGGCCGGGGACTCCGAGCGGCTCCCGGGCGGGCCGATGAGCACGCTGTACCTCGTCGTCGCGATCGCCGAGGCGGCCGTGGCGGCGCTGCTGACCGTCCGGCTCGGGCTCGGGCCGACGACCTGCGACCGGATCGTCGCCCTCAACGCCCTCACGACCCAGGCGATGCTCGCGCTGCTGTTCTTCGCCGCCTACGCCGACCGCACCGGCTACCTGGACGCGGCGCTGTGGCCCGCGTCCTTCGGCTACCTCGGGACGATCATCTGGGCGCGCTACCTCGAACGGGGGCTGCTGTGAGGGAGGTCCTCGTCGCCGGGGCGGCCCTGGTCGGGCTGTTCTTCTCGCTGTCCGCGGCCGTGGGCATCCTGCGCATGCCGGACGTCTACACGCGCATCCAGTGCTCGTCCAAGACCGTCACGATGGGCGTCCTGCCCGCGCTGGCCGCGCTGGTCATCGGCGAGGGCGCGTTCAGCCAGTACGGCGCGCGCGCCCTGCTCATCGTCGCCCTGCTGGGCGTGCTGAACCCGGTCGCCGCGCACGCGCTCGCCCGCGCCGCCTACCGGACCGGCGTCCCCATGTGGCACGGAGCCGTCCAGGACGAGTCGCTCGAAGACGCCGCGAAGAAGAGCGGCGACCCCGGCGATGGCCGGGGCGGGGACGGCTCCGGGAAGCGGCGGGGGTGAGCCGCGGATGTTCTGGGTGCTCGACTACCTCGTCCTCGCGCTGATCCTCGCCGGCGGGGTGCTGACCGTCCGGATCCGGTCGCTGAACGGCGCGGTGATGGCGCTGTCGTCGGTCGGCGTCCTGCTCGGCCTGCTGTTCGTCGTGCTCGGCGCGCCGGACGTCGCGCACGCCCAGCTGGTCGTCGGCGCGATCGCCCTCCCCGCGCTCTACCTGATCGCCATCGGCAAGACCCGCACGGACGTCCCCGAGGACGATCCCAGCGCGGCGGGCACCGACCGCAGGAAGGAACCGGAGCGATGAGCCGGCGCGCCGTCGCCGGGGCCGTCCTGACCGCGGGGTTCCTGGCGCTGCTGGCGGCGGGCCTGCTGGCCGCGCCCCGGGAGCACGCGCCGCTGCCCGCGATGGCCCGGCACGCGCTGGACGTGGCGCTGCCGGAGTGGAAGCTCACCGAGCCGGTCAACGAGGTCGTCTACGGCACCCGCGGCTTCGACACCTTCGGCGAGACGTTCCTGCTGCTCGCGGCCGTGATCAGCGTGATCGTGCTGACCCGGCCGCGGGAGCCGCGGACCGGCACGATGGGGGAGGAGACCGCCGGCCGCCGCGAGCAGGCCGAGGACGACCCGGGCGGCTCCCCGCGCGGCGGCGAGCGCGCCGCCCGCC
>NZ_QURH01000997.1 GCF_003428695.1 Actinomadura logoneensis
CGGCGGCAGGCGGGCGGGCGGCGGCAGGCGGGCGGCGGCAGGCAGGCGGGCGGCGGCAGGCGGTTGACGGGACCCCGGGACCCGAGTTCGATGGAACGAACCGAACGCGACTCGGGTTTCCGGGGGTGCTGCTGGATGACGACGGCCACGGCGCACGACACCGACCTGTCCGACATCGCCTTCTGGGCCCGTCCGCCGGCCGCCCGCGAGGCCGCGTTCGCCGAGCTCAGGCGGCGCGACCGGCCGGCCTTCTTCCGCGAGCTCAAGCTGCCGTTCATCAGGCACGGGCCGGGCTACCACGCGCTGGTGCGGCACGCGGACGTGGTGGAGGCGAGCCGGACGCCGGAGGTGTTCAGCAGCGAGCCGTGCTCGAACAGCATCGCGGACCTGCCCGGCTACCTGGCCCGCTACTTCGGCTCGATGATCAACATGGACGACCCGCGGCACGCCCGGCTGCGCCGGATCGTCTCGCGGGCGTTCACCCCGCGCGTCCTCGCCCGCACCGAGGCCGACCTGCGCGCGAGCGCCCGCCGGATCGTGGACGGGCTGCTCGCGCGCGGCCCGGCGTCCGGCGACTTCGTCACCGACGTCGCCGCCCGCCTGCCGGTGCAGGTCATCTGCGACATGATGGGCATCGCCGAGGCCGACCGGGCGCTGGTGTACGACCGGACGAACGTGATCCTGGGGCTCGGCGACCCGGAGTACACCGGCGGACGCGAGTTCGCCCGCACCGGCGTCACCCGCACCGGCGTGCTCTACGGGCTCGCCGCCGGCCTGGCCGCCGGCTACGAGCTGAACCACATGGCGATGAAGCTGGCCCGGCGGCGGCGCCGCGCGCCCGCCGACGACCTGGTCTCGGCGCTGGTCACCGCGAACGTGGACGGCGAGTCGCTGACGGACCAGGAGATCGGCTCGTTCTTCATCCTGCTGGTGGTGGCGGGCAACGAGACGACGCGGAACGCCATGGCGCACGGGCTGAAGCTCCTCACCGACAACCCGGAGCAGCGGGCGCTGCTGCTGGACGACTTCGACGGCCGGATCGCGGGGGCGGTCGAGGAGATCGTCCGGATGTCGACGCCGGTGATCCAGTTCCGCCGGACGGTGACGCGCGACCACGAGATGAACGGCAACCGGTACCGCGCCGGGGACAAGGTGCTGCTGTTCTACAACTCGGCGAACCGGGACGAGACGGTCTTCGAGGACCCCGACCGCTTCGACATCCTGCGCTCGCCCAACCCGCACGTCGGGTTCGGCGGCCCCGGACCGCACTTCTGCCTCGGCGCGAACCTGGCCCGTCGCGAGATCACCGTCATGTTCCGCGAGCTGTTCGAACGCGTCCCGACGATCCGCTCCACGGGCGAACCCGACCGGCTCTACTCCAACTTCATCAACGGCATCAAGCACCTGCCCTTCACCTACTGACGCCGCCTCCCGCCGGGCCCACGACCTCGACGAACCAATCGACCTCCGACACGACCGACGCCGACCGAAGGGTGCGGGCATGGGAACGTTCGCGGTGACCGGATCGGCGTCCGGGATGGGCGCGGCGAGCGCCGCGCTGCTGGAGCGCGCCGGGCACACGGTCATCGGCGTGGACCTGCACGACGCGCACGTGGTCGCCGACCTCGGCATGCCGGACGGCCGCGCGCACGCCGTCGCCGAGGTGCTGTCCCTGAGCGGCGGACGGCTCGACGGCGTCGCCGCGATCGCCGGCGTCGGCCCGAGCGTCCGGGACGCGGCGGCGGTCATGTCGGTCAACTACTTCGGCCCGGTGGCGCTGCTGACCGGGCTGCGCGCGGCGCTCGCCGCGTCCGGCGCGGGCCGGGCGGTCGTGATCAGCTCGAACTCGGCCAGCACCGTCCCGCTGGTGGACGACGGGCTGGCCGCGCTCGCGCTCGCCGGGGACGAGGACGGCGCGCGCGAGCGGGCGCGCGCCGGACAGGCCGCCGCGCCCGCCGAGATCCTCGACTTCGCGCCCAGCATCACCGCGTACGCCACGTCCAAGCTGGCCGTCGCGCACTGGGTGCGGCGGACGGCCGTCACCCCCGAGTGGGCGCGGCGGGGCGTGCTGCTCAACGCGATCGCGCCCGGCGCGGTGCTGACGCCGCTGATGACGGGCTCCACCGGCGGCGCGGCCTTCGACGACCCTGACGCGTTCCCGACCCCGATGCCGCTGGGGGTCTTCGGGCAGGCCGAGGACATCGCGTTCTGGGTGCACCAGTTCCTGCGGCCCGAGGCGCGCTTCACCACGGGCGCCGTCCTGTACGTGGACGGCGGCACCGACGCGGCCATGCGCCCGGACGCCCACCCGTCCGCGATGACGTTCTGAGGAGACGACCGTGGCGACCACCGACCCCGCCCGCCTGCCCGACCCCGGATCCGCCCCTGGAATGACCGACCCGGCCAGCCCGCCCGGCCACCGGCCCGGCCCGGCCGGCGTCCCCGACGTGTTCGGGACCGCGCGGCTCGGCCCGCTGACCCTGCGCAACCGGACCATCAAGGCCGCCACCTTCGAGGGCATGTCCCGCGGCGCGCTGGTCTCCGACGAGCTGGTCGGGTTCCACCGGCGGCACGCCGCGGGCGGGGTCGGCATGACGACGGTCGCGTACTGCGCCGTCCAGCCGGAGGGACGCACCGAACGGGACCAGATCTGGATGCGCCCGGAGGCCGTTCCCGGGCTGCGGCGGCTCACCGACGCCGTGCACGCCGAGGGCGCGGCGGCGTCGGCGCAGATCGGGCACGCGGGGCCGGTCGCCAACGGCCGGTCCAACCGGGCGCCGTCACTCGCGCCCGTCGGGATGTTCAACCCGCAGAGCATGCGGCGGACGCGGGCCGCCACCGAGGACGACATCCGGCGCATCACGGACGCGCACGCGACCGCCGCGCGGCTGGCGATCGAGGCCGGCTTCGACGCCGTCGAGATCCATCTCGGCCACAACTACTTCGCCAGCTCGTTCCTCAGCCCCCGGATCAACCGGCGCGAGGACGGCTACGGAGGCTCGCTGGAGAACCGGGCGAAGGTCGCGCGCGGGGTGGCGCGGGCCGTCCGGGACGAGGTGGGCGACCGCATCGCCGTGCTGGCCAAGCTGAACATGGACGACGGCGTGCGCGGCGGACTGCGGCCGGAGGAGAGCGTCCAGGTGGCGCGGTGGCTGCAGGAGGACGGCTCGGTCGACGCGCTCGAACTGACCGCGGGCAGCTCGCTGCTTAACCCGATGTACCTGTTCCGCGGGGACGCGCCCGTCCGCGAGTTCGCCGCGGCCTTCCCGCAGCCGCAGCGGCTCGGCGTCCGGCTGGTCGGCAAGCGGTTCATCCGCGCCTACCCGTACCAGGAGGCGTTCCTGCTGGAGACGGCGCGGCGGTTCCGGGCGGAGCTGGAGCTGCCGCTCGTCCTGCTCGGCGGCATCACCGCGCGCCCCACGATGGACCTCGCCATGGCCGAGGGCTTCCAGTTCGTCGCGATGGCGCGGGCGCTGCTGCGCGAGCCCGACCTGATCGACCGGATCAGGGCCGAGCCCGCGACGCCGTCGCTGTGCGTGCACTGCAACAAGTGCATGCCGACGATCTTCAGCGGCACCCACTGCGTCCTCGCCTGACGCCCCTCCCCCGGACTACGTGAGCCCGAGGACGGCGGCCAGGCGTGCCCGGTGGACGCGCGGCGCGCCGAGCATGAGCTCGTCCGCCTTGGCGCGCTTGTAGTACAGGTGCGCGTCGTGCTCCCAGGTGAACCCGATACCGCCGTGCAGGAGCAGGTGGTCATTGGCGACCTGGAAGTAGGCGCGGCCCATGAAGGACGCGGCGAGCGCGGCGGCCTCCGGGAGCTCGTCCGGGGCCTCGTCCGCCGCCCACACCGCGTACCGGACGATCGACTCGGCCTGCTCCAGGACGCAGTGCATGTCCGCGAGCCGGTGCTTCACGCCCTGGAACGACCCGACATACCGCCCGAACTGGACGCGCAGCTTCGCGTACTCCACGATCGCGTCCAGGCAGCGCCGCATCCCGCCGAGCTGCTCGGCGGCGAGCAGCACGGCCGCGACGTCCAGCGCCCGGTCGACCGCCGCCCCCGCGTCGGGCGCGCCGAGCGGCCGGGCCGGAACACCGCGCAGGCCGAGCCGCGCCTGCGGACGCGTCGTGTCGAACGAGGCCAGCGGGGTGACGGTGAGGCCGGGCGCGTCCGGCGCGACGGCGAAGACGCCCCGGCGGCCGTCCCCGGTCGAGGCGACGACGAGCAGCAGATCGGCGGACGGCCCGTCCGGCACCGGCTCGACCGCGCCCTCCAGGACCCACTCGCCCCGGTCCACGAGCCGCCCCACCGGCGGCTCCTCCCCCGGCGGCGCCACCACGGCGACCGTCTCCCCCGCCGCGACGCCCGGCAGGAGGTCCTTGGCGTCCAGCGCGACCAGCAGCGACGCCGCGACGGCCGCCGAGAGGTACGGGACGGGCGTCAGCGCCGCGCCCAGCTCCTCCAGGACCGCCGCGACCTCCCCGAACCCGGCCCCCGACCCGCCGTGCTCCGCGGGCACCGCGAGCCCCGCGAGCCCCAGCTCGGACGACATCCGCGCCCAGACCGCCCGGTCGTACGGCTCGTCCGCCGACTCCGCGATCTCGCGCACCCGGGACATCGGCGCCCGGTCCGCCAGGAAGGACCGCACGGCCGCGGCCAGGTCCCGCTGCTCCTCGGTCGGGATGAGCCTCACCGGCCGTCCTCCTTCGCCTGCGTGCCGACCTTCAGCGCCTTGTACGGGATGTTCCGGTCCACCTGCGGCTCGCGCGGCAGGCCGAGCACCCGGTCGCCGATGATGTTGCGCATGATCTCGTTGGTGCCGCCGCCGAGCGCCATGCCCGGCGCCCAGGCCAGCGCCCGCGCGATCGGGCCGTCCCCCGTCAGGCACTCCGGACCGAGGATCTCGCTCGCCAGGTCGGCGCCCGCCATCGTCAGGTCGGCGAGCAGGAGCTTGCTCACCGACCCGCGCGCGCCCGGCTGGATCCCCGCCCGCACCTCCTGCGACATCCGCGCGTTGAGCAGGTCGAAGGCGCGTTCCCGCAGGTAGAGGTCCAGCAGCAGGTCCCGGACGCCCGGCTCGCCGAGCAGGCCGCGCTCGCGGGCGGCGGTGCGCAGCGCCGCGAACGACGCCGGACGCTCGGTGCGCGCCGCGCCCATCCCGATCGACACCCGCTCGTGCAGCAGGGTCGTCACGGCCGCCGACCAGCCGCCGTCCACCTCCCCGACCACGTTCTCCGCCGGGACGCGGACGCCGGTGAAGAAGACCTCGTTGAAGTGCGACTCCCCGGTCATGTCGCGCAGCGGCCGGACGTCCACGCCGGGGTCGTGCATGTCCACCACGAACATCGTGATGCCCTGGTGCTTGGGGACGTCCGGGTCCGTGCGGGCGATCAGCAGACCGAGGTCGGCCTGCCGGGCGACCGACGTCCACACCTTCTGCCCGTCGACCACCCAGTGGTCGCCGTCCCGCACCGCCCGGGTCTGCAGGGACGCCACGTCCGACCCCGCGCCCGGTTCGGAGAACATCTGGCACCAGATCTCCTCGCCGCGCAGCAGCGGCCGGACGTACCGGCGCTTCTGCTCCTCGGTGCCGAGCGACAGCAGCGTCGGCCCGCACATGCCGAGGCCGATCCCGAACACCCCGACGGGCAGCGGGAGGTCGGCCGCGGCCTGCTGGAACGCGCGCTCCTCGGCCGCCGTCAGGCCGCGTCCGCCGTACTCGACGGGCCAGGTGATCCCGACGTAGCCCGCGTCGTACAGGTCGGCCATGAACGCGCGGCACTCCGCCAGGCCCGGATCGGGCGGCAGGTCGGCCGTCCGCTCGGCGAGCCAGGCGCGGGCCCGGCTGCGGTACTCGTCGAGATCCGTCACGGGGCGGCTCCTCCCGGGGGACGACGCGGACGCGCGGGACGCGCGCCCCCGCACGGGCCGCCGCCACGCGTGTCAGTACGCGCTTACGCTAGCCTCCGAACCTCGTTCGGTCACCCCGTACCCTCGGGCCCGCTTCCGCGCCTCCTCCCCGAAGCCCCACGAAGCCGCGGGCTCCGCCGGAAACGCCGCCGCGGGTTCCCCCGGAAGCGCGTGCAGGCTTCACCGGAAACGCGTCGGGGTCCCTCGGGTGGACCGAGAGACCCCGACCGGGCGAGAAAGCGCCCGGGCCGGAGGACCGTCCGGGCCAGACGACCGTCCGGCTTAGACGAACGTCCCGGTTAGACGAACGTCCGGGCTAGGCGAACGTCACCGCGACCGTGAGCGCGCCGTCGGCGCGGCCGTCCAGATCGAGTTCGGCGATGCGGCCCGCCGCCCGGAGGTCGTCGGCGACCTCGGCGAGGTCGCGGGCGCGCTCGCCCGTGACCGACGCCCGCGACAGCTCGGTGCGCATGGAGACCTTCGCGTCCGACTTGGCCTTGCGGACCTGGCGCAGCGCCTCCGCCGCGACGTCCAGCAGGGACGCGTCGCCGCCGTCCGGCAGCTCGGCCGCCGTGGGCCAGGCGGCCCGGTGGACCGAGCCCTCCTGCCACCACGACCAGACCTCCTCCGTCACGAACGGCAGGAACGGCGCGAACAGCCGCAGCAGCACCGACAGCGCCCGGTTCAGCGCCGCCCGCGCGGACGCCGCCTTCGCGTCCGTCCCGTACGCGCGCTGCTTCACCAGCTCCAGATAGTCGTCGCAGAACTGCCAGAAGAACCGCTCGGTGCGCTCCAGCGCCCGCGCGTAGTCGTAGGACTCGAACGCCTCGGTCGCCTCCGCGACCAGCCCGCGCAGCGCCGCCAGCATCGCCAGGTCGCCGGGGTACCAGACCTCGTCGGCACCGGCTTCGACACCGGCACCGGCACCGGCACCGGCGTCCAGCGGCTGGTCGGCGAAGCCCAGCACGAACTTCGACGCGTTCAGGATCTTGATCGCGAGCCGCCGGCCGACCTTGATCTGCCCGGTGTCGAACGCGGTGTCGGTGCCCGGACGGCCGCTCGCCGCCCAGTACCGGACCGCGTCCGAGCCGTACTCCCGCAGCAGCGCGATCGGCGTGACGACGTTGCCCTTGGACTTGGACATCTTCTTGCGGTCCGGGTCCAGGATCCAGCCGGCCAGCGCGGCGGCCTTCCACGGCAGCGACCCGTTCTCCAGGTGGGCGCGGACGACCGTGGAGAACAGCCAGGTGCGGATGATGTCGTGCCCCTGCGGGCGCAGGCTGTAGGGGAAGACGCGGGCGAACAGGTCGGGGTCGCGCTCCCAGCCGCCCGCGATCTGCGGGGTCAGCGAGGACGTCGCCCACGTGTCCATGACGTCCGGGTCGCCGGTGAAGCCGTCCGGCTTGCCGCGCTGGTCCTCGGTGAAGCCGGGCGGGACGTCCGACGCGGGGTCGACCGGCAGCGCGTCCTCGGACGGGACGATCGGCTCGCCGTAGACCGGCTCGCCCGACGCGTCCAGGCGGTACCAGACCGGGATCGGGACGCCGTAGAACCGCTGCCGGGAGATCAGCCAGTCGCCGTTCAGGCCCTCGACCCAGTTCTCGTACCGGGCGCGCATGTACGCCGGGTACCACTCCAGCTCGCGGCCCCGCTCCAGCAGCTCCGCGCGCAGCTCCGGCCCGCGCCCGCCGTTGCGGATGTACCACTGCCGGGTCGTGACGATCTCCAGCGGCCGGGAGCCCTTCTCGAAGAACTTCACCGCCCGGACGACCTTCCGCGGCTCCCCCTCCAGGTCGCCGGACTCGCCGAGCAGCTCCAGCATCCGCTCGCGCGCCGAGTGGACGGTCTTCCCGGCCAGCTCGGCGTAGGGCTCCGCCGGGACGCCGGCGGGCGGGTCCGCGACGAACCGGCCGTCCCAGCCGACGACCGCGCGGGTGGGCAGGTCGAGCTCGCGCCACCAGGTGACGTCGGTGACGTCGCCGAACGTGCAGATCATCGCGATGCCGGACCCCTTGTCCGGCTCGGCCAGCCGGTGCGCCAGGACCGGGACCTCGACGCCGAACACCGGCGTGCGGACGGTCGTCCCGAACAGCTCCCGGTACCGCTCGTCGTCCGGGTGCGCGACGAGCGCGACGCACGCGGGCAGCAGCTCCGGACGCGTCGTCTCGATGTGCACCGGCCGGTCGCCCGCGTGGAACCGCAGCCGGTAGAACGCGCCGGGCTGCTCGCGGTCCTCCAGCTCGGCCTGCGCGACGGCCGTCCTGAACGTGACGTCCCACAGCGTCGGCGCCTCCGACAGGTACGCCTCGCCGCGCCGCAGGTTGCGCAGGAACGCCTTCTGCGAGGCGGCCCGCGCGTTCTCGCCGATGGTCGTGTAGAGCAGGCTCCAGTCGACCGAGAGCCCGACGCGGCGCCAGGTGTCCTCGAACGCCTTCTCGTCGATCTCGGTCAGCCGGTCGCACAGCTCGATGAAGTTCCGGCGGCTGATCGCGACCTGGCGCTTGGCGTCCGGCTTCTCCGGCGGCTCGAACGACGGGTCGTACGGCAGGGACGCGTCGCCGCGGACGCCGAAGTGGTTCTGGACGCGGCGTTCCGTCGGAAGGCCGTTGTCGTCCCATCCGATCGGGTAGAAGACCTCCTGGCCGCGCATCCGGCGGTACCGGGCGATCGTGTCGGTGTGGGTGTAGGAGAAGACGTGTCCGACGTGCAGCGAACCGCTGACCGTGGGCGGCGGCGTGTCGATCGAGTAGACCTCGCCGGCCGGACGGGACCGGTCGAACCGGTAGGTGCGGTCGTCCTCCCAGCGGCGTACCCACTTCTCCTCCAGGCCGTCCAGGGAGGGCTTGGAAGGGACGCTCGGGGTACGCGGTGGGATGTTCATGCACCAATGCTATTGACCGCGAGGTACGGATCGGTTCGTTTTTCCGCCCGTCGCGCCCCGGCGTGCGGCGTCCGGCGGCGCGGACGGGTCCGATAGCGTCGAGACAGAAGAGAAACGGGAGGTATCGATGGCGGACAAGGGTGACCTCGGCTGGCGCGTGATGGCCGGGGCCGCGGCCTTCGCGGGCGGCTTCGTCGCCAAGAAGGCGATCACGATGGCGTGGAAGAAGGGGACCGGTAAGGAGCCGCCGACCAACCCCGAGTCGCCGGAGGTCGCGATCAGCGAGGCCGTCGCCTGGGCCGTGCTCATGGGCGTCGGGGTGGAGGTCGCGCGGCTGCTCGCCACCCGCGCGGCGGCCCGGCAGTGGGCCAAGGGGACGGGCGTCCTGCCGAGCCAGCTGCGCGCCGACGTCTGACCCCGCCCGGCAGGGCATTGGACGAATCGTCCAGTATCGTGGTCGGTCCCCCGGCGACGAAGGGACCGACCACGATGCCGCTCGACCGGACGCTGCTGGACCGGACGCTGCTGGACCGGATCCGCCTGCCCTTCGAGGACGAACTGCGCGCCGAGCGCTTCCGGCTGATCGAGACGCTGGACGGGCTGTCCGACGACGACTTCGACGCCGGCACGACGCTGTGCACCGAATGGGCCCCGCGCGACGTCCTCGGCCACGTCATCGGCCTCGACTACTTCCTCGGCTCGTACCTGCCGTTCGGCCCGCGGATCAACGCCGCCAACCAGGCCCAGGCCGACCGGGCCCGCGCGGTCCCGCGCGACCGGCTGATGCGGTGGGCCCGGCACTGGGCCGACCACCCCAGCACCACCAGCCGGATCGGCGCGCCCGTCCTGCTCGGCGACCTCGGCGTCCACCACCAGGACGTCCTGCGCGGCCTCGGCCTCACCCGGCGCGTCCCGGACGGGACGGCCACCGCGATCTTCCGCGAGGGACTCCAGCTCAGCCTGTGGCTGAACCGGCGCGTGCTGCGGCACCGCCTCGAACCGACCGACGGCCACCGCCCGGTCGCCCTCCCGACCGCCAAGGACGGCCCGGTCGTGCGCGGCACCCGCGAGGCCCTGGGCATGTGGCTCTGCGGTCGCGACTCCGTCGCCGCCGAACTCGAGTTCGCCTGACCGCCGCGCCGCCCCGCGCGTTCCGACGAGCCCGCGCCGCAGCACTGGAAACCGAGACCAGCGCCTGAGCGAACGCGCTGGATGAGCACCCCGGACGAGCGCGAAACGAGCGCCCCGGACAAGCGCTCTGGACGGGCGCGGGACGAACGCCCCGGACGGGCGCGGGACGAACGCTCCGGACGGGCGCGGGACGAACGCTCCGGACGGGCGCGGGACGAACGCTCCGGACGGGCGCGGGACGAGCGGCCTGAAAGGGCGAAGGCCCGCCCGGGGTGTCCGGGCGGGCCTTCGTTGTTCGCTCGCTTCCGGCCGGGAGTGGCCGGAGACGGTCGAGGGGGGCGACCAGGGAGCGGCCGGATGGCGGCCGGGGGTCAGCTCGGGAGACGGGGGTGTTCGCCGGGGAGTTCGGGGGCCGGGCCGCCGAGCTCGCGCAGGTCGCTGCGGATGCTCTCGGCGAGCTTCTTCGTGGCGGTCCGGTTCAGCGCGGCCCCGGCGGCGGCCCCGGTCAGGAACGGACCCATCGTCGACAGGCTGCGTCCGAGGGTGCGCAGCATGCGCTTGCGCAGCGCCGCCTTGGACGCGGCGCCGAGGGCACCGGTGAGGGAGCCGCCCTCCAGGGGGTTGATGCCGCGCTGCCGGGCCCAGGCCGTCGCGAACGCCGCGGCCCGGGCGGCGCCGGACCCCTGCACCCGCACGTCGTAGACCTCGTGCAGCTCGGCGATCATCTTCACCTCGATCGCCGCGACCACCAGCGTCTCGGCGGCCAGCTGGGCGGGGGCGGACAGCAGCAGCGGAGGCGCGGCGAACTCGACGGCCGCCAGCGCCCCGCCCGCCGCGCCCACGGCGGTGGTGGTGTTGACGGCGACCCGCACCACGCTGTCGGCCAGGGCCTCCCCGGTGAGACCGTGGTGGTGGGCCGTCAGCGTGGCCCGGTCGCGGATCGGCACGTGCGGGACGATCGCGGCGAACAGGTCGGCCAGCCAGCGCCCGCGCGCCACGCCCTTGGCGCCCGCGGCGCGGGCGTTGGAGGCGAGGAGGCGGGTGAGCCGGGCGAGCAGGCGGCCGCGGGTCTCGCGGTCCATCCCCTCGTCGGCGGCGAGCCGTCCGACCAGTTCGCCGATCTCCCGGTCGGTCCCCGGACCGACCGGCTCGGGCGCCCCGGGGGACGCCGCACCGGGCGCGGCGACGGACGCCGCGTCGGACGTCCCGCCCGGTGCGG
>NZ_QURH01000998.1 GCF_003428695.1 Actinomadura logoneensis
GCCGTGCGCCGCGATGCCGGGCGCGCCGTCGGGCGGAGCGCGCCGTCCGGCGCAAGGCCCACGGCGCGGTGCGGCGCGCGGCTCAGCTCGTGTTGATGATCAGGCCGATGTGGGTGAAGTAGTTGAGCGCGCCGAAGAGCAGGAACAGCACCCCGGCGACGACCCACACGACCCCCACGATCTTGACCATCCAGGCGCGCGGCGTCCGCAGGACGAACGGGAAGAGCACCGCGCCCACGCCGACCAGCACATACAGGCCGGAGATGAAGGTCGCCTCCAGCCAGGGGTGCGCGGCGAACTTGCCGGAGATCGGCTCCTGCGGCGGCGCGGCGAACAACTGGTACTTCCATCCCGCCGCGGCGATGCCGAAGCACGCCAGCCCCATGCCGAACACGAAGACCGAGAGCGGGCCCGCCAGCCGCGCCACCACCTCGCCCCGCGCCGGGACCTCGTTGAGCGCCTCGCCGCGCTTCCACAGGAACAGCGCCGCCATCAGCATCATCACGCCGAACGCCAGCGACGGCTCGCCGAAGACGATGTTGTCGAACGGGAACCCCTGCCCGGCCAGCGGCCAGGTGAGCGTCATGTGCAGGCCGGTGACGGTGAGGATGAGGCCGAGCGCTCCGAACGCCAGCCCCCAGCCCGCTGCCTCGACGCGCAGCTGCGGGTGCAGCAGCCGCCGCCCCAGCCCGACGACCAGCAGAAGCCCGGCCCCCGCCGCGACCGCCATGATCGTGTTGTAGGTCGGCATCCGGGTCCAGTCGATCTTCAGATCGGACGCCGCGCCCACGAGAGCAAGATCAATCATGTCGCTCAGCGTAGCAAGAAGGTCATCCTCTGTGACGATCGGGGCGGCCGGTCCCGGTCAGCGGGTCGGTGGGCTCCCAGGCGGACGGGATCAGCACCTCGACGCCGTCGCGCTCGGCCAGCGGCAGGATCATCCCGAGGGCCGTGTCGACGCGGTCGGCGAAGCGGGGCATCGGCCGCAGCGGCCGGTGCAGTCCGGTGAAGAAGTCGTCCCAGTGGACGAGGACGACCCGCCGCGCCCCGGTCGCCCCGACGACCTCGTCCCAGTAACGGCGGGCGAACTCCGGTGGCTGCTTGCCCAGCGCGCCGATGCCCAGGTACACGGCGTCGGCGCGGTGACCGGTCAGCATCCCGGGCCGGAAGTTGGCGCTCGCGTGCAGCAGGATCCGGCCCGACGGATGCGCGACCAGCACCGAGAACGCGTCGCCGGTCTGCCATGCCCCGGCCCGCGCCGGGGGGACCAGCGGCGCGTCGACCGTCCCCGGGAAGTGGTCGCCCGGGCTGTGCGGCGAGTCGATGAACGTCAGCTCGAAACGTCCGTACGCGAGCGTGTCACCGTCCGCGACCACCCGCAGCGACGAGGACGGGACGCCGAGGCCACGCCCGATGTTCGCCGTGGACTCCGAGCCGACGAGGTCCGCGCCGGTCTCCAGGCTCCAGACCGGCGCGTCGAGGGCGTGGTCGTAGTGGGAGTGCGCGCAGAACACCGCGCTCAGCGACCGCGCCCCCAGCCGCTCGATCGCCGCGCGGACCAGCGCACGGTCGGGCGCGATCCTCCCGAGGCCGACGCGCAGCAGGCCGGGCCGGGTGACGAACCCGTCACACAGCACGCTGGTCTCGCCGTCGTCCAGGAACACCGAACTCGTCCCGAGGAAGCAGGCCCGCAGCCCGCCCCCGTCCGACGCGCGAGCCCCGGTCAGGACGGGCTGCCGGTGGGCGAGGTAGGGACGCAGGCTCGGACGCCCGAACGGCATTCTCATAAGAGCATGATCCCCGCCGCTCCGCCTCCCGACCACGCCCTTCGCCCCGGCACTCAGCCGACTAGCGGGGAGCGGAGGCGGTGGCGCGGGGACGGGAAGTGCGGGTGGGCTGCTCGGCGGCGTGGGCGACTCCCCGGCACATGCCGCCGAAGATGCGGTCGTGGAACGGCTTGAAGGTCCACCAGTACAGGTGGCCCGGGAGGCCGCGCGGATGGAACAGGGCGCGCTGGGTGTAGCGGACGCGGCCGTCGCGTTCGGACATGCGGAACTCCAGCCACGCCAGGCCGGGCAGCCGCATCTCCGCGCGCAGCCGCAGCAGCCGTCCCGGGCCGATCTCCTCCACGCGCCAGAAGTCGACCGTCTCGCCGATCCGGAGCCGGCGCGGGTCGCGGCGTCCGCGGCGCAGCCCGACGCCGCCCACCATCCGGTCCAGGACGCCGCGGACGCTCCAGGCGAGCGGGAAGGAGTACCAGCCGCGCTCGCCGCCGATGCCCTCGATGACCTCCCACAGCCGCTCCGCCGGGGCCCTCACCTCGCGTTCGCGCTCGTCGGTGAACAGGCTGCCGCCGGCCCAGTCCGGGTCGGTGGGCAGCGGGTCGCTCGGCGCGCCGGGCAGGCTCGCCGACGACCAGCGGGTCGCGACGTCCGCCTGCCGGACGCGGCGCAGCGCCAGCCGGACGGCGTGCTCGAAGCCCGCGAGGCCCTCGTCCGGCGGTGGGACGTACCGGGCGATGTCGTGCTCGCGGCAGATCACCTCGTTGCGCAGGGACTCCACCAGCGGGCGCGCCAGCCGTCCCGGGACCGGCGTGATCGCGCCGACCCACAGGCTCGACAGCCGCGGGCTGAGGACGGGCACCGGGATGATGAGGCGCCGCCTGAGTCCGGCGACGGCGGCGTAGCGCTGCATCATGTCCCGGTAGGTGAGCACGTCGGGTCCGCCGATGTCGAAGCCCCGGCTGACGTGGGCGGGCAGCGCGGCGGACGCCACCAGGTAGTGCAGGACGTCCCGGATCGCGATCGGCTGGATGCGGGTGCGCACCCAGCGCGGGGTCACCATCACCGGCAGCCGCTCGGTCAGGTACCGCAGCATCTCGAACGACGCCGACCCCGATCCGATGATGACGGCGGCGCGCAGCCAGACGGCGGGGACGCCGGAGTCCAGCATGATCCGCCCGACCTCGGCGCGGGACCGCAGGTGCGGGGACAGCTCCTCCTCGGGCGCCATGCCGCCGAGGTAGACCAGGCGGCCCACCCCGGCGTCGCGGGCGGCCTCGGCGAAGGTGCGGGCGGCGCGGCGGTCGGTCTCGCTGAACCGGCCCTCGCCGCCGATCGCGTGGATCAGGTAGAAGGCGACGTCCACGCCGTCCAGCGCGCGGCGGGTCGAGGCGGGGTCGGTCGCGTCGGCCTCGGCGATCTCGACCCGGCCGGCCCACGGATGGTCGCGCAGCCGCCGCGCCGAGCGGGCCATGCACCGCACCCGGTATCCGGCGTCCAGCAGTTCGGGGACCAGTCGTCCGCCGATGTAGCCGCTGGCCCCCGTCACCAGGCACAGCCGCCCGGTCGCGCTCTCGTCAGGTGTGTCCATGGCCTGTTCCCCGGTGCGGCCGGGCATGCCGCGCCGCCGCGTCGAAGGTCCGTCGTGCCCCGGTTCCCCTGCCCGCTCGCCGTCAGACGGGCCCGTACCCGGGGGCCACGGGCGCAAGCGCAGGTCAACGCGGTTTTGCCCGTCCGCGACGCCTCCCGGGAGAACTCGGTGGCGGACGCGAGCGCGCCGCCGGTCAGAGGTTGTGCCGCAGGAGCAGGTCCTCGGGGAAGGGCGCGATGTAGGTCTGGCTCGCGACGTAGTCGAAGTGCTCGCCCTCGGCGTGGTGGCGCAGCAGCGCGATGGGGACGCTGAGCGGGGCGCGTCCCTCCCGGTAGGAGTCGATGGCGGTGAGGATGTCCTGGCGGCGCGTCGGGTCCAGGTCCTCGCTGACGAAGCCGAACACGTGCTGGAGCGCGTTGGTGTGCCGGCCGCGTCCCGCGCGGACGGCGAGCGCGGCCGTGAACGCGCGGCGGTAGTCGTCTTCCAGGTCGTCCCTCGGCTGCTCGCCCGCGCGGGCGGCGATGCGCCCGGTCTCGCGGTAGCCCTCGGGGGAGTGGGCCAGCAGCTGCATCTTGTGCCGGCTGTGGAAGGCGACCAGGTCGCGGGGACGCCAGTCGGCGGCGAACAGCGCGCGCAGCCTGGCGTGGGCGAACACCCGCTCCACGAAGTGCTCGCGCAGCACCGGGTCGTTCAGCCGCCCGCCCTCCTCGACGGGCAGGTCCGGGTAGGCGTCCAGCAGCAGGGAGGCGAAGACGCCGCGTCCCCTGCGGTCCACCGGCTGGCCGTCGCCGCGTTCCCCCGGACGGCCGGACGCGTAGCGCGGCAGGTTCATCAGCCCGCAGCTGGGGGAGCGCGACTTCAAAACGTAGCCGTCGATCTCGTCCAGGGCGGGGAGCCGGTGCCCGGCGAGCGCGGTCATCGCCTCGGTGTAGTCGTGGTCGCCGTCCTTGGTGACGATGTGCCCGTCGGTGCGCAGCCGCATCGCCGGACGCGGTGCGCCCAGGCCGATCTCCATCTCCGGGCAGACCGGCACCCAGTCCACGTGCCGCGAGAGCACGCCGGTGAGGAACCGGTCCCTGCTGTGGGCGCCGTTGTAGCGGACGGGCGCGCCGAGCAGGCAGCTCGACACGGCCAGCCGGGGCCTGGCGTCCGTCCACCACGGGTCCCGCCCGTCCGCCGCGGCCGGATCGGGGGCCGGCGCGGTCACAGCAGCTCCCGCATCTTCCGCTCGTCCCCGCGGGAGATGCGTTCGGCCAGGGTCATCGCGTCCTCCGGATCGCTTCGACCTCCTTCGTAGTCGATCGGGCGGGGGCGGGGAACCATCGGGCGGCAAACGCCGGGCAATAACCGAAAGAGCAGGTCAGGGCCCATGGCAACGCATCCTCCCGGAGGGAGTCCATCGCGGTGATCGGGGAAGGCACCCTCGTATGAGGCTCATCGGAAGGCGGGACGACCATCCTCGCTGGAAGGTCTACGGCGCGACCACCGCCGCCGTCACGGCGACCGCGGCGCTGGGCGCGGCGGCGGTCGACACCGACAACGACTGGTACCGGTCGCTGGCCAAACCGCCGTGGCAACCCCCGTCCTGGACGTTCGGCGCAGTCTGGACACCGCTGTACGTCTCGATCGCCTGGGCGAGCGGACGGGCCCTGCTGAAAGCCTCCGGACGCGAGCGCGGGACACTGGCCGCCAGTCTCGGCGTGAACCTGGCCCTGAACGCGACGTGGAACCACCTGTTCTTCGGCCGCCGCAGCCCGACGGCCGGTGTCGTGGGCACGGCGCTGCTGGACGCCGCCAACGCCGACCTGATCCGCCGGACCGCCCGCGTGGACGCCACCGCCGCGGCCGTGCTCGTTCCGTACGCGGCCTGGTGCCTGTTCGCCACGGCGCTGAACACCGACATCGCCCGCCGCAACCGGGGCGGCCGGACGCCGGGTCGACCGGTCACCCGAGCGGAGCCGAGCACCTGACGATGAGCACCTCGCTGATGCTGTTCACCCGCGACCTGCGCGTGCGCGACAACCCCGCGCTGGCCGCCGCCTGCCGCGCCGACCGGACCGTCCCGCTCTTCGTCTTCGACGACGCGCTGCTGGACGGCCCGTTCGCCGCCCCCAACCGCGTCCGGTTCCTCCTGGACGCCCTGGCCGACCTGCGCGAGTCCCTGCGCGGACGGGGCGGCGACCTCGTCATGCGGCGCGGCGACCCGGTGACCGAGGTGGCCCGCCTCGCCCGCGAGACGGGCGCGACCGAGCTGTTCCTCGCCGACGAGCGGTCGGCCTACGCCCGCCGCCGCCTCGCGGGCCTTGAGGAGCTCGACCTGAAGGTGACCGCCTGCCCCGGCATCACCGTGGTCCCGCCCGGCGACCTCACCCCGTCCGGCGGCGACCACTACCGGGTGTTCACGCCGTACTGGCGGGCCTGGGAGGCGAGCCGGTGGCGTCCGGCCGCCGCCACGCCCCGCGCCGTCCGCCTGCCGCCCGGGCTGACGGCCGGCCCCCTCCCGGACCTCACCGCCCTGACGGCGGGCACGCCGTCCCCCGACCTGGCCGAAGGCGGCGAGACGGCCGGACGCCGGCGCCTCGCCCGCTGGCTGCGGGACGACGCGGCCGACTACGACGAGGTCCACGACGACCTGGCCGCCGACCGGACGTCCCGGCTCAGCCCGTACCTGAAGTTCGGCTGCGTCTCCCCGCGGGAGGCCGCCGAGGCCGGTCCCACCGGCTTCCGCCGCCAGCTCGCCTGGCGCGACTTCCACCACCAGGTCGCCGCCGCCTTCCCCGACCTGCCCCGCGCCGACTACCGTCCGCGCGGCCGGCGGTGGAACCACGACGAGGACGCCTTCGCGGCCTGGTGCGAGGGCCTGACCGGCGTCCCGATCGTGGACGCCGGGATGCGGCAGCTACAGCGCGAGGGCTTCATGCACAACCGCGCCCGCCTGGTCACGGCGTCCTTCCTGACCCGCGACCTCGGGATCGACTGGCGGCGCGGCCTGGGCCACTTCAACGACTGGCTCGCCGACGGCGACATCGCCGACAACGCGGGCAACTGGCAGTGGGTCGCCGGGACGGGCAACAGCACCCGTCCGGACCAGGTCATGAACCCGCTGCGCCAGGCGTCCCGCTACGACCCGTCCGGCGCGTACGTCCGCCGCCACCTCCCCGAACTGGCCGACCTCGAAGGCCGCACCGCCCACCACCCCTGGACCCTGCCCCCCGACCGGCGCGGCGCCCTCGCCTACCCACCGCCCATCCTCGACCTCGACTGACGCCGGACGCGGCACCGGCAGGTCAGACTGGCAGGTCAGCGGGTGAGGGTGTGGTCGATCCAGGTGTCGGACTGGTCGAGGAGGAGGTGGCCGGCGCCGAGGATGCTGGCGTCGCGGCCGGAGCGGGACGTGCTGATCTCCAGGTTGCGGGTCGCCAGCGGGAGGCAGCGCTGGTAGATGGCGCCGCGGATGGTCGCGACGAGCGGTTCGGCGTTGGACAGGCTGCCGCCGATGACCAGGGCGTCGGGGTTGAAGAAGTTCACCAGCGCGGTGAGGACGTCGCCGATGAGCTGGCCGGCGTGGCGGACCGCGGCGGTCGCCTGGGGGACGCCGTCGGTGACCAGGTCGACGATCTCGGCGGGGGAGTCGGCGGTGATGCCCTGGGCGGCGAGGGAGGCGGCCAGCGCGGCGCCGCTCGCGTGGGCCTCCAGGCAGTCGGGGTGGCCGCAGGAGCAGTCGACGGTGGCCTCGGAGTGGATGCGGACGTGGCTGATGTCGCCCGCCGCGCCGCGGCCCCGGTGCAGGCGGCCGTCCACGATGACGCCGCAGCCGATGCCGCTGCCCAGCTTGATGACCATGATGTTGTCGAGGTCCGGCCAGGACGCGCGGTGCTCGCCGACGGCCATGAGGTTCGCGTCGTTCTCCACCAGGACGGGGAGGCCCGCCTGCGCGGCGGCGAACTCGCGGACGGGGAAGTCGTTCCAGCCGGGCATCCGCGAGGGGGAGACGACCTGGCCCGTCGCCGGGTCCACGGGGCCGGGCACGCCGATGGCGAGGCCGCGGACGGGCACGTCGTGCAGGCCGTGCTCGCCGGTGAGCGCGCGCAGGCCGTCGATGACGGCCGTCAGGATGGCCTCGGGGCCGACCGAGATGTCGACGGCGAGGTCGCCGACCGCGCGCGGCGTGCCGCTGAGGTCGACGGCGGCGAGCCGGGCGTGGTGCGCGCCGAGGTCGGCGACCAGGAAGACGCCCGCCTCGCGCGCGAGGCGCAGCCGGCGGGGTCGGCGTCCGCCGCGGGACGCGCCCGCGCCCTCCTCGGTGAACAGCCCGGCCTCGATGAGCTGCTCCACCCGGAGGGAGACGCTGGAGGCCGCGAGGCCGGAGAGCCGGGCGAGCTGGGCCCGCGACTCGGCCTGGCCGGTGGCGACCATGCGCACGAGCGCGGCCGGTCGGTCCTCTCTGCTGTTGCGCACCCCAGATAGATAGCATGCGCGGACTTTGTACAGCAATGCGTTGACTTCAATCGATTTGAAGGTCTAATGTCCAGTTCGACTTCGATTTCGAAGGAAGTTGGATCGAGGATGACCGAATGATCGAGGTTCGCGGCCTGCACAAGCGCTTCGGCGCCCACACCGCCCTGCGCGCGGTGGATCTGGACGTGGCGCGCGGCGAGGTGGTCGTGGTGATCGGCCCGTCCGGGTCGGGCAAGTCCACCCTCTGCCGCTGCCTCAACCGGCTGGAGAGCCCGGACGCCGGGACCGTCCGCATCGACGGCGCGGAGCTGCCGGCCGAGGGCCGCGCGCTCGCCCGCCTGCGCGCGGACGTCGGCATGGTGTTCCAGTCGTTCAACCTCTTCCACCACAAGACGATCCTGCAGAACCTCACGCTGGCGCCCATGCGGGTGCGCGGGCTGTCCCGCGAGGAGGCCGAGCGGGACGCCCGCGCGCTGCTCGACCGGGTCGGCATCGGCGCGCAGGCGGACAAGCTGCCCGCGCAGCTGTCCGGCGGGCAGCAGCAGCGCGCGGCGATCGCGCGCGCCCTGGCCATGCGGCCGAAGGCGATGCTGTTCGACGAGCCGACCTCGGCGCTCGACCCGGAGATGGTCGGCGAGGTCCTGGACGTCATGACGGGCCTGGCCGAGGACGGCATGACGATGGTGGTCGTCACCCACGAGATGGGGTTCGCCCGCCAGGTCGCCGACCGCGTGGTGTTCATGGCGGACGGCGAGATCGTCGAGTCCGGCACGCCGTCCGAGTTCTTCGCCTCTCCCACCAGCGACCGGGCCCGGGACTTCCTGGGCAAGGTGCTCAGCCACTAGCCGTCCCGCCTCCGCGGGGCTCTCAGCTCCCGGTCCGGTTCCACCCCCGGCGCGCCGTGCGCGGCGCGCCAACCGAGAAAGGTAAGAGATCATGGTGCGTACGTCTGCGCGGAAGCGGTGGGCGGTTCCGGTCGCGGTCGCCGCGCTGTCGCTCGCGGGCCTGACGGCCTGCTCCGACGGCGACTCCGGCTCCTCGGTCCCGGGCGCCGCCGGCGGCGGCGGGAAGCAGGACGACCTGGTCGCCGCGGCGCCGGTCGCGGCGAACCTGCCGGCCGGCTCCACCATGGAGAAGATCAAGAAGCGCGGTCAGCTGATCGTCGGCGGCTCGCTGGACGCCCCGCTGCTGTCCCAGCAGAACCCGGGCACCAAGAAGGTCGAGGGCCTGGACGCCGACTTCGGCCGCCTGCTCGCCAAGTACATCATCGGCAAGCCCGAGGTGAAGATCGTCAACTCGGCGTCGGAGACCCGCGAGGCGCTGCTGTCCAACGGCACCGTCGACGTCGTCTTCCAGACCTACAGCATCACCCCGGAGCGGGCCAAGCAGGTCGCCTTCGCCGGCCCGTACTACAGCTCCGGCCTGGTCATCGCCACCAAGAAGGACAAGACGGGCATCACCTCGCCCGCCGACCTCAAGGGCAAGACGGTCATCGCGGGCGCCAACACCCCGGCGATCCCGGCCATCAAGAAGGTCGCCCCGGACGCCAAGATCGTCACGTTCGGCACCGACCCCGAGTGCGTCCAGGCGCTCAAGCAGGGCCGCGGCGACGCCTACGTCCAGGACGAGGCGCTGCTGCTGGCCACCGCCAAGCAGGACCCGACCGTCAAGATCCAGGGCAAGCCGTTCACCAGCGACCCCTACGGCATCGGCCTCAAGCACGGCGACACGCAGATGAAGCAGTTCGTCAACGACTGGCTCAAGCAGATCCAGGCGTCCGGGCTGTGGGCCAGGACCTGGAAGAACTCCATCGGGACGGTCGTGGAGGGCGACGCGCCGCAGCCGCCGGCGATCGGCTCCGCCCCCGGCTCCGAGTGAGCGTGACCTTCGAGTAGGAGGGAGCCTCGCCCCGCCATGAACGTCATCACCGACCACCTCTCCGAGTTCGGCCACGGGCTGCTGCTCACCGTCGAGCTGACGCTGCTGTCGCTCGCCGGGGCGCTCGTCGCCGGGACCGCCGTCGCCGCGATGCGGGTCTCGCCCGTGCGCGTGCTGCGCGCCGCGGGGATGGCCTACGTCGAGGTCCTGCAGAACATCCCGCTGCTGGTCTGGCTGGTCATCGCCGTGTTCGGACTGCCGGAGATCGGAGTGATCGCCGGGCTGTTCACCACCTCGGTCGTCGTCATCGTGCTCTACCAGGGCGCCTACACGGCCGAGGCGATCAGGTCCGGGATCAACGCGGTGCCGTCGGGGCAGGGCGAGGCCGCCCGCGCGCTCGGGCTCACCTTCACCCAGTCGCTGCGGCTGGTGGTGCTGCCGCAGGCGCTGCGCACCGTCGTCCAGCCGCTCGGCAACATCGCCATCATGACGCTGATGAACACCGCGCTGGCCGCCGCGGTCGGCGTCGTCGAGCTGACCGCCGCCGCCAACCGCGTCAACCTGGCCGAGGCGCAGCCGATCTGGATCTTCGTGACGGCCGGCCTGGGCTACATGGCGCTGTCCGGGCTTCTCGGCCTGGCGACGGGCACCCTGGAACGGAAGTGGGCGATCCTGCGATGAGCGCACCGTCCTCGCGGCTGCTGTTCGACGAGCCGGGCCCGCGCGCCCGGCGCCGCATCCGCGTCGCCACCGTCCTGTCGGTGCTGGCCGGGGCCGCCCTGCTCGCGCTCGCGCTGCAGAAGTTCGCCGACAACGGGCAGCTCGCCGCCGACCGCTGGCGCCCCTACGGCACGTGGCCGATGTGGCGGTACCTGCTGGAGGGCCTGTGGTCCACCCTGCAGGCCGCCGCCGTGTCGATCGCGCTCGCCGCGGCGGCGGGGATCGTCCTCGCCCTCGGCCGGGTCTCGCCGTCCCGGTGGCTGCGCCTGCCGTCGGCCGCCTACGTCGAGATCGTCCGGACGATCCCCGCGCTGCTGCTGGTCTACATCGTGCTGTTCGCGCTGCCGCGCTACGGCGTGGACCTCCCGCTGTTCTGGAAGCTCGTCGTCCCGCTGTCGGTGTCCAACGCCGCCGCGTTCGCCGAGATCTTCCGCGCGGGCATCCGCTCGGTGGAGCGCGGGCAGCTGGAGGCGGGCCTCGCGCTCGGCCTCACCCGCGGCCGGGCCATGCGGACGGTCGTCCTGCCGCAGGCCGCGCGGCGCGTGCTGCCGTCGCTGGTCAGCCAGTCCGCCGGACTGCTCAAGGACACCTCCCTCGGCTTCGTCGTCAGCTATGCCGAACTGCTCTACAGCGGCAAGGTGCTGGCCAACTTCAACCACCTGCTGATCCAGACGTACCTGGTGATCGCGCTGATCTACCTGGTCATCAACGCGTCGCTGGCCAAGCTCGCGCGGACGCTGGAGGCGCGGCAGCGCAACCGGCCGTACCGCGCCGCCGCCCGCGCGGTCCCGGCCGCCGCGCAACCGGG
>NZ_QURH01001000.1 GCF_003428695.1 Actinomadura logoneensis
GCCGTCCCCGCGGTCGTGCCGCCCGTCCCGGCGCCCGCGCCGGCCGCCGCGCGGGCACGCCGTCCGCGCAGGTGCGCCACCCACCAGCCCAGCCCCCGCAGGGCGCAGACGATCGTGGTGGCGTAGAACAGCGTGTAGGTCACGTTCGCGACCATCAGCACGCCGTACACCGTCGCGATCCCCGCCCCGAAGACGAACTGCTGGCGGGGCTTGGACGGCGTCGTGCCCGGGTCGGTGACCATGTAGTTGGTGAACAGGATGAACGCCACGCCGCTCATCGCGCCGAGGGCCGAGAACAGCGCGACGTCCCAGATCCAGTGCCGGACGAGCGCCTGGATCGCGAAGCCGCCCATCCATCCCATGATGAGCATCACGCGCCGCGTCAGCATCGCGTTGATGACGGTGCCGGCGGTGGCGATGACGACCGGGATCAGGATGCGGAACAGGCTGTTGGCGTACTCGGTGAACTGGTACGGCGGGGCGATGCTGACCCACGTCCCGAACAGCAGAAGCGTCAGCGTGATGCCGAAGTTGGACGGGTTCATGAAGTGCCGCCACCGGCCCGCGATCGGTGCCTTCAGCACGTGCTTCTGCCCGACCGACACGACGACCGCGAACATGATCGGCCACCACTTGTCGTTCGCGTACAGCAGCATGTTCGCGGCCAGGCTGGTGATGTGCGCGGGCAGCAGGAACTCGTACACCCCGCGCGGGCCGTTGCCCCGGAACCGGGGCGCGCGGCGCTCGGCCCACGCGCCGATGACCTCCAGGACGAGTTCGGTCGTGTAGCCGGTGGCGAGCGCCAGGAACGGCCACAGCCAGGGCTGCTCGAAGCCGAGCACGGTGTAGCCGAGGATGTTGAAGACGGTCAGCGAGATGGCGAAGTTGCGCAGCGCGGTGTAGCGCGGGTCGGCCTTGGCCGGGGCCGGCCTGGCGGCCTCCGGCGCGGGCGCCGGGGCGCTGCCCGCGGGCTGGACGGTGGTGGTCATCGCGTCGCGACCTCCTCGGCCGTGCGGTCCAGGGAAAGGGTGTGCGTGCCGGGGGTGAGGGTGAGCGTCTGCTCCTGCATCCGGCCGCCCGCGCACCACTGGAGGCGGACGCTGACCGGGCGGGAGTCCGCGCCGAGCCCGAAGTGCACCTGGAGGCTGCGCTTGCCGCTGTGCCCGCCGCCGCCGTCCAGCCGGGACACCTGGGTGCGGCCGTCGGCGGTGCGGATCTCGGCCTGCGCGCCGTACGCGGGCGTCCCGTAGCCGGTGAGGTTGCGGCCCGGCTTGGCGCCCGCGACCGGGCGGACCAGGTTCAGCTCCAGGTAGTTGCCGCGTCCGGGGCTGTTGTTGACGAAGAACGCGGGCGGCCCCCACTGCCGGGCGACGGCGAAGTCGAGCGTCCCGCCGCCGCGCGTGTCCCCGATCGCGATGCCGCGGGTCGGGATGCGCGCGTCCAGGCCGAGCTGCGAGGTGACGTTGACGAACTTGCCGGACGGCTTGGCGGTGCGCCGGGTGTAGAACGCCATCGGCTGGTCGCCCGCGACGTCGTCGCCGGGCCGGACGTGCGGCCACATCGCCGGGTTCGTGTACACCTGGTCGTTGGTCATGGCCATCTCCTGCAGCCACGGCCACCGGCTGATGTCGCCCTTGACGAACCCCTCGGCCTGGAGGATCTCCAGGTTGCCGTCGTTGCGGAAGTCGCCGGTCTTGACGTCCCAGCCCCAGCCCGTCCAGGCCAGGCCGTACTGCTCGGCCTTCTGGGCGAAGGGCGCGTCGCCGTCGGCCATCCGGCGGGCGGCGTCGGCCGGGTTCTTCGCCGTGTTGATCCAGGCGAAGTTGCTCTCCTCCAGGCCCCACGCGGAGGTGATGTTGCTGACCACCATGTCGAAGCGGCCCTTGTTGTCCAGGTCGCCGAAGTCGACGCCCATGCCCTTGAACGAGCTCTTGCCCATGACGAACGACTTGGGCGTGGTGGGCCCGCGCTTGCCCTTCGCCTCGGTGAAGCCGATCCGGCCGGGCGTGGAGGTGTTGTAGAGCAGGTGGTCCTTGCCGAAGTCGTTGGCGAGGTACAGCTCGGGCCGTCCGTCGCCGGTGAGGTCGGCGCTGGACGCGGCGAGCGTCCAGCCGGTCGCGGCCTTGGGCGGGATCGCGCCCTTCTCCTCCACGTACTGGACCGCCGGGCGGTCACCGGCCGTCGCGCCGTACCAGCGCAGGACGTGCGAGCCGCCGCCGTTCTTGGCGTTGGACATCGACGAGTTCATCGTCACGTTGTTCTGCGCGTGCGGGTTCAGCACGTCGGAGTCAGGAAAGTAGTTGCTGACCAGGATGTGGGGACGGCCGGTCCCGTCGTAGTCGGCGACGTTCACCGCGTCGGTGTTCCAGCGGGGGCCGTGGTAGCGGCCGTCCGGGGACTGGTTCGGGACGAGCTCGGCGGGCGCGTAGGCGGACGGCCCCGGGGCGGTCGCGCTCGCCTTGGCCAGGAACAGGATCGGCGTGCGGCCCCAGTAGTAGACCATCAGGTCCGTCCGGCCGTCCTGGTTGAAGTCACCGGGCGCGCAGCCCATGGGGGCCATGGACGCGTCCATCGGGAGCGGCGCGCCGGACAGGGTGAACGGGGCGAACCGGTCGGCGGCGGGCGCGGTCGGCGCGTACGTCACGACGACCTGGTCGCTGCGGGGGTCCACCAGGCACAGCGCGTCGGCGCGGCCCCGTCCCCACAGGTCGGTCATCGCGACCGCCGCGCCCACCGACGAGATCCACGACCGGATGTGCCGGTAGGCCGGGTTCACGTCGCGGACGGTGCGGTCGGGCCGGTAGCCGGCGGGCATGGCGATGGGCTGCTCGGCGAAGGAGTAGCGGGAGGCGATGCGCTCCCGCTCCGCTCCCGACGCCGTGGGCAGCCGGGCGGCGAAGTAGAGCACCAGGACCGCGGCCAGCACGACGGCGCCGGGGACCAGCCCTCTCATGCGGGCATTGGAGAATGACATCGTTTCCTTTTCCCTCGGGGGACGGGAGACCGGCGGTCGGGCGTCCGCCGGATGGACGCGGTGACATAGCGGAAGTCACTTCAGAATGGCTCGGTCATGCGAATGATCTTTTTGCCCGTGCCAATCTGCTCACAATCTTGGGCAGCAATTTCGCAAGGGTCTACTTCCAGTGTGCTGCGCGGCCGGAGGCACAGAAAAAGGCCCGGGGAAACGGTCGGTGCCGTTCCCCGGGCCGTCCGGGCAATCTGGAAGAAAGGGCGTTCAGCCGGTGACCGGCGCGGTTCCCACCGCGTCCCGCACCTTGCGCCGCCACAGCTCGTAGGCGGGCGCCGTCCCGGCGGCGGACGCGGGGACGGCCGTGGAGTCGGCGAGGTGGACGGCCCGCTCGACCGCCAGCCCGGCGAGGCGTTCGGCGGCGACGGCGGTGTGCTCGGGGACGAACCCCGAGTAGTGCCGGGCCTTGACCGCGAACACCGAGCCCTGGGCGAGTTCGGGCCAGTGGTCGCCCGCCTCGCGGCGCAGCGCGTCGAAGCCCGCGGCGCCGGTGGCGCCCGCGAAGGTGGCGGCGAGCCCGACGCCCGACCACAGGTCGGCGTGCCGTCCGGGCGCGAAGGCGCGCACGGCCGCCGCGACGTCGCCGGGGTTCCCGCCGTGGACGAACCAGAGGGCGCGTCCGATCCCCTGGTCCACCGCGCGCGGGAAGTAGTCGGCGTCCCCCTCCCACGGGTAGGGGGCGGGCCGCTCCTGCCGGTCCACCCAGCGGCGCGTCCGGAAGTAGGCGAGGTCGAAGCCGTAGCCGTCCACGGCGAGCCAGGACATCTCGGGGTAGTAGCCGCCGTCGGCGGGCAGGTCCGGCGCCACCTTGCGCCACAGGACGCGCGGCAGCCGCGCCATCGCGAACCCGATCCCGATGTAGGCGAGGAAGATGTGCGGACGGCCGGGCCCGAGCAGCAGCTCCCGGGTGCGGTTCCCGCGCCGGGGGCCCATCGCGTCCAGGACGGAGCAGGCCATCGTGGCCCCCTCGTAGGCGAACCCGCGCTGCTCGGCGTCCACCAGCGCGAGCCGGCGCTCCAGCTCCCACTGGCTCCGCGCGTCGATCCCCCACTCGAACCCGCAGACCACCGCCCGCGGGACGGCCTCCAACCGCTCGGTGGCGTCCGACGGCGTCACCGGGAACCCCCGCCCGGCGAAGCTCACCTTCTCCAGCGACGGCGCCAGCACCAGCCTGCGCAGCGAACCGATGACCGGCACGATCGCCTCCCTCTCCGCGACGGGTCCGTCACCCCATGCTGCGCCACCGTCCACCCGCCCGACATCTCCCTATTTGCCGGTTTCCGGCCCAGGAGGCTCCGTCCGCCGGGGCCGGGACGCGGCTGGCTACGGCAGGACCAGCTGGCGGACGGCGTGGCCTTCCGCCAGGGACTCCAGGGCGTGGTTGAGGTCGTCCAGCGGGAGCGAGCCGGTGTGCAGCAGGTCCACCGGCATACGGCCCGCGCGCCACAGGTCGATGAAGCGCGGGATGTCGCGGCGCGGCACGGCGTCGCCCATGTAGGACCCGAGCAGCGACTTGCCCTCCCCGGCGAACGCGAGCGCCTGGACGGCGTCCAGCGTCCGGTCCGGCGCGGGCAGCCCGACCGAGACGACCCGGCCGCCCCGGTCCACGGCGCGCAGCGCGCCCGCCATGACCGCGGCGCTGCCGACGGCCTCGACCGCGACGTCCGCGCCGCCGCCGGTGAGGTCGCGGATCGCGGCCTCCGCCTCGTCCGGGGCGAACGCGTGGTGCGCGCCGAGCCGCAGGGCGAGCTCGCGCTTGGCGGGCACCGGGTCCACGGCGACGACCGGGAAGGCCCCGGCGGCGACCGCGCCGAGCACCGCCGACAGGCCGACGCCGCCGAGCCCGAACACCGCGACCGACTGGCCCGGACGGACCGCCGCCGTGTTCACCACCGCGCCCGCCCCCGTGAGGACGGCGCAGCCGAACAGGGCAGCGACCTCGAACGGCACGTCGTCCGGGATCGGCACGGCCGACTCCTCGGCGACGACCGCGTGCTGCGCGAACGCCGAGACGCCCAGGTGGTGGTGGACGAGCTCCCCGGACGCGTCGCGCAGCAGCGACGGCCCGTGCAGCAGCGCGCCCGCGCCGTTGGCCGCCGCCGCCTTCCCGCACAGCGCCGGACGGCCCTCGTCGCAGCGCCTGCAGCGTCCGCAGCTCGGCACGAACACCAGGCAGACGTGCTGCCCCTCGGTCAGCCCGCGCACGCCCGGCCCGACCCGCTCGACGACGCCGACGGCCTCGTGGCCGAGCGCCATCGGCAGCGGACGGACCCGGTCGCCGTTCACCACCGACAGGTCGGAGTGGCACAGCCCCGCCGCCGCGATCCGGACGAGGACCTCTCCCCCGCGCGGCGCGCCGATCTCGATCTCCTCGATGCCCAGCGGGGCGCTCGCCGAGTAGGGACGGGGACGGGAGGTCTCGCGGAGGACGGCCGCCCTCGTCCGCATCACGCCTCCCCGCGCGGGCTCAGCCGGTACACCTCGCGGCTCTCCAGCCTCGGGACGATCTGCCCGAGCACGATCCGCTGGAAGTGCTCGGTCTCGCAGTGCGCCGTGAAGGCGTCCTCGGAGACGTACTCCTCGTACAGGACGACGAGCCGGTCGTCCTCGGTGCCGACGTGGGCGCGGTAGGCGAGGTTGCCGGGCTCCTTCCGGGACTCGCGGGCCATCTCGTCCAGCAGGGGCAGCAGGCCGTCCCGCTCACCCGGGCGGGCGAGGTAGCGGGCGACGACGACGAAACTCATGCGTTGCCTTTCTCGGTGGGGGCGGTCCCGGCCGCGCCCGCCGCTCCGGGGGAGCCGACGAGCTGCTCGCGGCGCAGCCGCCAGAGCCGGGGGTCGGAGGTGGCCACGGCCGACGCGCCGAGGGCGAGCGCGGCGGCGGCGTCGCGCTCGGTCTCCACGAAGCCGGCCGCGACGTAGGGGCTGAGCAGGCGCTTGGCCTCCGGGTCGAGCCGCGCCGCGATCGGCGCGGGCATCACCTCGACCAGGTCGGGCCGGCCGCGGGACACCGCGTCCAGGCTGCGCCGCAGGTTGGACCGGTCGGTGACGAACACCTTCATCATGGTGAGCAGGTCGAGCGAGTGGCCCTTCTCGACCAGCGACAGCCGGGTGCTCACCGCGCCCTGCGCGCCGCTGTCGCGCAGGAACTCCAGCGCGCCCCGGTCCTGGGCGAGACCGGGGCAGCTGTCCACGTTGACGAACACGGTCTTGCCCGCGCCGCGCAGGGCGGCGAGGACGCCCCCGAGCCGGCCGACCGCCACCGACGCCAGGATGCACACGTGCGCCGGGGACTCGGCGAAGTCGCGCACCCGTGGGGTGCCGACGACCGAGCCGATCACCGGCACCTCGTGCAGTGCCGCGGCGAGCCGGGGCAGCATCTGGTTGACGGCGGACGCGGCGGACGGCCTGCTGGAGTTCATGTTCTGCCCCCGTGGCGGGTGTGGGCCGGCACGCCTAGTGCAGCGGTGACGTGCCGAAACGGCTGGGAAGTCCCAGCTTGCCAGGGTTGAGGATGCCGGTGGGGTCCAGGGCGTCCTTGACGGCCCTGAACGTGGCGAAACCCGCGCCGAGCGCGTCCTCCAGGTACGGGCCGCGGAGCAGTCCGCAGCCGTGGTGGTGGCTGATCGCGCTGCCGTGCCGGATCAGGACGCCGTTGGCGGCGTCCCAGACGGCGCGGTACCAGTCGCGGCGCTTGTCCGGGTCCACGTCGCCGCGCAGCGAGAAGTAGACGCAGGCGCCGTCGGTGTAGGCGTGCGACTGGTGCGCGGACGCGGCGAGGGTGCCCGGAACGGCCTGGATCGCGGCGACGACGTCGTCGTAGACGGCCGGGAGGGCGGTCCAGGACGCGGCCATCTCCAGGGTGTCGGCGACGAAGCCCGGACCCGGCTTGAACCCGTCGGCGGACTTGCCGACCAGCATCCGCTCGTCCAGCCAGCGCTCGAACACGGCCTTGCCGTCCAGCTCGACGCCGCCGGTCTCGCGGCAGACGGCGTCGCTGATCCGCAGCCCGGCGTCGACGAGCTCGGGGTCGCCCTCGTCCGCGATGAGCAGCAGGTTGGTGTCCGGGTGGCCGAAGTGGACGCCGCTCTCCAGCTTGTCGTAGAGCCGCAGGACGGCGGGGGTCGCGCCGCGCTGGAGGATCTTGCGGCAGGCGTCCAGGCCCTCGGCGAACGTCTCGAACCCGAACGCGAGCGCGTTCGCGTACTCCGGCAGCGGGTGGACGCGCAGCCGCGCCGCGACGATCACGCCGAGCGTGCCCTCGGACCCGACGAAGAGCTGCCGCAGGTCGGGGCCGGTCGCGGCGCGCGGGTAGTCGCCGTAGGTGGCGCGGGTGCCGTCGGCGTGCACGACGTCCACGCCGAGCACCATGTCCTCGATCTTGCCGTAGCGGGTGGAGAGCTGCCCGGCGCCGCGGCAGGCGATCCAGCCGCCGACCGTGGAGATGGCGAACGCGGACGGCCAGTGCCCGGTCGTCGCCCCGAACTCCTCCTGCAACTGCTTCTCGAAGAGGTCGCCGAACATGCCCGCCTGGACGTCCACGATCAGCGACTCCTTGTCGAAGGAGGTGATCTGGTTCAGGCCGCACAGGTCCAGGACGACGCCGCCGAACACCGGCAGGGCCGCGCCCGTGACGTTGCTGCGCCCGGCGGACGGCGTGACCGGGACGCCGTGCTCGTGGCAGATCCGCAGGACGGCCGCGACCTGGTCGGCGTCGGCGGCCTCCACGACCACCGCGTCCGGGGTCGCGGGGCGCCCGTCGGTCTCGCCGATCATGGACCCGGCCCACCAGTCGCGGGTGCGGGCGACGACCTCGTCCCGCGCGGTGTGGACGGCCTTCGCCGCGCCGCGCAGGGCCTCGACGACCGCGTCCGGGACGGTCACGACCTCGCCCTGGAGGGCCGCCGGGCCGTCCCCGACCGGCGTCGTCTTCGCCCAGCGGGACGGGCTCGGCGCGCCGACCACGTAGTCGCCCCGGTTGAACGGGTGGGTGATCGTCTGACGGCTGATCATGCGGAGACTCCTTCGAGCAGGACGGACTTCTCGTGGGCGACGGCGGCGCGGTACTCCGCGACCTGCGCGTCGATCTGCTGGGGGGTGAGGCCGAGTTCGGCGCCGAGCAGCTCGCCGACGGCCTGGGCGGCCTCGGCGGACGCGTCCCGGCCGAACAGCCGGGCGCGGGTGCGGCGGGACAGCACGTCGTCCACCGACCGGGCCAGCTCGCAGCGCGCCGCGTAGACGACCTCGGCCCTGGTGTAGGGCATCCCGGGGACGACGGGCTCGGCGAGCGAGGCGTCCTCGGCGATCAGGTCGTGCACGAACCGGGCCTCGGTGCCGTACCGCTCGCCCAGGTGCGCGGCGATCCCGCCGGACGCGGCGACGGCCTCGGCGTCGTAGCCCGCGCCGCCGAGCAGCGGCAGGTTCACGGTGCGGCTGCGGCCCTTGCGGCCCAGGACCTTCATCACCTCGTCCACGACCAGCTCGCCCATGTGGCGGCTGGTGGTGAGCTTGCCGCCGGTGACGGTGACCATGCCGCCCCGGCCGACCGTGATCCGGTGGTCGCGGCTCATGTCGAGCGTCGCGCCCTCCTTGCCGCCGACCAGCGGACGCAGCCCGGCGATGCTGCCGAGCACGTCGTCCGGGGTGAGCCGCACGTCGAACGCCGTGTTCGCGCCCTCCAGGAGGAAGTCCATCTCCTCCTTGGTGCACAGGACGTCCTCCAGCGACCCCCGGTAGTCCTCGTCGGTGGTGCCGAGGACGACGGCGTCGCCCCAGCGGGTGCAGGTCGCGCGGCGGGCCCGTCCGGGGATCGGGACGGTCACGGTGCAGTCGATGCGCAGCTTGCTCCACGGCACCACGATGTGGACGCCCTTGGCGGGCCTGACCTGGGGGTCGCGGCCCGGCTCGGCCATCGCGTCCAGGGCGTCGCTCCACACGCCGGTCGCGTTCACCACGGCCGCGGCGCGGACGTCGAACTCCTCGCCGTCCGCCGCGACCCGCGCGCCGGTCACCCGTCCGGACGCGTCCGTCGTGACGTTCTCGACCTTCGTCCCGTTCAGGACGGTCGCGCCGAGCGCCGCCGCCGTCCGGACGATCGTCAGCGTCAGCCGGGCGTCGTCGGCGCGGCTGTCGAAGTACAGCAGGCCGCCGGTGAGCTGCTCGGCGCGCAGCGTCGGCGCGTGCGCGAGCACCTCGTTCACGGTCAGCCGCTGGTGCAGCCGGCCGATCCGCCAGCCGCCGAGCAGGTCGTAGGTCCACAGCAGGCCCTCGAACGCCTTGGCCAGCCGCGGGTCGAACACGCCGTCCCGCTTGAGCAGCGGGAACAGGAACGGGAGGCGGTGCACCAGGTGCGGCGCGTTCTTCCGGAACCGCTGCCGCTCCAGCAGCGAGTGCCGGACGAGTCCCAGGTTGCCCTGCTCGATGTAGCGGAGCCCGCCGTGCACCATCTTGGACGACTTCGACGACGTGCCCGACGCGAAGTCGTCCTTCTCGACCAGCGCGACCCGCAGGCCCCGGGACACGGCGTCCAGCGCGGTGTACGCGCCGGTCACGCCGCCGCCGACCACCAGCAGGTCGAAGGACTCGTCGGCCAGCCGGCGCAGCGCGGACGCGCGGTCCAGCGCCAGCGGGCGGGCTCGGGTGGCCGCCGCCTTCCGGCTCGGCCTGCGGGCGGGCATGGTGATCACGACATCAACTCCTGGGTGGTTCACGGGTGCCGGGACGCTCGGGAGGCGCGTCAGCCGGTCTGGTGCTCGCCGGCGGCCCCGGCGAGGCGCGGCGCGAGGACGGCCCGCCACGCGGCCCGCCTCCCGTCGCGCTCCGCCGGGCCGAGCGCCGGTTCGAAGACGCGGCCGACCGGCTGCGCCTCCACGATGGTCCGCAGGGACGGCCAGAGGCCCTGCCGGGCCCCGGCCAGGTAGGCGGTGCCGCGCAGGCTCGCGGTCGCCGAGTCGGCGTCGCGCTCCAGCGGCAGCCCGATGAGGTCGGCCTGGATCTGCATCAGCGTGTCGCTGCCCGCGACGCCGCCGCCGACCCGGATGCGGCGCAGCGGCGCGCCGGTGGTGGCGGTCACGCCGTCCACCAGGTCGCACACCGAGTGCGCGATGCCCTCCAGGACCGCGCGCGCGAGCTCGGCGCGGCCGGTCGCGAGGGTCAGCCCGGACAGCGCGGCCGTCGCGCGCGGGCTCCAGCGCGGGGTGCGGACCCCGGCGAGGGCGGGCACGAACCACGCCCCGCCGGACGAGTCCGCCCGGGCGGCCAGCGCGCTGATCTCCGCCGGGGTCTGGAAGAACCCCAGGTCCTCGCAGAACCAGCGGAGCGCCGAGCCGGTCGTGGAGCAGTACGCCTCCAGGCTGAACTGCGTGGTGTCGCCCTCGCGCCGTCCGACGTGCGCGAGGACGCCGTCCGCGCCGGGGACGGGCGGGTAGACCTCGGTGCCGGTGGCGGCGTCGGCGAACGTGCCGGTGCCGTACATGCACATGGCGTCGCCCGCCTCCAGGCCGCCGAGCGCGATCAGGGCGGCGTGCTGGTCGCCCATGGACGCGGCGATCGGCACGGCGAGGCCGAGGACGCCCTCGTCGGTCACGCCGAGGACCTCGTCGTCGGAGCGCAGCCCGGGCAGCAGCCGGGCGGGGAACCCGAGCCGTTCGATCCAGTCGGTGTGCCAGGCGTGCTCGCGCAGCAGGTAGCCGCCGGTGGAGCAGGCGTTGGTGGGGGTCGTGGCGTACGCCGTCCCGCCGGTGAGGTTCCAGGCGAGCCAGGTGTCGACCGTGCCGAACAGCAGGCGGCCGTCCTCGGCGGCGTCGCGGACGCGCGGGTTCCCGGCGATCTGCCGCGCCGCCCAGTAGAACGGCGAGCGGCTGCCGACCGGACGGCCCGTCCGGGCGAGCAGGTCGGCGTCCCAGTCGGCCTCGAAGGCGAGCAGGTCGCCGGCGTGCCGGCGGTCCTGCCAGACGACGGCCGGGGCGAGCGGGCGGCCGGTCGCGCGGTCCCAGAGGACGGCGGTGGCGCGCTGCGTGGACAGCGCCACGGCCGTGACCTCGACGCCGTCCGCGTGCGCGGCGGCCAGGGCCTCCCGGCAGACCGCCAGGGTGGCGGTCCAGATCTCGGCGGCGTCCTGCTCCACCGAGTCGTGGTCGGGGTGGTCCACGCCGATCGGCCGGTAGACGACGTGCGCCACCGAGCCGTCCTGCCGGACGACGCCCGCCCGGGTCCCGGTGGTGCCCTCGTCGACGGCCAGCACGCCCGGACGCCGCGGCGCGCGGCCCTGGACGGGGGTGGTGCTCGGCGACATCGTGCGGACCCCTCCTTCGTGGGGTGGGGCCGCCGGTCCGGACGGACCGGCGGGTCTGACGGATCAGTTCTGTGCTGGGGGGACCGCGCCCACGACCGGGCAATACCCAACTCTTCGGAGGTGTGCGCGGGTCCGGAGCGGTCCCGGGGCGCCCGCGCGGGCGGTCCGGCGGGTGGGCCGGACGGGCTGCGCCCGCGCGGGCACC
>NZ_QURH01000999.1 GCF_003428695.1 Actinomadura logoneensis
ATGCCGCTCAGGATCGATCGGCGGGCCGGGCTCGCGGCGGGCCTGCTGGCCCTGGCGGGCGCGGCGTGGCCGGCGGCGGGCGCGCTGGGCCTGGTGGACCGGCCGACGCCCCCGCCGCCGCATCCGGCGAACACCCCGCCGAACCCGGACGCCTGGACGCCCGAGCCCGGCGCGCAGAAACGGCTGCGGAACGAGCCGGGCGCGCTCCAGGGGTTCGTGGCGCTGTCGTCGCAGGGCCGGATCGCGCAGGTGGACGTCGCGACGCACGCGGTCGTCGCGACGAGGATCCGGACGGACGCGGCGCGCGGCGTCGCGGTGACGCCGGACGGCCGGAAGGTCTATGTCGCCGACACCGGGCAGTACGACGTGGCGGTGGTGGACGTGGCGTCCGGCAGGGCGCGGAAGATCCCCGTGGGGCCGTACCCGCAGGCGGTGGCGGTCGCGCCCGGCGGGCGCTCGGTGTACGCGGCGGTGACCGGCGGGGACACCGGCCCGGGCGGCTCGGACGAGGTGAAGGTCATCGACACCGGCACCGACCGGGTCACCCGGACGATCCGGGTGGGGACCGCGCCGCGCCAGATCGCCTTCTCCCGCGACGGGCGCCGCGCGTACGTCACGTTCGCGGGCGGGGTCGGCGTGATCGACACCGCGTCCGGCAAGGTCGTCCGGAAGATCGGGGCCGCGCCCGCCGCGCAGGGCGTCGCGGTCACCCCTGACGGCGGGCGGCTCCTGGTCACCGATCCGCGCGGCGGCCGGACGTGGCTGGTGGACGCCGCGTCCGGCCGGGTCACCGCGAAGATCGCCACGCCCGACCAGCCGTGGGGGGTGGCGGTGGCGCCGGACGGCCGCAAGGCGTACGTGGCGCGGATGAACGCGGGCTCGGTCGCGGTGCTGGACCTCGCCGCCCGCAAGGTCACCGGAGAGGTGCGGGTGGGGCGGCTGCCCGCGCCGGTCGCGTTCACCCCGGACGGCCGGGAGGTGTGGGTCGGGAACGTGCTCTCCGGCAGCGTCTCCGTGATCGATCCGGCCACGGACCAGGTGACGGCGACGGTCGTGGGCGGCGCCGGCACCAAGCCGATCGACGCCGCGCCGCAGTCCATCGCCTTCGGCCCGAACCTGTGACCGGCCTCCCCCGCCCCGGGTCGGCGGCGGGGCGGGGCGTCAGTCGCGCGGCGTGGGGCGCAGCCGGCGCGGCAGGGTCGCGACGACCACGTCGTAGGACTGGTCGAGCAGTTCGCGGACCATGCCGGTGTCCAGGCCGCCGTCCAGCAGGACGGTGACCCAGTGCCGCTTGTTGAGGTGGTAGCCGGGCCGGACGGTGTCCGGGAACTCGGCGCGGAGCGCGACGACCTCGTCCGGCGGCAGTTTCAGGCTGACGCTGGGCGGGTCGGCGTGCTCGGCGAGCAGCGCGAAGATCTTGCCGCCGACGCGGTAGACCGCGGGCTGGTCGCCGAACGGGAAGTCCTCGGCCGCCCCGGGGAGTCCGAGGCAGTGCTCGGTGACGTCGTCGGGCTTCATCGGAAGCTCACCTTCCTGGTCTCCGGCCCGCGGGTCGGGCGGGGTCAGGGAATCTCGAAGTGGGGGTTGCGGATCACGCCGACCAGGTCGCCGACCGGGTTGCGCACGACCGCGACCTCGATGCCGCCGCCGACCTCGCGGCACGGGGTGTGCGGCTCCGCGCCCGCCTCGACGAGCCGCGCCTCGGCGGCGGCGGCGTCCTCGACGCCCCAGTACACGATCGGGCCGTCCGCCGGGTCGCCGTCGGGATCGAGCGCGAGCTCGTAGCCGCCGACCTCGTAGCCGACGTAGAACGGCTCATCGAAGTAGGGCTCGATGCCGAGCACGGCGGTCCACCAGAGTTTGGCGGCGGCCAGGTCCGGGGCGGGGTAGACGACGGTGCGCAGGCCCAGCATGCCGACGGTCACGAGCGGTTCTCCACTGTCAGGTTGTGCGGCGGCCGGCCCGCGACGGTTCGGCCGCCGCGCGGCCTGGTCAGCGCGGTCCCCTACGGGCCCGGCGTGGACCGCTGCGGGGCGCGGCGGGTCCCGGCGCCCGTCCACGACGCGGTCGGGGACGTCGGGCCGGGTGGCGGTGTGGTCAGCGGGGTGGTCAGCGGGGTGGTCAGCGGCGTTCGAGCAGGCCGCGGACGTAGGCCGCCTGCCCCACGTGCTGGAGGCTGTCGTCGGCGACGCTCACGAGCCGGACGCCGAGGGTGACCGGCGGGTCCCAGCGCTCGTCCACGACGCGGTCGAGGTCGTCCGGGGAGAGCCCCGCGAGGAACTTCGCCGTGCGGGCGTGGACGGCGTCGTAGTACTCCACGAGCACGTCGGCCGTGGGCCGGACCCGCGCGACCTCGTCGGGGGTGTGCCCGTAGCCGGTGAATCCGGGGTCGGACGGCAGGCCGAACCGGGCCGCGAGGTCGCCGGACGTCCAGATCTGGTCCTCGTCCAGGATCTCGGCGAGGTGGGCGTCCTGGACGCGCGTCAGGTGCCACACCAGCCAGCCGATCGTGTTCGCCCCCGGGTCGGGCGGGGTCGCGAGCGCCGTCTGGTCGAGCCCCTCCACCGCCTCGCGGACGAGCGGCGGGATGCGCCCGTAGAGTTCGCCGAACAGGTCGTTGACGTTCATCCCGCGACTCTAACCCGCCCCTCCGACATTCCTCGGGCGCGCCCCCGGCCGTCCCGTCCGCGCACGTCAGAACGTTCCCGGCCCTTGACCGGCGACGGAGGCGCACATCGGCGGGCAGGGGACGCCCGCGACGTGACGGGGTGGGCCCGGCCACCCCAGCGGTGGGTGACCGGGCCCGCGGTCCCGGCGGACGGGACGGGTGACCTCGCGCGCCGGGCGGCCCCGTCCCGGCGGACGGAACGGCGGCCGTGCGCGGCGGACGAGAGGAAGGGCAGGACGGGCAGGACGGGCCGCGCGGTCTCGGCGGACGACGCCGGTCCGGCGCCCGGAAATTATCCGAAACCGGCCCCCGGCACAAGGGCCCGCTCGAATGACCGGCAGGTCAGGGGACCTGGTGGTCGAGCCAGCCGAAGATGAACGGGAGCATGTTGCGCCACACGACGGTGCCGTGCTCGCCGAGCCTGGTCGTGTACTTGGTGGCCTTCACGGGCGCGCGGACGTGCGTCATGAACCGGTCGATCTCGGCGGGCGGCGCCTCGGGGTCCCGGCCGCCGGTGGCGAGCAGCAGCCGCACCGCCGGGGCGCGTTTCAGCAGGTCGTAGGGCGCGTTCTCGCGCAGCAGCCTCGGGTCGCGCCGGATCGCGGCGTCGGTGGACTCGTAGGTCCCGGCGATGCCGACGCCCGTCCGGTACAGGTTCGGGTGCTGGAGGGCGAGCTTCACGGCGCAGTAGGCGCCCTCGGAGTAGCCCATGGCGGCCCAGGACGCGGCGTCGGTCCGGACGCGGAAGTTCTGGTACATGAAGTCGCGGACGTCCCGGGTGAGCCAGGTCGCGACGGGGACCTGGCCGGGGATGTCGGTGCACTCGTTCGGCTTGCCGCCCGCGACGTTGATGGACGCCGACACCAGGATGAACGGCTTGGTCCTGCGGGCCCGGATCAGCCGGTCGGCCAGGTTGCCGGCGTCGAGGTCGCCGTACCAGGTGGTGGGCTCGCCGGGGGTGCCGCCGAAGAGCTGGACGACCGGGTAGGACGTGTGGGTGTCGCGCCGGTAGTCCGGCGGGAGGTAGACGACGACGCGGCCGGTGACGTGCGAGGCGGGGCCGGTGAACCTGGCCTCCAGGCTCTTGCGTCCCGTGTCGGTCCTGAAGCGCTTCTGGGTGAGCGGCCCGGGGCCGACGGGGCCGCCGCGGCGGTGGCCCTCCACGCCGCCGACGGTGGTCTGCGTGCCGCCGCCGTCGTTGAAGCTGGTGCCGAAGAAGTCGGCCGACACCTCGGCCCACGTCCCGTAGAACCCGCGCGCGTTGTTGATCAGCAGGCCGACCAGCGCGAGCGCGGTGACCTGGCACAGCACGATCAGCACGGCCCGGCCGGCGAGCCGCAGCGCCGCCGGTCCCGGCACCCGGTTCCAGGCGGCCAGGCAGCCGGCGAAGGCCAGGACGGCCAGGAACACCGACGCCAGCAGCGTCCAGGTGCTGTGTGGACCCATCGTTCGCGCAAACCCCCGTGTCGCGGGTCCACGCCCGAGAGCCCGCGGTTCGCTCAAGCAGCCGCCCGGCGGACGTCGGGGAGCGGTCGGGCGACCGTCGTCGGTCCGTTGATACCCGGAGCAGCTGATCAACTATAAGCCGGGAGAAAGGCGGAGAAGGCCGGTCCGGTGCGCGATATCCCTTTTTTCACCTGCCGCTAACCTTGGGAAACGCGGCTCCGCGGCGTCCGGACGTCGCCCCGACGGCGTCCGGCGCGCCGCACCGCGCGTCCCGGGCACGGCCTTCTCGACGTTCGGTCACCGTTCGGTACACGCTCAGCGAGCTTTCAGAGACCGCGCGGAAGACTCCCAGATTTAACCCACCGGCCCGCCGCACGGCAGAACGGCTGAACGGCTGAACGGCTGAACGGCTGAACGGCCGGCCGCCCCCGGAGGGCGACCGGCCGTTCAGCGGGCCGAAAAGCCGATCAGGCGATCGGGTCAGGCGATCGGCCGGGCGGTCGGCGGGATCGGGTACGGCAGCGCGGTCTGGCCCGTGAGGAACCGGTCGATGCCGTGCGCGGCGGCGCGGCCCTCGGCGATGGCCCACACGATGAGGGACTGGCCCCGGCCCATGTCGCCCGCGGCGAACACCTTGTCCACGCTGGTGGCGTAGTCGGCGTCGCGGCGGACGTTGCCGCGCTGGTCCAGCTCGACGCCGAGCTGGGCGAGCAGGCCGTCGCGCTCGGGGCCGAGGAAGCCCATCGCGAGGGTGACCAGCTGCGCCGGGATCTCCCGCTCGGTGCCCGGGATCGGCCGGAACCCGGTCTCGGGGCCCTCGACGCCGACGACCTCGAGCGCGCGCAGGTCGCCGTCCTCGTCGCCGAGGAACGCCACGGTGTTGATGGCGTAGAGCCGCTCGCCGCCGAGGTCGCGCAGCTCCTCGTGCGCGCTCTCCATCTTGAACAGCATCGGGTAGGTCGGCCACGGCTGGTGGTCGGGCCGCGCCCGCGGCGGCATCGGCATGATCTCCAGCTGGGTCACCGACGCCGCGCCCTGCCGGATGGCCGTGCCGACGCAGTCCGCGCCGGTGTCGCCCCCGCCGATGACGACGACGTGCTTGCCCGCGGCGGAGACGGGCGACTCGGGGAAGTCGCCCTCCTGCACCTTGTTCGCCGGGGGCAGGTACTCCATCGCCTGGTACACGCCGCGCAGGTCGCGGCCGGGGACGGGCAGGTCCCGCCAGGCGGTGGCGCCGCCGGCGAGCAGCACCGCGTCGTGCCGTTCGCGCAGCTCGTCGGCCGTGATGTCCACGCCCGCGTTCACCGAGGTCCGGAAGGTGGTGCCCTCCGCGCGCATCTGCTCGACGCGCCGGTCCAGGTGGCGCTTCTCCATCTTGAACTCGGGGATGCCGTAGCGGAGCAGGCCGCCGACGCGGTCGGCGCGCTCGTAGACGGTGACGTCGTGCCCGGCGCGGGTGAGCTGCTGCGCGGCGGCGAGCCCGGCGGGGCCGGAACCGACGACCGCGACCCTCTTCCCGGTCCGGACGGCCGGGGGCCGCGGCCGGACCCAGCCCTCGTCCCACGCCCGGTCGATGATCTCCACCTCGACCCGCTTGATGGCCACCGGGTCCTGGTTGATGCCGAGGACGCAGGCGCTCTCGCACGGGGCGGGGCAGAGCCGCCCGGTGAACTCGGGGAAGTTGTTGGTCGCGTGCAGCCGCTCGATCGCGTCCTGCCAGTCGCCCCGGTAGACCAGGTCGTTCCACTCGGGGATGAGGTTGCCGAGCGGGCAGCCCTGGTGGCAGAACGGGATGCCGCAGTCCATGCAGCGGCTCGCCTGCCGTTCGACCTTGGGCCGGGCGAAGTCCTGGTACACCTCGGTCCAGGACTTGATGCGCACGTCCACCGGGCGGCGCTGCGGGAGCTCCCGCCCCGCGGTCAGGAAACCCTTCGGGTCAGCCATGTCGGAAGTCCCCCTCTCAGCTCTGCGCGGCGGCCATGATGGCCTCGTCGACGTCGCGGCCCTCGGCGCGGGCGGCCTCGGCCGCGTCCAGCACCCGCCGGTAGTCCCGCGGCATGATCTTGGTGAAGCGCGCGGCGGACGCGTCCCAGTCGGCGAGCAGCGCCGCCGCGGTCCCCGATCCGGTCTCGGCGCGGTGCCGCTCGACCAGGCCGCGGACGAACTCGGCGTCCTGCGGGGTGAGCGCCTCCAGGTCGACCATCTCCGGGTTGACCCGCTCGGGTACCAGGTCGAGCACGTAGGCGATGCCGCCGGACATGCCCGCCGCGAGGTTGCGGCCGGTGCGGCCGAGGATGACGGCGCGCCCGCCGGTCATGTACTCCAGCGCGTGGTCGCCGACGCCCTCGACGACGGCCGTGGCGCCGGAGTTGCGGACGCAGAACCGCTCGCCGACGACGCCCGCCGCGAACAGCTCGCCCGAGGTCGCGCCGTACAGGATGACGTTGCCGCCGATGATCTGCCCGGACGGGTCGAACGGCGCGTCCGCCGGGGGACGCAGCGTGATCCGGCCGCCGGACAGTCCCTTGCCGACGTAGTCGTTGGCGTCGCCGACCAGCCGCAGGGTGATCCCGCGCGGCACGAACGCGCCGAACGAGTTGCCCGCCGAGCCGGTGAAGGTGACGTCGATGGTGTCGTCGGCGAGTCCGGCCCCGCCCCACTTGCGGGTGACGGCGTGGCCGAGCATCGTGCCGACGCTCCGGTTGACGTTGCGGATCGGCAGTTCGAGCGTCACCTTGTCGCCATAGGAGATCGCGCCCTCGGCGAGCTGGATCAGCGTGTTGTCCAGGGCCTTGTCGAGCCCGTGGTCCTGGGTGGTGGTGCGCCGCAGGGACGTCCCGGCGGGCAGCTCGGGCCGGTGCAGCACGGGCGCCAGGTCCAGCCCGGACGCCTTCCAGTGCTCGACGGCGTCGCGCGCGTCGATCATCTCGACGTGCCCGACCGCCTCGTCCAGCGTGCGGAAGCCGAGCGCGGCCAGGTACTCGCGGACCTCCTCGGCGATGAACTCGAAGAAGTTGACGACGAACTCGGGCCGGCCGGTGAACCGCTCCCGCAGCACCGGGTTCTGGGTGGCGACGCCGACGGGGCAGGTGTCCAGGTGGCAGACGCGCATCATCACGCAGCCCGACACCACCAGCGGCGCGGTCGCGAAGCCGAACTCCTCGGCGCCGAGGAGCGCGGCGACGATGACGTCGCGGCCGGTCTTGAGCTGGCCGTCGGTCTGCACGACGATGCGGTCGCGCAGGCCGTTGAGCAGCAGCGTCTGCTGGGTCTCGGCGAGGCCGAGCTCCCAGGGCGCGCCCGCGTGCTTCAGCGAGGTGAGCGGGGACGCGCCGGTGCCGCCGTCGTGGCCGGAGATCAGCACGACGTCCGCGTGGGCCTTGGACACGCCCGCGGCGACCGTCCCGACGCCGACCTCCGCGACCAGCTTCACGTGCACCCGGGCGGCCGGGTTGGCGTTCTTCAGGTCGTGGATGAGCTGGGCCAGGTCCTCGATCGAGTAGATGTCGTGGTGCGGCGGCGGCGAGATGAGGCCGACGCCGGGGGTGGAGTGCCGGGTCTTGGCGATCCACGGGTAGACCTTGTGGCCGGGCAGCTGGCCGCCCTCGCCGGGCTTGGCGCCCTGCGCCATCTTGATCTGGATGTCGTCGGCGTTGGCGAGGTACTCGCTGGTCACGCCGAACCGTCCGGACGCGACCTGCTTGATGGCGCTGCGCCGCAGGTCGCCGTTGACGTCGGGGGCGAACCGCCGCGGGTCCTCGCCGCCCTCGCCGGTGTTGGACTTGGCGCCCAGCCGGTTCATGGCGATCGCGAGGGTCTCGTGCGCCTCGGCGGAGATCGACCCGTAGGACATCGCGCCGGTGGAGAACCGCTTGACGATCTCCGAGACCGGCTCGACCTCCTCGATCGGGACCGGCGGCCGGACGCCCTCCTTCAGCCGGAACAGCCCGCGCAGCGTCATCAGCTTTTCGGCCTGCTCGTCGACCCTGGAGGTGTACTCCTTGAAGATCTCGTAGCGGCGGGTGCGGGTGGCGTGCTGGAGCTTGAACACGGTCTCGGGGTTGAACAGGTGCGGCTCGCCCTCGCGCCGCCACTGGTACTCGCCGCCGACCTCCAGCGAGCGGTGCGCGGGCTCGTTGCCGCCGGCCGGGTAGGCGCGGGCGTGCCGCCGCGCGACCTCGTCGGCCAGGACGTCGAAGCCGACGCCGCCGAGCCGGGAGGTGGTGCCGGTGAACGCGCGGTCCACGACCTCGGCGCCGAGGCCGATCGCCTCGAAGATCTGCGCGCCGGTGTAGGACGCGACCGTGGACACGCCCATCTTGGACATGACCTTCAGGACGCCCTTGCCGTACGCCTTGACCAGGTTGCGGACGGCCCGGGCCTCGTCCACGCCGTCGATGCCGCCGGCGCGGACCAGGTCCTCGACGGTCTCCTGCGCGAGGTAGGGGTTCACCGCGGACGCGCCGTACCCGATGAGCAGCGCCATGTGGTGGCACTCGCGGGCCTCGGCGGTCTCCACGACCAGGCCGACGCGGGTCCGGGTCTTCTCCCGGATCAGGTGGTGGTGGACGGCGCCGGTGAGCAGCAGCGACGGGATCGCGGCGCGGGCCGAGTCGCTGCCCCGGTCGGACAGCACGATGATCCGCGCGCCGCCCTGGATCGCCAGCGACACCTCGGCGCAGATCTCCTCGATCCGCGCCCGCAGCGCCGCGCCGCCGCCGGCCACGTCGTACAGGCCGTGCACGACGTGGGCCTGCAGGTGCGGCAGGGAGCCCTCGTCGTTGATGTGGATGATCTTGGAGAGCTCGTCGTTGTCCAGGATCGGGGTGGGCAGCACCAGCCGGCGGCACGAGTCCGGGCCGGGCTCCAGCAGGTTGCCCTCGGGGCCGAGGGTGGACTGCAGGCTGGTCACCAGCTCCTCGCGGATGGCGTCCAGCGGCGGGTTGGTGACCTGCGCGAACAGCTGCTTGAAGTAGTCGAACAGCAGCCGCGGCCGGTCCGACAGCACCGCGATCGGGGTGTCGGTGCCCATCGACCCGATCGGCTCGGCGCCGGTCCGGGCCATCGGCGACAGGATGACCTTCAGCTCCTCGTTGGTGTAGCCGAAGGTCTGCTGCCGCTTGACCAGGGTCTCGTGGGTCGGGATCTCGCGCTCGCGGCGCGGCAGCTCCTCGAACCGGACCAGGCCCTCGTGCAGCCACTCCCCGTACGGGTGCTGCGCGGCGAGCTCGGCCTTGACCTCGTCGTCCTCGACGATCCGGCCGGCCTCGGTGTCGACCAGGAAGATCTTGCCGGGCTGCAGCCGGCCCTTGCGGACGACCCGGTCGGACGGGATGTCCAGCACGCCCGCCTCGGACGCCAGCACCACGAAGCCCTCGTCGGTCACCCAGTACCGGCCGGGGCGCAGCCCGTTGCGGTCCAGCACCGCTCCGACGACCGTGCCGTCGGTGAAGGTCACCGACGCCGGGCCGTCCCACGCCTCCATCAGGGTGGAGTGGAACTCGTAGAAGGCGCGCCGCGCCGGGTCCATCTCGGTGTGGTTCTCCCAGGCCTCCGGGATCATCATCAGCACCGCGTGCGGCAGGCTGCGCCCGCCCAGGTGCAGCAGTTCCAGGCACTCGTCGAAGGACGCGGTGTCGGACGCCTCGATGTCGATCACCGGGTAGATCCGGGACAGGTCGCCGGGGATCAGGTCCGACTTCAGCAGCGCCTCGCGGGCGCGCATCCAGTTCCGGTTGCCGCGGACGGTGTTGATCTCGCCGTTGTGCGCGATGAACCGGTACGGGTGGGCCAGCTCCCACGCCGGGAAGGTGTTGGTGGAGAACCGGCTGTGCACCAGGGCGATCGCCGACGCGAACCGCTCGTCCGACAGGTCGGGGAAGAACGGCTCCAGCTGCGGCGTGGTGAGCATGCCCTTGTAGACGATCGTCCGGCTGGACAGGCTCGGGAAGTACACCGGGGCGTCCTGCTCGGCGCGCTCGCGCATGCAGAACACGGCCCGGTCGAGCTCGATGCCGGTCTTGCCCGCGTGCGGGCCGTGCGCGGCGGCCGTCAGGAACAGCTGCGCGAAGTGCGGCATGACGCGGCGCGCGGCCGGGCCGCAGTGGGACGCGTCGTGCGGCAGCTCGCGCCAGCCGAGGACGGTCAGGCCCTCCTCCACGCACAGCGTCTCGATCCGCTCGACCGCCGCGGCGCGCTCGGCGTCCTCCCGCGGCAGGAACGCCAGGCCGGCCGCGTAGGAGCCCGCCGCGGGCAGCTCGAAGCCGCACACCGCGCGGAAGAACGCGTCGGGGATCTGGACGAGGATGCCCACGCCGTCGCCGTCGTCGGGCTCGGCGCCCACCGCGCCGCGGTGGTCCAGGTTGCGCAGGACGGTTAGGGCGTTGCTGACGATGTCGTGGCTCTTGCGACCGTTGAGATCGGCCACCATGCCGACGCCGCAGGCGTCGTGCTCGTTCCCCCGGTCGTAGAGGCCCTGGTTCTGTGGCAGGCCCGGTGTGAGGGCAGCAGCGGCCATCGAACCCTCCCGTCGTCGTCGTGTCACTGGCTGGTGTCAGTGCAGGCACGGGACGGCGTTGGCCCTGCTGCGGTGCGATGAGACTACATCACTGCCGGGATCATGCCCGAAGCGACCAAGTCGCGAAACGTGTCCGGGTCTGTTGATCTTCGTCGATCTCTGTGATCTCCGCGTGGTTTAGACCACTCTAGTGGCCGGTGACCCCGCGAAAACGCCCTGACCTCGGTGAGCATCATCACCGGGGTCCGGACGTTTGAAACATGCGGATGTGATCAACGCCCGGCGGGAGCGGGCGCCGCACGGAAGCGGGCGTCAGTGGGAGCGGGCGGCGCGGTCCAGGACGGCCGGGGGCTTCTGCCCCTCGATCAGGACGGACAGCAGCGTCTCGTCCTTGGCGGCGCTCGCGGCGTCTCCGCTGCCCGTGAGGCGCTGCGCCCAGGCCACCACGGCGTAGTGGCCCATGGCGACGCCGCGCGCCGCGCCGTAGCCCTTCTGCCCGAACGTGGCGAGCGCGTCCCCGGCGCCGGAGGACAGCGGCCGGACGAACCCGCCGCCGCCGTTCTGCCCCAGTCCGTCCACCACGGCGTTCGCCGAGGGTGTGTCCACCAGGTTGAACACCGTCACCGACAGGGCATAGCCGTGCGAGGTATCCGCGTACAGCGTGCGCGCGACCTGGGTGCATCCCGCGCGGCGCAGCGACCTGGCGGTCTCGGTGCCCCAGACGGCCGCCGAGCAGTCGCCGCCCAGCTCCTTGCCGCGCAGGGTCAGCCGCGCCTTCCGGGACACCTGGACGGTCGAGGCGTCCGACGGGAACGCCTCCGCCTCCGTCAGGGGCGCCGCGTCCGTGGCGCGCTTCTCGATCCCCGCGTAGGCGCGGCCGGACGGCGAGCTGGAGTACGTCGAGGGCGTCACCCCGGCGGGCGCCGCCGCCCCTGACGAACCGCCGCGCCGGTCGCTCGCGGGACGGCCGTCGCGCGTCCCGACGACCAGCGCCGTGACCCCGACCGCCAGCAGCAGCGCGAGCCCGGCCGCCCACCCGAAGTAGGTCCGCGCGCCGGGGCCGCGCCGGC
>NZ_QURH01001001.1 GCF_003428695.1 Actinomadura logoneensis
AGGCCGCGCCGCCGACGGCGGCCCCGGCGCCGAAGGCCCCGGCCGGCGCTGACGCCAAGAAGGCGGACGCCAAGAAGGCGGCCAAGCCCGCCGCCCCGCCCGTCCCCCCGGGCGAGCAGGAGAAGCTGCGCGGCGTGGCGGCGCGCACGGCCCAGAACATGGACCTGAGCCTGTCGGTCCCGACGGCCACGTCCGTGCGCGCGGTGCCCGCCAAGCTGTTGATCGACAACCGCATCGTCATCAACAACCACCTCAAGCGCGGGCGCGGCGGCAAGGTCTCGTTCACCCACCTCATCGGGTTCGCCATCGTCAAGGCGATGGCCGCGATGCCGGAGATGAACCACGCCTACGCCGAGGTCGACGGCAAGCCGACCCTGATCCGGCCGGAGCACGTGAACTTCGGCCTGGCGATCGACCTGCAGAAGCCGGACGGTACCCGGCAGCTGGTCGTCCCGTCGGTGAAGGCGGCCGAGACCCTCGACTTCCGCCAGTTCTGGGCGGCCTACGAGGAGATCGTCCGCAAGGCGCGCGGCAACAAGCTGACGCTGGACGACTTCCAGGGCACCACGATCTCGCTGACCAACCCCGGCACCATCGGCACCGTCCACTCGGTGCCGCGGCTCATGCCGGGCCAGGGCACGATCATCGGCGTCGGGGCCATGGAGTACCCGGCCGAGTTCTCCGGCGCGTCCGAGGAGACCCTCGCGCGCATGGGGATCAGCAAGGTCATGACGCTGACCTCGACGTACGACCACCGGATCATCCAGGGCGCCCAGTCCGGCGACTTCCTGCGCCGGATCCACCAGCTGCTGCTGGGCGAGGACGGCTTCTACGACGAGATCTTCGCCGCCCTGCGCATCCCGTACGAGCCGGTGCGCTGGGTCAAGGACATCTCGGCCACGCACGAGGACGACGTGGCCAAGGTCGCGCGCGTCCACGAGCTGATCCACGCCTACCGGGTCCGCGGCCACCTGATGGCCGACACCGACCCGCTGGAGTACACCCAGCGCCGCCACCCGGACCTGGACATCCTCCAGCACGGCCTCACCCTGTGGGACCTGGAGCGCGAGTTCGCGACCGGCGGGTTCGGCGGCAAGCCGACCATGAAGCTGCGCGACATCCTCGGCGTGCTGCGCATGGCCTACTGCCGCACCATCGGCATCGAGTACATGCACATCCAGGACCCGGAGGAGCGCGCCTGGATCCAGGAGCGCGTCGAGGTCCCGCACGACAAGCCGAACCGCGAGGAGCAGCTGCACATCCTGCGGCGGCTGAACAGCGCCGAGGCGTTCGAGACGTTCCTGCAGACCAAGTACGTCGGCCAGAAGCGGTTCTCGCTGGAGGGCGGCGAGTCGCTGATCCCGCTGCTCGACTCGGTGATCTCCGCCGCCGCGACCGAGCGGCTGGACGAGGTCGTCGTCGGCATGGCGCACCGCGGCCGGCTGAACGTGCTCGCCAACATCATCGGCAAGTCCTACGGGCAGATCTTCGGCGAGTTCGAGGGCAACCTCGACCCGCGGTCCGCGCAGGGCTCCGGCGACGTCAAGTACCACCTGGGCGCGCAGGGCGACTTCACCGGCGCCGACGGCTCCACCATCCACACCGAGCTGGTCGCCAACCCGTCCCACCTGGAGACGGTCGACCCGGTGCTGGAGGGCGTCGTCCGCGCCAAGCAGGACCTGCTGGACGTCGGCGAGGCCGGCTTCACCATCCTGCCGATCCTGATCCACGGCGACGCCGCGTTCGCCGGCCAGGGCGTGGTCGCCGAGACCCTGAACCTGTCGCAGCTGCGCGGCTACCGCACCGGCGGCACCGTGCACGTGGTGGTCAACAACCAGGTCGGCTTCACCACCGCGCCGGAGTACTCGCGGTCCAGCGTGTACGCCACCGACGTGGCCCGGATGATCCAGGCGCCGATCTTCCACGTGAACGGCGACGACCCCGAGGCGTGCGCCCGGGTGGCGAGGCTCGCGTTCGAGTACCGCCAGACGTTCAAGAAGGACGTCGTCATCGACATGATCTGCTACCGGCGCCGGGGCCACAACGAGTCGGACAACCCCTCGTTCACCCAGCCGCTGATGTACGACCTGATCGACGCCAAGCGGTCGGTGCGCAAGCTCTACACCGAGGCCCTGATCGGCCGCGGCGACATCACGGTCGAGGAGGCCGAGGCGGCGCTGCGCGACTACCAGGAGCAGCTGGAGCGCGCGTTCACCGAGACCCGCGAGGCGGCCAAGAAGCCGCTGGAGCCGGGCGCGGTCGTCAAGCCGGACGTCGAGGAGATCATCCCGATCGACCACGGCGCGGCCGGGTCGGCGATCTCCGCCGAGACGGTCAAGCGGCTGATCGCCTCCCAGGTGACGCTGCCGGAGGGCTTCTCGGTGCACCCGCGCCTGCAGCCGATCCTGCAGCGCCGCGTGCAGTCGGTCGACGACAACGCGATCGACTGGGCGACCGGCGAGCTGATGGCCTTCGGGTCGCTGCTCATCGACGGGCACCCGGTCCGGCTGGTCGGCCAGGACTCCCGGCGCGGCACCTTCGGCCAGCGGCACGCGGTGCTGGTCGACCGCAAGACCGGTGAGGAGTACACGCCGCTCAAGCAGTTCGGCCAGGGCACCTCGAAGTTCTACGTGCACGACTCGCTGCTCAGCGAGTACGCGGCCATGGGCTTCGAGTACGGCTACTCGATGACCCGCCCGGACGCGCTGGTCGCGTGGGAGGCCCAGTTCGGCGACTTCGCCAACGGCGCCCAGTCGGTCGTGGACGAGTACATCTCGTCCGGCGAGCAGAAGTGGGGGCAGCGCTCCAGCGTCGTCCTGCTGCTGCCGCACGGCTACGAGGGCCAGGGGCCGGACCACTCGTCCGCGCGCATCGAGCGCTACCTGCAGCTGTGCGCGCAGGACAACATGACGGTCGCCTACCCGACCACCCCGGCGAACTACTTCCACCTGCTGCGCTGGCAGGTGCTGTCCGGCCGGGGCAAGCCGCTCATCGTGTTCACGCCGAAGTCGCTGCTGCGGCTGAAGGCGGCCACGTCCGCGGTGTCGGAGATCACCGAGGGCGCGTTCCAGCCGGTCATCCCGGACGCGAACCCGGGGATCGACCCGGCGAAGGTGCGGCGGGTCCTGCTCACCACGGGCAAGATCTACTACGACGTGGTGGCGCAGCGCGAGAAGCTGGGCCGCGACGACGTGGCGGTCGTGCGGGTCGAGCGGCTGTACCCGGCCCCGGCCGAGGAGATCAAGGCCGAGCTGGCCAAGTACCCCTCGGACGCCGAGGTCGTCTGGGTCCAGGACGAGCCGGCGAACATGGGCGCCTGGCCGTTCATGGCGCTGAAGCTGCCGCACCTGATCGACGGGCTGCGGATGACCCGGGTGTCGCGCCCGGCGTCGTCCTCCCCGGCGGTCGGCTCGGCCAAGCTGCACCAGGCCGAGCAGGAGGCGCTGCTCGGCCGCGCGTTCGGCGACAAGTAGCGGAAGAGCACGGCACGACGAGGGGGTCCCGGCGCGGCTGCGCCGGGACCCCCTCCCGTGTCGGGACGGAGGATCATGTACTTCACCGATCGGGGCATCGAGGAACTGGCGGAGCGGCGCGGCGAGGAGTCGGTGAGCTTCCACTGGCTGGCCGAGCGGCTGCGCGAGTTCGTGGACCTGAACCCGGAGTTCGAGACGCCGGTCGAGCGGCTGGCCACGTGGATGGCCCGGCTGGACGACGACGATCCCGACGACGAGTGACCGTTCCCGGCCCCCGCTCCTCCCCGGTCGCCGGAGGCGGGTGACACCGCGTCCCGGCGGGGTATGCCGAGGCGGCGGCGCGCCGCGTCCCGCGGGGGCTCCGCCGGAAAGAAACGCGATACATCTTGACTTTCGATCAACGCGACATATCGTGTTGAGTCACAGAGGTCCGCAGGATGGCCGCTCGGACGGAGGTTGAGGCGCGATGCCGCGGTGGACGATCGACGAACCGACCACGCTGGAGTTCGACGGGGTCGTGGCGCTGCGCGTCACGCTGATCGCCGGGAGCGTCTCGGTGGTCGCCGGGACGGGGCGTCCGACCGTCCACGTGTCCGGCGTCGAGGGGCCGCCGCTGGAGGTCGCGCATGAGGCCGGGATGCTGACGGTCCGGCACGAGAAGCTGATCGACGGCGTGCTGAGCTGGCTGCGCACCCAGAAGGCGAGCGCGGTCGTCACGGTGACCGTCCCGCCGGACTGCCCCGTCGCCCTCAACGTCGTCTCGGCGGACGCCGTGGTCAGCGGCATCGCCGCCAGGACCACGGTGCGCTCGGCGACCGGCGACGTGACGCTGCACGACGTCGTCGGCCGGGTCCAGGCGAACACCGTCTCCGGCGACGTCGAGGCGCAGGGCCTCACGGGCACCGTCGACTTCGTCTCGGCGTCGGGCGAGCTCGTCCTCGCGGACGGCGCCCTGGACCGGCTGACGGCCCGCTCGGTCAGCGGCCGGATCTCCGCCGACCTGGCCCTGCGCGGCGACGGCTCGGCCGAGATCCAGTCCGGCGCGGGGGCGGTGACCGTCCGGCTGGCCGAACCCGCCTCGGCCCGCGTCCAGCTCAGTTCCGGAGCCGGCCGCGTCGAGGCGTCCTTCCCCGGCCTCGCGGCCCAGGACCGCGCCCTCGCCCGCACGCTGTCGGGGAAGCTCGGCGACGGCGCGGGCAAGCTCGTCGTGACCACCGTCTCGGGCGACGTGACGCTGCTGTCGCGCCCCGCCCACGACGCCCTGGAAGACTGAAGGAGTCGAGTTGAGCCCCGTCTTCGGCCATGGCCGCCTCCGGCTGTACCTGCTCAAGCTGCTGGAGGAGTCCCCGCGGCACGGCTACGAGGTGATCCGGCTGCTCCAGGACCGCTTCCTCGGCGTGTACTCGCCGTCCCCCGGCACGATCTACCCGCGCCTGGCCCGGTTGGAGTCCGAGGGCCTGGTCAGCCACGAGGTCGTCAAGGGCAAGAAGGTCTACTCGCTCACCGACAAGGGCCGCGCCGAACTGGAGCGGCGGATGGACGAGCTGGCCGAACTGGAGGACGAGATCACCGCGTCCGCGCAGGAGTTCGCCCGCGAGGTGCGGCAGGACGTCCGGGAGACCGTCCGGTCGCTGCGCGAGGAGCTGACCGCCGCCGCCCGCACCATGCGCGACCCGGCCAACGCCGCGTCCAAGGAGGCGTGGAAGGAGACGTCCCGGCAGCAGAAGGACGAGTGGCGCCGCCAGAAGGAGCACTGGAAGGAGGCCACCGGCCGCCAGAAGGAGTACTGGCGCGAGCAGAAGGAGGCGTGGAAGGAGGAGTGGCGCCTCAACTGGGAGGACGCGTGGCGCAACGTCACCGGCTCCCGCGACGACGTCGCCCGCCTCAAGCTGGAGCGACTGATGCGCCGCTTCGTGGAGGACGTCCGCCGCGACGCCGCCGACTCCTCCCTCGACGAGGCCGACCTGGCCGCCGCCGAGGCCCTCCTCGCCGAGACCCGCGACCGCCTCCGCACCACCCTCTTCCACCGCGACCCGTAACCCCGCCCCCCACCAGAGCCCCGAAACCACCCACGGTTCCGGGGCTTTTTTCATCCCCGCGACCAGGTGCGGACGCCGGACAGGCTCCACGCACCCCCGGCTGTCACACAACGCAACGACAGCACCACGCAATCTGGCGAAGTTCCCACGGCCGAAGTATAGTTATTCCTAAACTCCTGCAGATGGAGGAGTGGGAGATCAGAGTCACAACGGAATGGCGCCTCTGGTTCGACGTCCAGGACGAACCGACCCGACAGCAGATCATCTGGTCGCTCGACCGGCTCGCCGAGGAGGGGCCCGGCCTCGGCCGTCCGCTGGTGGACAGGATCAAAGGCTCCCGGATCCACAACCTGAAGGAGTTGCGTCCCGGATCAGCCGGGAACTCCGCGGTCAGGATCCTCTTTGTCTTCGACCCGTGGCGGGCGGCGATCCTTCTGGTCGGCGGGGACAAGTCCGGCGACTGGAACGCCTGGTATCGGCGGGCCGTCCCGGAGGCCGAGGAGTTGTTCGAGCAGTACCTCGCAGAACGCCGAGCCGAGATGGAGGGGCGGGAGTGACCGGTTTCGAGAAGTGGAGTGACCTCCGTGCGGAGGCCGTGGCGGCGGCCGGGGGCGAGGAGGCCGTGGCCGAGGCCGGCAAGCGCGTTCAGGCGTACATCGACGGGTATCGGCTCGCCGAGCGCCGGAAGGCGCTGGAACTGACGCAGACGGACGTCGCCGAACGCATGGGCGTGACCAAGGGCCGCGTCTCGCAGATCGAGCGGGGCGAGGTCGCGACCGTCGAGGCCATTGCCCGCTACGTCCGGGCTCTCGGTGGTGAACTGCAGGTCAACGCCGTCTTTGGCGACGACGTGTACATCCTTCGCGGCGCCGACCCCAGCGCGGCATGATCCGCGGCACCACCGCGCTGGGCTGACGCCGACCTCAGAGGCCGAACGCGGTGATGAGGTGGGCGGCGAAGGTTTCTGGGCGGGCGGTGGGGCCGTTGTGGGCGCCGGGGAAGAGGCGCAGGTCGCAGCCGATTTGGTCGGCGAGGACGCGTGCGGGGCGGGACGGGAGGTTGTCGCCCGTCCGCTCCCCCACCCCGAGGACGATCCGGTCGGCGAGGGGGCGCAGGGCCTCGACGTCCGGCTGGTGGGACGTGGTGTACGAGCGCAGTTCGTACCGCAGCATCAGCGGCGCGTTCGCGGTCTGGCGTTCCAGCATCGACCGGACGCGCTCGGTCTGCGGCATCTCCCGCGGCTCCATGACGTCGCCGATGGCCGCCGCGAACCGGCCGAACGCCGCCATGGGGCCGTCGGACTCCAGGGCGGCGACCACCTCGTCGGTCATGGCGCGGTGCTCGTCGGCGTCCGGCAGGACGGCGAAGGCGGGCGGCTCGTGCGCCACCAGCCGCCGGACGGTCTCCGGGTGCCGCGCGAGCAGTTCCATCCCGACGATCGCCCCGGCGCTGCCGCCGAAGACCAGGGCGTCCCGCGCCCCGAGGTGGAGCAGCAGCCGGTGGGCGTCGTCGGCCGCCACCTCGACCGTGTGCTCGGCGCGCACGTCCACGACGCTGCGCGAGTAGCCGCGCGGGTCGAGGGTGACGAAGGTGAACCGGTCCGACAGGACGTCCGCCAGGCCGTCGTAGACGGCGGCGTCGCCCGGGCCGCCGGGCAGCGCGAGCAGCACCGGCCCCTCCCCGCGCACCTCGTGGTACAGCCTCGCTCCCGGCACGTCGATCGTTCCGCTGCGCATGCGCTCTTCCTTCCTAGGGTTGCTAGGTTGTAAACTAGAGCATCTAGGTTGCGTGCGCATGCGGAAATCGCGGACGGGCGGGAACGGCGTCCCTAGGCGGCCCGGCGGGTGGCGGCTCAGACGGTGAAGACGACCTTTCCGAAGAGGTCGCCGCCGGCCATCGCGGCGAAGCCCTCGCGTGCCTCGCGCAGCGGCAGGACGCGGTCGACCGGCGGGCGCACGCCGGTCTTCACCAGGAACCGGGCGAGCCGTTCGAGCTGGTCGCGGGTGCCCATCGTGGAGCCGACCACCGACAGCTGCAGGAAGAACACCCGGTTCAGCTCGGCCGGGGGCACCTGGCCGCTGGTCGCGCCCGACACCACGATCCGGCCGCCCGGACGCAGCGACTTCAGCGAGTGCGACCAGGTGGCCTGGCCGACGGTCTCCATCACCGCGTCCACCCGCTCGGGCAGCCGCGCGCCCGGCTCGAACGCCTCGTCCGCGCCGATCTCCACCGCGCGCCGGCGCTTGGCCTCGCTGCGGCTCGTCGCGTACACCCGGTAGCCCGCCGCCGAGGCGAGCGAGATGAGCGCGGTCGCGACGCCGCCGCCCGCGCCCTGCACCAGGACGGACGCGCCGGGCTCCAGGTCGGCCCGGTCGAACAGCATCCGGTAGGCGGTCAGCCACGAGGTGGGCAGGCACGCCGCCTCCTCGAAGGACAGCTCCGCGGGCTTGGGCACCAGGTTGCGGCGCGGCACCGCGACCCGCTCGGCGAACGTCCCCGGGTAAGACTCCGACAGCAGCGTGCGCTTCGGGTCCAGGGTCTCGTCGCCGCCGCCGCGCGCCGGGTCGCCGATCACCGAGTGGACGATGACCTCGTTGCCGTCCTCGTCCACCCCGGACGCGTCGCAGCCGAGGATCATCGGGAGCCGGTCGGCGGCGAGGCCGACGCCGCGCAGCGACCACAGGTCGTGGTGGTTGAGCGCGGCGGCCCGGACCGTGACCGTCGTCCAGCCGTCCGGGACGGCGGGTTCCGGGCGCTCGCCGAGGGTGAGGCCGTCCAGGGGCTTGTCTGCATCGAGGCTCGTGGCCGTGACAGCGAACATGCCGCCACCCTAAAGGGAGCGCTTACCGGGCCGCCTGGGCGGATATGTCGTTGACGGTCTTGCGCGCCACGTCCGCGCGCGTGTCGGTGGTCGCGACGCGGACCTCCAGGGACTTCCCCGCGCGGACGGCATGGACGTCGAGCGTGTAGGCGTGTCCGTCCCACCGCTCGGCGTACCAGGTGGACGCGTCGCTCCGCCGCCAGCCGGCCCCGGCGGGCGGCGGGCACGGGCCGGAGCACGGCCGCTGCCCGACCTCCAGCTGGAACGGGCCGGTCCGCCGCCCGTCCGGCCGGTCCTCCGGACGCACGCAGTACCAGCGCTCGCCGCTCCGGACGCACTGCTCGAACACCGGCCCGCGGAAGGCGAACCCGAGGCCCGGCAGCGCCCACAGCCGCGTCCAGTCCCCCGCCGTCCACGCCGGGCCGGTGACGGTCCGCGCCGGACGCCGCGCGTCGTAGAGCCGGAACCGCTCGTCGGACGGCGGCGGAAGCGGCCCCGGCCACGGGAACGTCCTCGGCTCGTAGTGCGAGGAGGCCCGCAGTGCCCGGTCGAGGAGGTACAGCGCCCGGTCGCCCATCCGGGCGTCGGAGACCTCCGACCTGATCCCCAGCGTGTAGTCCTGCGACGACAGGACCGCCCCCGCCGACGCCTCCCGGGCGGTGGCGGACGCGAGCTTCGGCGGGCTGTTCGGAGTCGGCGCGTTCTGGCCCTGCTGGCTCACGTCGGGCATCCCGGGATCGCTGGCGACGTCCAGCGAGACCCTGACCGCGGGACGCAGCGGGTCGCCCTCCACGTACGCGCAGCCGGACCGTCCGCCGCCCGCCTCCAGCGGGACGGCGACCAGGGCGCGGACCTCCCTGCGGAGCGCCTCGCAGGCGGCGCGGTCGGCCGTCTCCGGAGGCGCCCGGAACCAGCGGACGAACCCGACGACGTGTCCGCCGTCCATGCCGGGCAGCGCGCACAGGTACAGCATCAGCAGGCACAGCGCCTGCATCGCGAGCATGGACTGCCACTCCGCCAGCAGTTGGGGCCCGGTCGGCGGACGCGGCGCACGCCCCGTCTCGGCCACGTACCGCTCGGCCATCCGGTCGCGGAGCGCGCCGTGCCGGAACCGGTACCCGCCGCCCGACCGCCGCAGGACGCCGCGCCTCCGCGCGTCCTCCAGGAAGGCCATGAGGTCGTGCGGGGTCCGGCCGCGCAGCGTCAGCCAGGCGTGCGCGACCCGGAACCGGCCCCACGCGGACAGCGTGATCCCGCCGAACCAGAGGACGGCCAGCGTCAGGACGAACGCCAGGACGAGCGGCGCGGGCTCCAGCCGGTCCTCCCAGCGCAGCGCCAGCAGGAACGGCGTGCCCAGCAGGAGCGGCAGCGGCCACGCCTGCCCCAGCACGTGGTCCCAGCCGAGCGCGAGCGCGGCGCGCCGGTCCGCGCGCAGCATCCCGGGCGGACCGGACTCCTCCGCGGGCTCGGACGCGACGCTGAACCACCACGCGAACCGGCCGAGGACGATCACACCCGCCAGCACCAGGGACGCCGCGACGAACCGGCCGAGCGGACCGTCCAGCCAGATCCCGAGAGCGGTGAGCAGCACCGCGACGCCGGGCATCGCGAAGAACCTGCCCGGCCCCGCACCGCCCGGCGCGTTGCCCGCCGCGCCGCTCTCCTGCTTCTCCAGCCTGCGCCGCCGCAGCGCGTGCCGCACCTCGCGCGGGGCTCGCAGGCGCTGCGGCGGCATCAACCACCCCTCGCGCGCGACCTGCGACCACGTCACGATGCCCAGGTAGGCGAGGATCGGGAACAGCGCCCAGGCCGCGACCGACTCCGCGTGCGGCGCGACGTCCCGCGCCACCCAGAACCGGTGCGGGATCCGGTAGCCGAGCGCCCAGACCGCGGCACCGGCCGCGACCAGCGCGGACGCGGGTCCGAGCGCGCGGACGGCGGCCGGGACCGCCTCGTCCAGCCGCCACCACTCCAGGTCGTTCTCGTCGTTCTCGCGCAGGTGCCAGGCGAGGAAGCCGACCCAGCGGCGCGCCTCCGCGCGGCCCGTCTCGTCCCGGTCGGCGTACGCGGCCGGGACGAACCGCTCCAGCAGCCGGTTCTCCACGGCCGCCGCGTCGCGCAGGCCGAGCAGTTCGGCGGGATCGTCGGACGCCCGCGCGTACGCGGCGCGCGCGAGCCCCACCATCAGCGGCGACGCCAGCGCCTCCGCGAGCGGCCCGGCCTCGTCCGCCTCCAGCGCGGCCAGCACCGGCCGCCACCGGGCGTCCGGGTCGGGGCTGGCGTCGGCGAGCGGCAGCGACGCCGTGATCTGGCCCGTGACCAGCGGCCGGAGCTCCACCACGGCCGCGTCCGCGGGCAGCACCCCGGCGTCCCGCACCGCGTCGGCGTACTCCTGCGGACGGCTGGTCAGGACCATCGGCAGCCGCGCCGATCCGGGACGGTTCAGCTCCTCCAGCGCCGTCGCGCGCGCCTTCGCCGGGATCTCGTCCAGGCCGTCCAGCACGAGCAGGACGCGGCGGGCGCGCAGCAGCCCGGAGGCCACCAGCCGGGCGTCCGCGACGGACCGTCCGAGCTCGGGGTGAGCGGCGGCGACGCGGCGCGCCGCCCAGGCCAGCAGCCGTTCGCGGGCCGGGACCCAGCCCGCGAGCGGCACCACGACGGGGACCGGGCCGTCCGGTTCGGCGTCCGCGAACCGCGCGGCCAGCGCGGTCGCGAACACCGACTTGCCCGCGCCCGGACCGCCGAGGACCACCAGCCGCCGCGACCCGACGCTCTGGATCAGCTCCGCGGCCTGCGAGAACGCGCCGTCGCGCAGGAAGTCCCCGGCCCCCGCCGCCTGCCGGACCCCGTCCGGCACACTCCACCGGACGGCGATCGCGCTGCGGGCGTCCGCGCCCGCCTGCTCCAGTTCCGCCTCGTAGAGGCCGCGGACGCTGTCGCGCAGCGCCTCGGCCCGCGCGGTCAGCCGGTCCTCGGCGACCGCCGTCCTGGCCCGGCGGGACCGCCAGATCCAGTACGCGCCGCTCCCCGCGAGCTGGAGCCCGGCCACGACGAGCAGCACGCCGAGCAGCCCCGCCCATCCGGGCAGCATGGCCAGGAAGGCCCCCAGGCCCCCGAGCAGCACGCTCGCCACGAGCGCCGGCACCGCCGGACGGTCCGGCGGCAGCCCGACGTCGTCGGCCGACGGCACGGTGATGTTGAGAGGACCCTCGTGCTTCCCCGTCTGCACCACGATGCGGGGGCTGCCGGTGACGTTGTTGGTGTACCTCTCCGTCACCGGAGACCGCCTCCCGTCCCCGCCGCCCGCACTGCCTGCCTCGTCCGCATCGTCCGCACTGCCCGCATCGTCCGCGCCGCCCACGCCGCCATGCCGCTGTCCTTGATCGCCCCGGAGGGACAACTCTCCACCAGACGCCACGGAACGGCCACCGGTTCGCCCGGAACGGGAAACGGCCCGCCCCGAGAGGGGCG
>NZ_QURH01001002.1 GCF_003428695.1 Actinomadura logoneensis
CGGGCCAGCCCGGCGGGCCGCCCGGGGTCCGGCTCCGGCTCGGGGCCGTCCTCGCGGGCCGGGACGGCGGGCCACTCGTCCCCCCAGGGAGCCGCCTCCCGGCGCAGCGCCTCCGGGTCCAGCAGGGTCAGCGGGCGCGGCAGCAGGATGCCCTTCGACCGCCACCGGCGGTACCAGCGGACGAGCGTCTCGCGGGAGACGCCCGCCCAGTTCGCCAGGTCCGCCTGGCTCAGCCGCGACGGCACCGCGATCGCGATGCCCGGCGGCGCCGTCCCGTTCCCGTGGGAGCCCCGCGCCGCCTGCCCGTCGCGGCCGTACGGCGCGGCGGCGTCCGGGCCGTGCTGCGCGGAAGCGCCCGACGAATGCTGCGCGGCGTCCGGTGAAGGCTGCGCGGAAGCGCTCAGCAGGTGCGGCGCGAGGGCGGCGAGCGGGTGGGGGACGGGGTCGCCGAAGCGGTGCGCCAGTTCCAGCAGGTGGTGCGCGAGCCGCTGCGGATGGTCGGCGACGTGCACCGCGTGCCGCCGCCCGCTGTAGGTGTCCCGCTGCGCGAACGCGTCCATGGCGGCGGCGGCGACCTGCGGGTTGGCCGCGAGCAGGCCGCCGAACTGGCGGCGGTCCACGCGCAGCGCCGCCACGTGGTCGAGCGCCGCGACCGTCGCGCGCTGCGGACGCCCCCACGGCGCGAGCCCGGCGACCAGGTCCCCCGCGCCGAACAGCTCGATGACCGACTCGTCGCCCTCGCCGTTGGCGACGAACTCCTTCGCCAGGATCCGCCCGGTCGTGCGGGTCGGGGCCGGGAACAGCACGATCACCGCGGGCGAGGCGACCCCCTGGTGGCAGAGCATGCCGCCGGGCGGCACCTCGACCCGCCGCCCCATCGCCCACAGCGCCTGCTGGTCGGACCGGCCGAGCCGGCTCCAGAACGCGCCGGGACGTCCCTCGATCGCGCCCAACGCCACCTCCCGGGTCCCCATCGTGCGTCCCTCCGTGAGGCCATTCCGCCGCAAACAGCACGATCGCGGTGCGTCCTGGGACTCATTCCACTCGTGCGGACGCGATGAGGGAAGATGCGTACCGGAGGAACCACGGATCGGAGGAGCCATGGCCTACACCGGCGACGTCGAGGTCGGCGGACCACCGGACACCCGCGACCTGCCCGGCCTGACCGTCACGAAGGTCGCCGTGGGTCCCTACGACAACAACGCCTACATCCTGCGCTGCACGGCGACCGGCGACCAGCTGCTCATCGACGCGGCCAACGAGCCGTCCCGGCTGCTGCGGCTGCTCGGCGACGGGCCGCTGAGCCGCGTCGTCACCACCCACCGCCACCAGGACCACTGGGAGGGCCTGGCGGACGTCGTGCGGGCCACCGGCGCCCCGGTCTCCGCGCACCCCTTCGACGCGTCCCCGCTGCCGGTCCCCGTGTCCGACCCCGTCCAGGGGGGCGACACCGTCCGCGTCGGAGAGAGCACGTTGGAAGTGATCCACCTGCGCGGCCACACGCCGGGGTCGATCGCCCTGCTGTACACCGCCCCCGACCGTCCCCACCTGTTCACCGGCGACAGCCTGTTCCCCGGCGGCGTCGGCAACACGTGGGGCGACCCGGCCCGCTTCAAGCAGCTGATGACCGACGTCACCGAGCGGGTCTTCGACCGGCTCCCGGACGAGACCTGGATCTACCCCGGCCACGGCAAGGACACCACCCTCGGCCGCGAACGCCCCAGCATCCCCACCTGGTGGGAACGCGGCTGGTAGGGCCACGGTCCAGTCACCCGAAACCGCACGAGCCTCCGGCTCAGGAGACCACCAGCGTCTGAGGCGACGCGTTCAGCCCAATGCCGCCTCCCTCGCCTGGCGATTACACCCGGGCCCGCCTCCTTGCCGAGGGCACCAACGCCGTCCGGCGGCCGCTGTCATCGCGAGGGTTCGATAGATGGAGTCGCACAGCGGAGCGTGCCCCTAGACGGCACTCGGGCTCATTGTCCCGTCCGCAGCGAGTGGACTGATTTCGGTTGCGCGTCGATCGCGATACTGGTGAGCTGTAAAGGTGCGTATGCGACGGGTGAGAGTCCAGAACTATCGGTGCCTGGACGATGTAGAGATCGACTTCACCGACATCACCACCTTCATCGGCTCGAACGGCGTCGGCAAGTCCGCCGTCCTGAGGGCGCTGGATTGGTTCTTCAATGGAACCGCCCAGTCGCTCTCCGAAGACGATGTCCGAGTCGGTGCGGAGCCACGACAGATCAGCGTCGAAGTCGAATTCGAGCAGCTCAACGAGCTGGATCGAATGGCGCTGGGCAAGTACGCGGCAGACGGAGCCGAGACCGTCCGGCTATGGCGGCGATGGGAAGGCGGTGTTGCGAAGCTGTCGGGACGCGCTATGACCTACCCGCCGTTCGAACGCGTCCGCAGCGCGGAAGGGGCTCGCGAACGCATCACCCGTTATCGGACCCTGCGCACCGAGCAGCCGCAGCTGAACCTGCCGACAGCTACAAGCGCATCAGCGGTTGAAGAGGCGCTGAACGCATGGGAATCCTCACACCGCGACGCACTGACCCCCACCGAGTTGGCTACGGACGGGCACTTCTTCGGCTTCGCCGGCCAGGCAAAGATGACAGGCCTATTTGACTACGTTTTCGTCAGCGCCGATCTTCGCGCCGCCGAAGAAGGAAAGGACACTAGAGGTTCCATCGTCGGCCGCATCCTTGATCAGGCAGTAGACCGAAGTCAGGCAGAGGAAGAACTCCAGGCTTTGCACGCCGTATTCGATAACGACCGCAGCAAGATTCATGCGGAACATTTCGAAGCCCAGCTCGACGAGCTTTCTGCCGAGCTAACGAAAGAGGTCGGACAGCTGACCACTGGACGAAGGCTTCGCGTTAGCTCACATGTTCCGGAGTTGCGTATTCCCCAGACTGTCTTTCAAGTCTCGGTCGAGGACGGCGCAGCCAAGACCCGGATCGACCAGCAGGGCCATGGATTCCAACGCGCTCTGCTTATCACTGCCCTGCGGGTCCTCGCCGAGCGTCAGGCTGTGGAGGCCAACCGCACCGTATTTCTGGCAATCGAAGAGCCGGAGCTCTTTCAGCACCCCCTCCAGGCCAGAACCTTCGCGTCAGTTCTGCGCCAACTCGCCGTTGAGTCTGTGCGCGGTATGCAAATCGCGTATGCAACACACAGCCCATACTTCCTGGAAGCTGACCAGTTCCACGAAGTTCGGCGGATGACCCGCGTCCTAGACACAGAGGGGCGGCCAGCGGTCGAGGTCAGGTCTGCGACCAAGGAAACGGTCCAGGCGAAGCTACAAAAGCAATACTCGGAAGTGCAACTCCGGGATCAGTTCGCGCGCATCTATCGCACGACCATCCCCGAAGCGATGTTCGCCCGTGCGGTGATCTTGGTAGAAGGACCGACCGACAAGGGCGTCCTGGAAGGCTGCGCCATGAGAGACGATCCCCTGAACAGGGACGGGATAATGGTTGCCGCCGTGAACGGCAAGCAGAATATGCACCTGCCATTCGCGATCCTGACGTCCTTGGGAGTTCCGTGTTTCGCTGTCTTCGACGGCGACGCTGACTGCACGACGCGCAAGGCAGGCGAAAGCGACCAGGAGCTCACCAACAGAATCGATCAAACAGCGAGAGGAAATCGACATCTCCTCGCTGCACTAGGCGAGCACCCGACCAACTTCCCGCAGACGACCGTCGGCGAACATCACGCCGTTTTCCACGAGAACCTAGAAAAATTCCTCAGCGACAGCTGGCAGGATTGGGTCAACGCCAAAAAAGAGATCGTGGACGCCAAAACCGGCGCAGACAAGAAAAGCGAGCACACCTATCGCCAAGCAGCAAAGCGTGCGACCTCACTCCCGCCCATGCCCCTTATGGAAATAATCGCACGCGCCCGCCAAATGGCCAGAGAGAACTAGCTATAGTCCTTTCTCGGCAACCGTCAACACCGGTGCACATGTGCTCCATTTTGGATCAAGAAAGGCCGAAGGACGTTCACTTCAGATCAAGCCCCCTTAGCGACCCAGGCAAATATCACTGCGTTTTTTCAAAAACTCATCTATCTTCGAATAATTAGACTCATGCGTCAGCGTCGAGAGCGTAGACAGTACCCTTACTTTCGCCACTCACCCATTGAAAGCCGGACACGGTAATCCATTCACGGAATTGTCGCCACCTCGAAAGCAAGGCCTCTTCGCGATGGGGCCTGGCGCTTTATCGACGCGCCATGCGGAGTTCCGCGTGACCGACCGTTTCAGCAGTGCAGTGATTCGCTGCGGTGGTCTCCCGGCCTATAGTGACTCCGGTACGGGCGCGGCGAGGAAGGGGGCGCAGGGACATGTTGAGACCTGCCTTGTCCTTGCTGCGCCTCGTCCTGGTCACGCTGGTCTCGGTGCTGGCCGTGGGATGCCTGACGCAGGCGGGCAAGAGCGTGACCGCCGTCGGCAGCGCGTCCGCCTCATCTGTCTCTTCTGCCTCGCCTGGTTCGTTCTCGTCCGGGGCGTCGGCGCGGGTGTGTCGGGCCGGGGCCGTGCGGCAGGACGACGGGGGCCGCGACTCGTCGGTGCGGGCGGACGGCTCGTCGGTGCGGGCGGACGGCGCGGCTCCGCAGGGGCAGTGCGGCAAGCGCGCGGTGGCCGAGACCTCCGCCATCGCGCCCGCCGCCGCGAGCACGCAGGTCGCACCCGCCCTGTACGCGGCCGACGCCACGGGTTCGAGCCCGCCCGCCCTCGGCCCCGGCCGCTGCGCCCCCGCCGCTCCACCCGATGTGGGGCATCTCTGCGTTCTGCGGATCTAGGAGACCGTCAGCGACGGTCCATCGATCCGACAGAACGGAGTCCTTTCCGATGAGTTTCTCGCGCCCGGTCACCCGGGCGTTCTCCGCCGCGTCCGCCATGACGGGGCAGGCGGGCCGGGCGCTCGCCCTATGGTCCGCCCGCCGGTGGGCGGTGGCGCTGGCCGCGGCCGGCGCGTCCGCGCTGGCGGTGGGCGTGCCGACCGACGTCGTCCCCAACCCGCTGTTCGGACGCTCGGTGCCGGTGCAGTGGTGGAACTATCCGATCCTGGCGCTCACCGCCGTCCTCGGCGGGCTGGTCATCGCCAGTTACGCCGGACGCCGCCGGAGCCCGCAGGGCGGCGACGCGGCTCGGCGGCTCGGACCGCTGGGCCTGATGTCCCTGCTCGCGGTCGGCTGCCCGACCTGCAACAAGCTGGTGCTCGTCCTCGTCGGCTCCTCGGGGGCACTGACGGTGTGGGCGCCGCTCCAGCCCTGGCTGGGGGCGCTGTCGGTCGTGCTGCTGGCCGTCGCGACGGTGCGGCGGCTCTCCGGTGAAGTCGTCTGCCCCGCGCCGTCCGGCGTCTGAGTTCCCGGGCGGCCCGGTACCTCGTCCTGTCGCGCGGTGATGGATGCGCTCACCGCGTGCGGGACATGGTCCACCCCGGGGTCGCCGAAGCCCGTCTCACCCTCTGCTTCCTCCGTCGAGAGGTGTTCACGAAGTGTCTTCCACCCGTAAGGCAACATCTTCCGCGCGTAAGGCGGCGCCCGGCCGCCTTGTCGTCGCGGGCGCGGCGCTGCTGGTCGCGGCCCTGGTCGTCGCCGTGCTGGCCGTCGTCCGGAGCGGCGGCGACGGCCAGCGCAAGGCCGCCGCTCCGTCGGGCGGGCCGACGGCGTCCGCCAGCGCACCGGTGGCGCCGCCCGCGTCCGGTGAGCCCGGTCAGCCGCACCGGAAGGCGGGCGACCCCTACGCCCTCGGACGGGCCGACGCGCCGGTGGTCATGATCGAGTACTCGGACTTCCAGTGCCCGTTCTGCGGACGGTTCGCCCGCGAGACCAAGCCGAGGCTGATCCGCGACTACGTCGACACGGGCGTCCTGCGGATCGAATGGCGCAACTTCCCCATCTTCGGCCCCGAGTCCCGCGCCGCCGCCCGCGCGGGGTACGCGGCGGCGCTGCAGGGACGGTTCTGGCAGTTCCACGACCTCCTGTACGCCAAGCCGCACCGCCGCAACGCGGGCGACTTCGCCACCGGAAAGCTCGTGGCGTGGGCGCGCGAGGCGGGCGTCCCCGACCTGGAGCGGTTCCGCCGGGACATGAGCAGCGAGGACACCAGGGACGCCGTCCAGAACGACTGGGACGAGGGCTACCAGGTCGGCGCGATGAGCACGCCGACCTTCCTCATCAACGGCAAGCCGCTGCTCGGCGCCCAGCCGTACGAGGAGTTCGTCCAGGTCATCGCGAAGGCGAGGGGGCGGTGAGCGGGGTCGGGTACGCGGCGGCGTTCCTCGGCGGGGTGCTCACGCTGCTCAGCCCCTGCAGCGCGCTGCTGCTCCCGGCGTTCTTCGCCTACTCCTTCACCGACCGCGCCCGGCTCGTCGGGCGCACCGCCGTCTTCTACCTCGGGCTCTGCCTGACCCTGGTGCCGCTCGGCGCGGCGGGCGCCGCCGCCGGACGCCTGCTCTACGGCCACCGGGACCTGCTGGTCGGGATCGGCGGCTGGACGGTCATCGCCCTCGGCGCCGCCCAGATCCTCGGGCTCGGTTTCGGGTTCACGCGGCTCGGAGGCGTCGCCGGGCGGGGCGGCGACGCCGGGTCCGTGCTGTCGGTGGGGCTGCTCGGCACCGTCTACGGGCTCTCGGGGTTCTGCACCGGTCCGCTGCTCGGCGGGATCCTGACCATCTCGGCGGTGGGCGGCGCGCCGGTGCGCGGTGCGACGCTGCTGGCGGTGTACGCGCTCGGGATGGCGGCCCCGCTGTTCGTCCTGGCGCTGTTCTGGGACCGCTTCGACCTGGGGCACCGGCGGTGGCTGCGCGGCCGGCCGCTGACGCTCGGGCCGCTGCGGACGCATTCGACCTCGCTGGTCGGCGGCCTCCTGTTCATCGCGATCGGCGCGGCGTTCCTGTACTACGACGGGGGCGTGGTCCTCCCCGCTCTGCTCGGGCCGGAGGCGGAGTTCGCGGTCGAGGAGTGGGCGCTGCGCGTGGGCGACGCGCTGCCGGACGCCTGGATCCTCGGGGCGCTGGCGGCCGTCCTCGCGGTGGTCGCGGTGGCCCTGCTGTGGAGGGGCGTGCGGGCCGCGCGCCAGGCGGAGGGCGAGGCGGGGCCGTCCGCAGCGGCGGCGAACGACCCCGGACACGACGGGAGCCGAGTCGAGCACGAAGGGACGTGAGCCGAGCGCGCCGGGACGTGAGCCGAGCGCGCCGGGACGTGAGCCGGGTTCGCCGGCCCGGGGCGGCGCCTCTTACCGGTCGGGGCGTTTCGGCAGGCAGATGAGCGTCTGCTGGCCGGTGGCCACGAGCTTGCGCTCACCGTCCCGGACGCCGAACACCTCCAGGTTGCACACCGTGAGCGTCCGTCCGGGCTTGAGGACCGTCCCGACCGCCTCGATGTGGTCGCCCTCGGCGGGCGCCAGAAGGTTGATCTTGTATTCGACGGTGAGCACCGAGGTGTCGTCGGGGAACAGGGTGTACGCGGCGTACCCGCCCGCCGTGTCGGCGATGGCGCTGGTGGCGCCGGCGTGGACGTAGCCGTTCTGCTGGGTCACCTCGGGCCGGGCGGGCAGGACGATGTGCACGCGGCCGGGCTCGATCCGCGACAGGCGCGCGCCGAGGTGGGCCATCAGCCCCTGCCGGTCGAAGCTGTCCTGGATGCGTCCGCGGATCTCGGGGGTGACCTGGTCCGCCGCTCGCAGGTCCGTCAAGGGGCTCTCCTCCGCAAGATCATCTGGCTGCCGGGCGGCGAGTCTAGCGAGCCCGCCGCCCGGCCCGTCCACCGTCCGTCCATCCGTCCGCCCGCTCAGGCCGGGCGGCCCAGCTCCTTCTGGAAGAGGCGGTGCACGTTGCCGCCGAGGATCTTGAGGATGTCGGCCTCGGCGTGGCCGCGGCGGACCAGCGCCTCGGTGACCAGGGGCAGGCCGCGCGGGCCGTCCAGGCCGGGGACGACGGCGTTGACGTCGAACCCGGCGAGCGTGCTCAGGTCCTCGCAGCACGGCGGGGTGAGCTCGAGGTTGACCTCGCGGATGAAGTCGGGGCCGAGGCCGACGTGGTCGATGCCCGCGACGGACGCCACGTGCTCGATGTGGTCGACGAGGCGGTCCACGGTGTACTCGGCGGGGTCGTCGCTGAGGAAGCCCGCGAGGAAGTTGACGCACACCACCCCGCCGGTGGCGGCGATGCCGCGGAGCTGGTCGTCGGTGAGGTTGCGGTGGTGGTCGCGCAGCGCCCGGGCCGAGGAGTGGGTGGCCATGACCGGGCGGGTGGCGAGCTCCAGGACGTGCCCGACCCCGGACGCCCCCAGGTGGGAGACGTCGAAGATGACGCCGAGCCGCTCCAGCTCGGCCACGGCCTCGACCCCGGCGGCGGTCAGGCGGCTGCCGGTGGCGTCCTCGCCGCTGCCGTCGGCGAGCGGGGTGCGGCTCCAGTGCGCGATCGAGGCCACACGCAGCCCGAGCCGGTGCAGCGTGGAGAACAGCTCCACGTTCGCGTCCACGCCGGGGGCGCTCTCCAGGGCCAGGACCAGGGCCACCTTGCCGTCCGCCAGCGCCCGGTCGATGTCCTCGCCGTCCAGGCAGAGGCTCACCTCGTCGGCGTTGCCCTCGGCGACCACGTGGGCGGCCTCGATCATCCGGAGGGTCTCGCGCAGCGCCCCCTCGGGACGGAACTGGTCGTCGATGAAGACCGGGAGGACCTGGAGGTCCACGCCCCCGTCGCGCAGCTGCGGCAGCCAGCGCTCCCGGAAGAACCCGGCCCACAGCGGGCGCGGCCGGGCGACCACGGCCATCAGCAGATCGTTGTGGGTGTCGGCGACGACGGCGCGGCGGTGGAGATCAGCGGACATCTCGGTTCCCTTCTGTCCCGGTAGGCGCAGCTTAGAGCGTTCCGGAAGGTCGGGATGATCATCGCCGGGACGCCTCGGCGGCAGGGCGGCACGGGCGTCCCGGCGGCGCGGGCGTCCCGGCGACAGGGGCCGGGGGTCAGCGGTCCGGGGTGAGGAGGGGCTTGATGTCCAGGACCGGGGTGCCGTCCAGCGCCTCGAGGTTGCGGACGTGGACGCGCGGACCGTCCACCGCCAGGATGTGCACCTCGTGCAGGCCGATCGGGTTGGGCCGGTCGGGGCTGCGGGTGGCGAAGACGCCGGTGACCGGGCGGGTGGCGTCGCCGCGCGGGTGGACGGCGAGCGTGTCGCGGTCGGCGCGGTCGAGCCAGGTGAGCAGCAGGACGTCGGTGCCCGCGGTGAGGTCCGCGAGCGCGGGCGCGTAGCGCTCGTCGAAGACGAGCCAGGCGTCGGGGGCGCCCTCGTCGGGCTGCCGGGGCGCGTCCGCCCGGTCCGCCAGGGACGACTCGACGCGGCCGATGAGGCGCAGGGTGTTCTCGTGCAAGGACTTTGCTCCGTTCCCGAACAGGCGGCCGGTCCGCTCCGTCGAACATGACGGACGGAGGATGGCGCGGGGCGTCATCGAGTTGTTCTTCCCGGGGCGGTCGGGATGGACGGTAACGCAGGCGTCCGGCCGGGCGACACCGGTTCGCCGGGTCCGGCGGAACCCGGTTCGCCCCGCTTCGCTCAGGTTCTGCCGTATCGCCTTGGGTTCTGCTAAAAATGTCTGATCATTTTCAGGGTGCCGGATCTTCGGGGGATCACCAGGTGTCGAGCACGCATGCCCGTGGCGATCTGACGCCGCAACTGATCGGGACGCCGGTCTGGTACGACCAGGCGCTGGCGGCGGCGGGCATCCCGGTCTACGACACCCCGCTGGTGTCGGTGGGCGGGGGCCTGGCGTCGTTCATCCTCGCCGACGTGCTGCGCATCCAGGGCGCGCCCGCGTCGGCGATCCGGGTGGTGTCCACGAGCGAGACGCCGTGGCAGAGCTGGGAGTACCTGACCCGCGTGTCGCAGCTCCCCGCGCACGAGCGGATCCGCTCGGACGCCGGCGCCCGTCCGGACAACATCTGGGGCTTCCCCTCCTACGCGCTGCACGAGGCGTGGCAGGACAAGTCGCTCGCGCTGGTGTGGCAGGTGCTGGTGGAGCCGCTGCTCAGCGACTTCTTCAGCCCGCGCGCGGGGACGGTGTTCGCGACGGTGCGCCGGGAGGCCGACCGGATCGCCTACTGGAGCATGCTGGCGCAGGGCCAGGTGCGGATGGTGCGCCGCCGCGCGGGCGGCGGCTACTTCACGGTCGTCACCCCGCCCCCGGGCACGACGCCGACCAAGCGGATCGCCATCCGGTCGCGGTACGTGCACCTGGCGGTCGGCTACCCCGGCCTGAAGTACCTCCCGGACCTGCAGGAGTTCCGCGAGACGCACAACGACTACCATCGCGTCGTCAACGCCTACGAGCCGCACGAGCACGTGTACGAGTTCCTGAAGACGCGGCCGGGCGTGGTCGTCGTGCGCGGCGCGGGGATCGTCGCCTCGCGCGTCCTGCAGCGGCTCATCGACGACCGGGAGCGGCTCGGGCTGCAGACGCAGATCGTCCAGGTGTTCCGCACCTACGTCGCCGGGCCGCACGGCCCCGGCGTCTTCATGCGGCGCAAGGGCGGCGACGGCTGGGCGTACCAGGCGTTCACCTTCCCCAAGTCGGCGTTCGGCGGCCAGCTCAAGGCGCAGTACCGGAAGGCGTCGGCGGAGCGGCGCGGGCAGCTTTCCAAGGCCGTCGGCGGCACGACCACGCCCCGCCTGCGGCGCTGGCAGGGCCAGTTGCGGCGGGGCAGGCAGGGCGGCTGGTACCACCCGATGCAGGCGGTGGTGGAGAAGGTCGAGCCGACCAGGGACGGACGGCTGCTGAGCCACACCCGCGGCGACGACGGCGCCTACAACCGGATCGTCTCGGACTTCATCATCGACTGCACCGGGCTGGAGGCCGACATGGCCGAGCACCGCGTGCTGGACGACCTGCTGCGCAACGGCGGCGCGCGGCGCAACAAGGCCGGACGGCTCGCCGTGGGGCCGAACTTCGAGGTGCTCGGCGCCGCGAGCGGCGACGGCGTGCTGTACGCGTCGGGCGCCGCGACCGGCGGCAACCACTTCCTCGCCGTGGACAGCTTCATGGGCATGCAGACCGCCGCCCTGGACATCGCCGCCGACCTGGCCGCGCGCGGGTTCGTCCGGCGGCTCGGCCCGGTCCGGTCCACCGGGCAGTGGCTGAAGTGGGCCCTGGGCCGATCGATCTAGAGGGAGTTGTGCGAAGGTGACCCCCACTCTCGCCGGCCGGATCCAGACCCGGCTGTTCATGCTCGGCACCGTGGGCGTGGTGCTGACCGCGCTGATCGTCCCGGTGCTGCCCGGCACGTCGGGCGGGCTCGCCGCGACCTACGGGACCGCGTACGCCATCCTGCTCGCGGTCGCGGTCGTCGGTGTCGGCTGGGAACTGCTGTACCACCTGCTGATGCAGTTCCGCTGGGACAAGGACTGGCCGACGCTGTTCGGGCTGGTCACGATCGTGCCGGAGGGCGCGGTGATGTTCGCGCTGCTGCGGGCCGGTGTCGTCCCCGGCGTCGGCGGCAAGGTCGCCGTGTCCACGTTCGTGACGATGTTCGTGTTCGTGTGGATCGGCGTCTGGCTGGTCTCCAACGGGCCCATGCGCGTGCCGTTCGTGCAGTGGAGGCTCCGGGGCGGACGGCTGCTGTGACCGCGCCCCCACGGGACGCCGCGCACGGGCCGACCCGGGACGGTGCGCCTGGGCCGCGGGGAGACGGCGGGGTGTCCGCGTCGGTCGTCCGTCCGCTGCCCGGGGACGGCCTGGTCGCGCGCGAGGGCGGGCTGTCGCTGGTCTGCGCGCCGCCCGGCGCGGCGCGGGCGGA
>NZ_QURH01001005.1 GCF_003428695.1 Actinomadura logoneensis
CGCCCGCGCCTACCGCGCCCGCGCCTACCGCGCCCGCGCCTACCGCGCCCGCGCCTACCGCGCCCGCGCATGCTGCGTCCGCGTCGGCGCCTGTGACGCCCGTTGATGCTGTGCCCGTCGTGCCTGAGGGGGCGGCGGAGGCTTCCGCGCAGGTCGCGGTGCCGTCGAGCGGGGCCGCCGAGCCGGAGCGGTCCGCCGCGCCGCCGAGGGACGCGTCCTCGTCGCAGCCGACGCCGATCGTAAACGTCAACGTGCACCTTCCGCCGACGCCGACGCCGACGCCGCGGCAGTCGCCGGCCCCGGTGCCGCCTCCGCCGCCGGTGCATCCGGTGCCGCCCGCTCCGCCGCGTCCGCCCGTCGCCGTGCCGCCGCCTCCGCCGCCCGCCGGGCTGGACGCCACCACGCACGCGCTGCACCTGGTCCTGACGGTGGTGACGTGCGGGCTCTGGATCCCCGTCTGGGTCGTGCACGCGGTCGTCGCGGGCAACCGCCGGGCCCCGCTGCCGCCCGTGCCGCCGCAGCCGTGGCAGCAGCCGGTCAGCGCCGAGCAGGCCAACCGCGCGGCCGTGCAGCACATGAACGCCCGCGCGCAGCGCCGCCGGGAGGCCCGCGCGCTCGCTCTCGGCAACCCGCTGATGGCCCGCGAGCTGCGGATCGGCCGCACCGACCTGCCGCCCGCGCAGCGGCCCTACGACGACGGCGGGCTGATCGACGTGAACGCCGTCCCGGCGCGGGAGCTGACGCGGTTCGGGTTGACGCCCGAGCAGGCGGAGAGGGCCGTGGAACTGCGCGAGGAGACCGGCGGGTTCAGCTCCGGCGAGGACCTGGCGGTCGTCTGCGACCTGCCGCCGAGGCTGGTGCCCGAACTGGTGGAATTCGGGCTCTACTTGCGCTGACCCGATCCCGAATACCGGCATGCGGGCGGGGTGTGTCCGGATACGATCCTGCCGTCCGTCCGAGCGCAGGAGAACGATGCCCGATCCGCCGGTTCCGCCGTCCCGCTGGGGCGATTCGCCGCCCTGGTGGCTGACCGCCGAGGCGCTGGACGACGTGCCGCCTCCGTCCGGCCCGACCGGCCCGACCGGTCCGTCCGGCCCGTCCGGTCCGTCCGGGGGAGGTGCGAAGCCGGAGACGGAGCCCCCGGCACCGGCGCCCGTGGCCGTCGCCGACGCGCCCCGGCCCCGTGCCGCCGAGACGGCGGCGGCGCTGCCACGGCGGAAGATCATGGTCCTCGGCGCGGTCGGCGGCCTCTGCGCCGCCGCGATCGCGGCGGCGGGCGGCGCGCTCCTGCTGGACGGCGGGAGCGGGAAGCCCGAGAAGCGGATCACCCTGGCCTCCCGGGCGGGCGGCCTGCACCGGGACGCGACCGATCCGGCCGCGAGCCCCGCCTACCCGTTCATCGCCGAGGCCGTACGGCGCGGGGGCGTCGGGCGGACGCGGCAGAAGTCGGCCGTCTACTCCGACGAAGCGCGCACCATCCTGTTCGTCGGGGGCTCGGCGTCGATCTCCGATCCCGACGCGTTCCTGGTGCGGGCGAAGCCGAACACCGTGCTGGCGTTCCGGCGCGTCGGCCGGGGCGTCTGCGGGACGTTCGCGGTGCTGTCGGCCGTGCATCCGTACTGCGCCTGGGCGACGTCCGGCTCGTACGGGTTCGTGGCGTCGAACGTCCCCGCGCCCGACGCGGACGACCTTGCGAAGCTCCTCCCGCGCATGCGCGGGGACCTGGAGCGCTAGGGCACGAAGAGGCGCTCGACATCGGCGTCCAGGACGTCCAGGAGCAGCCCGACGAAGTACACGGTGCCGACCGCCAGTAGGTGACGCCCGCGCGCCGCGAGGGCTTCCATGGACAGCTCAGCGGCGTCGAGGACGTCCCACGAGGACGGCAGCGGGCGCGTGAACCGCAGATGGGCCTGCGGCAGCCGGACGAACGTGACCGGCAGGCCGTCGAGCTCGGCGATCGCGCCGTCCAGGTCCTTGTGGTCGGGCAGGCAGACCAGGACGTGGTCGACCGTGCCCCAGCGGGCGCGGGCCGCCTCCACCGCCGCCGCGACGCCGGTCCGGTTGATCGCCGAGTCCGCCAGGACCTCGATGCCGTCCCGCTCGTGCGGAGAGAGGCGTCCGGGCAGGACGACCGTCCGCAGCACCTCCCGCAGCCGCGCGTCCGCGGGAGGACGCCCCAGCACCTCCGCCATACGGAGACCCGCCAACAAGCCGGTCCTCGCGTTGGCCCGGCCGAGCCCCGGCGGCAGCAGACCGTCCCAGGAGTCGTCCACAGCCACATCGACGTCACCGAAGGCATCCAGGACGGCCGTGACCTCGTCCGACTGCGGCGCCGAGACCACCGCGCGCGTCTCCGGGACGATCACCGCGGCCTTCTCGGCGGCGATCTCCTCGACGGTGTCGCCCAGGACGCCCACGTGCTCCGCGAAGATCGGTGTCACGGCGACGACGGTCGCCGGGAAGAGGCTGATCTCGTCGGAGCCGCCGCCCATCCCGGCCTCCAGCACCACCACGTCCGCGCCGACGTCGCGCGCGTGCACGAGCCCTGCCAGGGTGAACAGCCCGGCGGGGGAGAGGTAGCCGTCGGACGGCGGGGTCGGCGGGGGGAGCGTCTCCATGGCGGCGGCCAGCCGCGAGGCGAGGGACGCGAACTCGGCCGGGGAGAGGGCGCGTCCGTCCACCCGGATCCGGTCGCGGTTCGAGCGGTGCCCCGGGCTCATCACCGACACCACCCGGAGCCCCGCCGCCGCGAGCGTCGCGGCGGCGTACGTCGCGGCGGTCCCCTTGCCCTTGGAACCGACCACCGCGAGCACCGGAACGTCGCCCGGCGGCGAGCCCAGTGCCGGCGAGCCCAGTGCCTCCGCCAGCGCGCGGGCACGGACGACGGAACGCCGCGAGCCCGGCCTCCGGGCCGTCCACTCGCGGAAGAACACCTGATCAGCGGCCATCCGACGGAGGATATCCACAGGAGCGCGGGGGTGGACGGCCCTGCGGCGCGGCCCGAGTAGGCTTCCTGTGTCGGTGGAAACGGACCGCCGAGCAGGCACCGCTGAACAGGCAGGGAACCAAGACGTGAGTCAGGTGACGGGGCCGCCGGGCTACCGCGACACGATCGGCGCGATCATGAGCCGGGGGGTCGAGTGGGACATCGACCCCACCCTCGACCGGGTCCGCGACCTGGTGGACGTGCTGGGCCAGCCCCAGCGCGCCTATCCGGTGATCCACGTGGCGGGCACGAACGGCAAGTCCAGCACCGCGCGGCTGATCGAGGCGCTGCTGCGCGAGCGCGGCCTGCGCACCGGCCTGTACACCAGCCCCGAGCTGACCACCCTGCGCGAGCGCATCGCGATCGACGGCGAGCCGATCTCCGAGGAGCGGTTCGTCGAGGTCTACGAGGACGTCCGGCCCTACGTCGACCTCATCGACGCCCGCCTCGCCGAGGCGGCAGGCACGGGTGGGACGGGCGCGGGCACCCGGCTGTCGTTCTTCGAGGTGCTGACGGCGATGGCGTTCGCGGCCTTCGCCGACGCCCCGGTCGACGTGGCGGTCGTCGAGGTCGGCATGGGCGGCTCCTGGGACGCCACGAACGTCGCCGACGGGGACGTCGCCGTGATCACCCCCATCGGCCTGGACCACACCGCCTACCTGGGCGACACCGTCGAGGAGATCGCCGCCGAGAAGGCCGGGATCATCAAGCCCGGCCAGATCGTGGTGGTCGAGCAGCAGCCGCTGCCCGCCGCCGAGGTCCTGCTGCGCCGGATCGCCGAGGTCGGCTCCGTCGCGGCGCGCGAGGGCATCGAGTACGGCGTGGTGCACCGCGACGTGGCGGTCGGCGGCCAGATGATCACCGTGCGCGGGCTGCACGGCGAGTACGACGAGATCTTCCTGCCGCTGTTCGGCGAGCACCAGGCCAGCAACGCCGCGACCGCCCTCGCGGCGGTGGAAGCGTTCGCGTCCGGCGCGCCGACGCGCGGCGAGCACAACCTGGAGGCCGCCACCCGGATCGCCGCGGGCGACGACTACACCGGCGGCGGCGAGGGGCAGCTCGACCCGGCGCTGGTGCGCAGCGGCTTCGCCAAGTCGGCCTCGCCCGGCCGGCTGGAGGTCGCCCGCACCGGCCCGACCGTCCTGATCGACTCCTCGCACAACCCGGCCGGGATGGCCGCGACGGTCAACACGATCACCGAGTCGTTCGGCTTCACCCGGCTGGTCGGCGTGCTGGCGATCGCCTCCGACAAGGACGTCGCGGGCGTCCTCGACCAGCTCGAGCCCGTCCTCGCCGAGCTCGTGGTGACCGGCAACTCCTCGCCGCGCTCGCTCCCGCCGGAGGAGCTCGCCGAGATCGCCGAGGGCGCGTTCGGCCCGGAGCGGGTGCACGTCGTCGAGCGGCTCGACGACGCCATCGACCGCGCGATCGGCCTCGCGGAGGAGACCGGCGAGTACCGGGGCGCGGGCGTGCTGATCACGGGCTCGGTCGTCACCGCCGGCGAGGCGCGGACCCTGCTGCGCGTGGGAGCGGGCCGATGAACCCCGAACGGCGGCTGTACTCGACCGTCCTCGCGTGCGAGGCCATCGTCATCGGCCTGGCGATCCCGGTCGCGATCTCGGTGCAGAAGGTGGACGCCTCGGTCGCGGGCTGGGTCGGCGGCACGCTGGCGGTGCTGTGCCTGCTGGCCTGCGGCGTCATGGGCCGCCCGTGGGGCTTCGCGGTCGGCACGGTGCTGCAGGTGCTGGTGCTGCTGACCGGCTTCATGGTTCCCATGATGTTCATCCTCGGCGTGCTGTTCGGCGCGCTGTGGGGCACGGCGTTTTGGCTGGGTCGCCAGGCGGAAAAGGCTCGGGCGCGCTAAATTCCCGGGGGAAGGCACCCGAATTCCGTCCGCCGATCATTCGTCATGGCGAAATAGCGAACATTCTGGACATCATTCTCTGATGCGGCGGGCGGCCTTTCCGTAGGAGCAAGGCCGTGTCCTCCTCGAGCGAACCGCCACGCCGCCCGTCCCCGGACGATCGGCCCGTCGACCGCGTCCGCGCCACCCCTCCGGAAGCGGCCGACGGCCCCGTCCGCCCGGACGGCCCGACCGTGATCCTGCCGCCCGGCACTGCGGACGACGCGACGTCCGCCCCGCCCCCGGGCGGCGCGGCCGAGCCGGACGCACCCGGGTTTCGCGAGGTGGACGGCCCGGAGGCGGTGAACAGCGCCCGTCCCGACGGCCCGACGGTGGTCCTCTCCCCGGACGTCCTCCGGCCCGCCGCCCCGCCGCCGGACACCGCCCCGGGGCACCGTCCCTCACCGGAAGCCCCCGCGACCGCGAACGAGCCCACCGCCCGCCCGCCGGCCCCGGTCGACGAGCACCACGGCGCGCACAGTCGGCAAAGCCGGGAAAACGAACAGCGCCTTGTGGCCCCGCCGAGAAGCGAACTCGTTTGGCCCGACGCAACGGCGTCCGCCAGGCCGACCGCCGACGAAAACCAGAGCCGTTGGGAGACCGCCGAACCGGTTCGCCCGGACGGCCCGACCATGAGGCTCCCGGAGGAGTTCACCGGCCCCGACGCGCAGATCCCCGCGGCCCCGCCGCAGAGCAGCCCCAGGGAGCTCCGGCACTCGGACCCCACCGTCGCCTCGGGAAGCTGCTGCCCTCCCAGCCCGAACGCCACCACCCCGCCCCGAGACGAACCCAACGCCGCTCAGGGCCCGCACACACCGCCGCACCACGAGCCCGCTCACTCCGCGACCACCCCGCCGCTCCACGCGCGCCCGCCCGAACCCGAACCGTCACGAGGCGGCCTTCCGTACTCGAACTCGACGCTCGGCAGTCGTGGCCCCTCTGCTCCGCCGGGCGAAGCACACCGACACCCGGAAGATCCGCTCGCGGCCGATCCGTCGCCAGCAGGGCCGTTCGAGTCCGAACCGTCGCGAGGCGGCCTTCCGCACTCGACCCCGATGGTCGCCGGTCGCGGTCCTTCCGGGCCGCGGTCCGATGCATACCGACAGCCGGCAGATCCGCTCGCGGCTGAGCCGTCGCAAGCACATTCGGTCGAGCCGGAGCCGCCGCGGGACGGCCTTCCGCACCCGAATGTCGGCGGTGGCAGCCGTGATGCCTCGGTTCCGCCGCGCCAGGCACACCGACATGCGGGAGATCCGCTTGCGGCGGACGCGTCGCAAGCTCGGTCGTTCGAGGCTGGACCGTCGCGAAGCGGCTTTTCTCAGTCGACCCCGGCGGTCGGCAGTCCTGGTCCCTCGTGGGCGTCAGGCGAAGCAGAGCGTCACGCGGTAGATCCGGTCGCGACCGAGCCGCCGCACGGCGCGGGGCCGCAGACCGGGTCGCGGGGACACGATGCGCCGATAGCGCCTCGCCCGCCGTCCGCAGATCCTGGGATGGAGGAGCGGCCCTCGGCCGAGGCTCAGCCGCCCGTCCGGCTGCATGAAGACTCCAGGCATCAGCGAGTGCGTTCGGAGCCGTCCGGCCCGGCCGAGTGGGATCTTCCTCGACCGGATGGGCCGACAGGGCCGACCCGCGCCCCAGATCCCGGCGGGGATCGGCCGGAGCCCAATGGCCCCACCCGGCGTGACGTCCTTCAGGGGGCCGCCCCTCTGCCCGGCGCCACGCCGGAGGCGACCACCCAACCGCCGATGGTCGAGTGGCCGGGCGCTGAGTACCAGAACGCTCCGGCTCCGGATCCGCGGCGGTACTGGACGCAGCCCGCGGATTCCACGTGGGACGACCACTCAGGTACCGGGGGTTCGGTGGATGCTGGGGGGCCTCCGAGGGACGCGTCCGGGCACGCCATCCCATCTCAGGAGCCGAAGGCTGCGGCTTCTGCGTGGGACGAAGATCCGCGCGCAGGCGTCCCCGCACCCCTAGAGCTTTCGAGGGAAGAGAAGCACGCCGACGCATGGGACTTCCGCGACGCGGGAACCCGGTCGGATCGCGAGAGTGTCCCGGCGGACGAAGACGTGTGGCGTGGCGATGGCCGGGCGGCCGATTCCTCGGCGCCTGGGCGAGATCGGTCCGAGCCCGCCGGACCGACGCAGGATGACGTCCTGTGGTCCGAGGCGACGAGAGCTCCGGAAGGCGGACGTCATCGCGCCGATGTGCTGGCGCCCGCTGAAGCCCCGGAAAAGGGGGTTCGCAGTGGTGACGCGCCCGAAGCCCCTGGCTCGGGTACTCGCCCGCCCGGCAGCAGCGATCAGGACGGCGAGGGGTGGCGCAGCGGTGATGCGTTGTCGACTCGCGAGCCGTGGGGTGATCGCGCTGGGCCGCCGCGGGGAGACCTACCGCAGTCACGGACGGAAGGGCCGGCCTCGGAAGGCCGGGCTCGCTGGGCCGGTGTGCCGGAGCCTGCGGAGCTCCGCTGGCCGGACGGCCCTTGGGAGGGAACGGCAGAGCAGGATGTGCCGGTGCGTGCGGACGCGGACGGTTCCCCTCGGGGGGACGCTGGGCGCTCTGGAGGGACGTCCGGTCTGGCGCGCGGACGGACGGGGGAGGTGGCCAGGCCGCCGGAGGGTGGAGACGTCCGGGTGGGCGGCGCCGACGACGTCGCGTCGCCGGGGCGGGCCGACCCGGCTTCCCAAGGCGCAACGCCCGAAGAGGACCCGAGAGACAGTTCCGCGGACGTCGTCGAGCCGTCCCGAACCGCTCTGACCACCACGACGCCCGGCACGCCCGGTGGTGCGTCCGAGGACGAACCGGGGCCCCTGGAATGGACGGAGTTCCCGCGGCCCGTGGCGTGGGCGAAGACCGACCCGGTCGCGCCCCCGGTCTCGCGCGGACGGGACGTGGTGGCGACCCTCGGGGTGGTCGCCGTCGTCGTCGCGGCGGTCCCGGCGGCGGTTCTGGTGCTGCCCGACACGTCGGCCAACGTGGTGGACGAGGCGGCGCGGTCGCTCGGGCTGAGCTCGAGCGGCGTCGCCGACCTGCTGCGCGCGACCGGCCTGAGCGTCCCGGTGCTGCTGGCCGCGGTCCCGGTCGGGGCGGTCGCGGCGCGCCGGTTCGGGGCGCGGACGGTGCTCGCCCTCGGGGTCGCGCTGCTGGTGGCGGGCCTGCTCGCCGTCGGACGCGCCGACTCGGTCCCGCTCGTCGGGGCCGTCCGCGCGGTGCAGGGCGTCGGGGCGGGCCTGATCCTTCCCGCCACGCTCGTCCTCGCCTGGGAGCGCGGCGGACGGCTCGCCGCGTCGCTGTGGTCGGGGGCGCTCGTCGCGTCCCTGGTCGGTGCGATGCCGCTGGCGCTCGCCCGCGTCCCGCTGCCGGACGGCGCTCCCGGCGCCGGGCCCGTCATCGACTGGCGCACCGCGCTCGCGCCGTTCCCGTGGAGCACCGCCGTCCTGGTGATCGTCCTGCCGTTCTGCCTGGTCATGCGCGGACGGCGCGGACGCCTGCCCGCCCTGCGCAATCCCGAGCGCGGGCAGCTCGTCCTGCCGCTGGCCCCGGCCGCCGGCTTCGCGTTCATCGCCGTCGTCACCACCTACGGCTGGTCCCCGGGCGGACGGCTCGTCCTTGCGGCGCTGGCGCTGCTCGGCCTGGTCGGGCTCGCTTTCGTCGGCAGCCGGGACGCCACGGCGGGCAGCCCGCTGGGGGCCGCCGTCGTGCTGGTCACGACCGGGCTCCTGACCTACCCGGTCGCCGCGCCGCTCGCCGGGATCGCCGCCGTGGCCGCCCGCGACGGCGGCGACGCGTCCTACCGGACGTACCTCCCGTTCGCCGCGGGCGCCGGGGCCGCGCTGGTCGCCGCCGCGACCGCTGCGAGGCTGCCCCGGGACGCCGGACGGGTGGCGGTGCTCGCCGGGCACGCGCTGATGGTCCTTGCGACCCTGCCCGCGCTGTTCACCGCCGCCGCGCACGTCCCGGTCTCCGCGCACATCCCGGCCGTCGCGGCCGTCACGATGGCCGCGCTCGGCGCGGGAGCGGGCCTCGCGCTGGCGGTGTCGCTGCGGTACGCGGGCGTCGCCGCCGCGCTGTTCGGGCTGTCGCTGTGCTTCCCGGCGGTCCTCACCGGCCAGCTCGTGGTGCTGTCGCTCCAGGCGGGATGGCTGCGGCCCGCGCCGACGACCGCCGAGGCCCAGCTCGCCGCGCTGACCGACGGCTACCGCGCCTGGCTCGGAGCCGCCGCCGTCCTCGTCGTCCTGCTGGCCGTCGCCGGACGGGCCGCCGCGCCCGGACGCGCCCGGGCACGGGCGGCCCGCCGCGAGCCGGACCAGAGCGAGCCTCTCGGTACAGTTAGCACCGGGCGGTAAGCACTGGTGCCATGCCCGGCGCGGTCCGTGCCACTGACGACATCCCGTTTTCCCTGAGGAGAAACTCCGTGTCCGAGCGCACTCTTGTCCTGGTCAAGCCCGACGGCGTCCGCCGCGGCGTGGTGGGCGAGGTCATCTCGCGGATCGAGCGCAAGGGCCTGAAGCTCGTGGCGCTGGAGCTCAAGCACCTGGCCCGCGAGACCGCCGAGGCGCACTACGAGGAGCACAGCGAGAAGCCGTTCTTCGGCGACCTGGTCGACTTCATCACCGGCGGCCCGCTGGTCGCGATGGTCGTCGAGGGTCCGCGCGCCATCGAGGCGTTCCGCGCCCTGGCCGGCGCCACCGACCCGGTCTCGGCCGCGCCCGGCACCATCCGCGGCGACTTCGCCCTGGAGATCGGCGAGAACATCGTCCACGGCTCCGACTCCACCTACTCCGCGGACCGCGAGATCAAGCTGTTCTTCCCCGAGTTGGGCTGACCCGGCCGGGCGGAACGACCGCACCGGGCACGTCGCGGGACCACTCGTCGACACGCCCATCCGTGCCCCGGCGCGCTCGCCGCGCCGGGGCACACCGCAGCCCCCGCCACCGCGTCCCGCGCCACCGGATTCTCCCGGCACGCGCCACCGGAGTCTCCCGGCAGAGGCCTCTGCCGCCACCCGCCTCCCCGCTCCCGTCGCTCCCGGCCGCCCGGCGTCCCGGCTCCTGGCGTCTCCCGCCACCGCACGTCTCAAGCCTCGCCTCCCGCCCTCCTCGGCTCCCGATCACCGGCGTTCCAACCGTGGCACCTCTCGCGAGCCCGATCTCTGCGCCTCGCCTCCCCGCCCCCGTCGTCTCCCGCCACCCAGCTCCCGGTCACCGGCGTTCCAGCCGTGGCACCTCCCGCGACCCGCATATCCGCGCCTCGCATTCCCGCCACCGGCTTGTCCCCGCACCCGGGTTCCATGGACGCCGCGTCCGCAGCCGTCGCCCGTCATCGTCGCGAGCGCCCTCACCACCGGTTCGTCCCGGCATTGGGTTCGACCGACGTCGCGTCGTCGCCCCTCGCGGCGCGTCCGTCCCGCCGCGTTCTCGCTGTGCGTCTTCCGCGGTTGCAAGGTCGCGGTCGCGCTCGTGCGGTCATGCCCGACGCGGCCGGTGGCGTTTCGCCGGTTCGTAACGTGGGTAGACACGCGGGTCTGAATCATTCGGACGCGCGGGTGTTTTTCGCGTGACGTGCCTGGTCAGGGTGCGGAAACGGGGGTCGCGCCCCCGGCGGGGCGACCGCCCGGCGCCGCGCGGGCACGTTACGATGGGTGCGCCGCTCTGCACGCCCGACAAGCATGAAGGGCTCCCTTTCTTCATGGGTAACAAGCTGTCGTTCCTTGGCCGTGACATGGCGGTCGACCTTGGCACCGCGAACACGCTCGTGTACGTCCGCGGGCGCGGGATCGTGCTGAACGAGCCGTCCGTCGTGGCGATCAACACCAACACGGGCAAGATCGTCGCGGTGGGGATCGAGGCCAAGCGGATGATCGGCCGCACCCCGGGCAACATCGTCGCGGTCCGGCCGCTCAAGGACGGGGTCATCGCCGACTTCGACGTCACCGAGCGCATGCTGCGCTACTTCATCCAGAAGGTGCACAAGCGACGGCACTTCGCCAAGCCGCGGATCGTCGTGGCGGTGCCGTCCGGGATCACCGGGGTGGAGCAGCGCGCGGTCAAGGAGGCCGGTTACCAGGCCGGGGCCCGCCGCGTGTACATCATCGAGGAGCCCATGGCCGCCGCGATCGGCGCCGGGCTGCCCGTCTACGAGCCGACCGGCAACATGGTGGTCGACATCGGCGGCGGCACCACCGAGGTCGCCATCATCTCCCTCGGCGGGATCGTGACCAGCCAGTCCGTCCGCGTCGGCGGGGACGAGCTCGACCAGGCCATCATCAGCTTCTCCAAGAAGGAGTACTCGCTGATGCTCGGCGAGCGCACCGCCGAGGAGATCAAGATGGCGATCGGCTCGGCCTACCCGGGCGGCGACGAGGAGCCGCACGCCGAGATACGGGGCCGCGACCTGGTGTCCGGACTGCCGAAGACCGTGGTGATCTCCGCCGAGGAGGTGCGCCGCGCGATCGAGGAGCCGGTCAACGCGATCGTGGACGCGGTGAAGACCACGCTCGACAAGTGCCCGCCCGAGCTGTCCGGCGACATCATGGACCGCGGCATCGCCCTCACCGGCGGCGGCGCGCTGCTCAAGCACCTGGACGAGCGGATCCGGGAGGAGACCGGCATGCCGATCCACCTGGTGGACAACCCGCTCGACTCGGTCGTGCTGGGCACCGGCAAGACCGTCGAGGACTTCGACTCGCTGCGCCAGGTGCTGGTACCGGAGTCGCGGCACTGATCTCCTAGGACGATGGGACGGGAGGTCCGCGGGTGAACGACACCCGGCGCAGCCGCACGGTGCTGGGGGCGCTGCTGGTGGTGGCGCTCGTCATGATCACGGTCGACTACCGGGGCGGCGGCTCCTCGCCGCTGCGCGCCCTGCGCGGCATGGGCGAGGCGGTGTTCGGCCCGGTCGAGCGCGCCTCGGCCGCCGTGGTCCGGCCGGTCGGCAACGCCGTCGACGCCGTCACCGACGCGCCCGGCGCGCGC
>NZ_QURH01001003.1 GCF_003428695.1 Actinomadura logoneensis
CCGCGCGGGGGCGCCGGCGACCGCCGCCCCGGGCTCCCCGGCCCCCTCGGGAGCGGCCCGCGGCGGCTCCTCGGGCGGCAGGAACTGCGGCCGTCCCATGTCACCGGTCATGTGCCAAGCGTAAGGGGCCGGTGCGGGGTGGATCGTCCGGGGCGCGGGAGGCGGTCGCGGTCGGTAGTTTGGACGGGTCCGTTTTGGGAGGAGAGACCGGTGTTGCTCGTGTTCAGCCTTTCGGTGTTCTTCCGCACGACGGGTGAGGGGACCTTCCACTGCCCCCGCTGCGGCGGCGACCGCGCCTACAGGCGCCGGTCCGCCCGCCGCTGGCTCACCCTCTTCCTCCTGCCCGTCGTCCCGCTGCGGCGGCTCGGCGAGGTGGTCGAGTGCCGCGCGTGCCGCACCCGGTTCGCCCTGTCCGCCCTGCGCACCCCGACCGCCCGGCAGCTCGCCGCCGCCCTGCCCGCCGGGATGCGCGCCGCCGCCGCGCTCGTCCTGCGGGCGGGCGACCCCGAGGACGAGGACGCCCGGGAACGCGCCATCGACGCCGTCATGGGCTACGGCGAGCCCGACTACGACGACCTGTCCATCGACACCGACCTGGACCTGCGCGACGAGTTCCTGGAGGAGGAGGTCGCCCGCGCCGGGACCGGCCTCGCCGTCGAGGCGAAGGAGTGGTTCCTGGCCCGCTGCGTCCGCGTCGGCCTGGCCGACGGGCCGCTGGACGAGTCGGAGCGGCGCGCCCTGCACCACGTGGCGCACCTCCTCGGCATGAGCCGCGCCCACGCCCTGGGCGTCATCACGCTGACCGAGACCGCCGCGCACTAGGCTCGTCCTCGGCTGGGCCTCGTCCGGGCCCCGGCCTTTCCCGAACTCCGTCACCGGTCCGCGCGGCCGGTGACGGCCCCCGGAGGGACGAGAGCATGGCGGACGCGGGAATCGCGCTGGTCCGGCGGCCCGGGCCGCGGCTGGCGGAGGGGCTGGTCACGCACATCGAGCGGCGGCCGGTGGACCTCGGCGCCGCGCGGCGGCAGCACGAGGCGTACCAGGCTGCGCTGCGCGCGGCGGGCTGGGGCCTGCGGGCCGTCCCCGAGGCCGACGACGCGCCCGACGCCGTGTTCGTGGAGGACACGGTCGTGGTGTGCGGGGACACGGCGGTGCTGACCCGGCCCGGCGCGCCCGGCCGCCGCGCCGAGGTCGCCGGGACCGAGGGCGTGGTCCGCGACCTCGGGCTGGCCGTCCGGCGGATCACCGAGCCCGGCACCCTGGACGGCGGGGACGTCCTCCAGGCCGGCGACACCGTCTACGTCGGACGCGGCGACCGCACCAACGAGGAGGGGATCTGCCAGCTCGCCCGGCTCCTCGGCGGCCGGCGGGTCGTCTCGGTGGACGTGCGGGGCGCGCTGCACCTGAAGTCGGCGATGACCGCGCTCCCGGACGGCACGCTGATCGGCGTCCCGGAGCTGCTGGACACCTCGGCGCTGCCCGCCCTGCGGGTCGCGCCCGAGCCGTCCGGCGCGCACGTGGTCGTCCTCGGCCCCGACCACCTGCTGCTGGCCGCGTCCGCGCCGCGCACCGCCGACCTGCTGGCCGCCGACGGGTTCCGCGTGACGGTCGTGGACATCGGCGAGTTCGAGGCGCTGGAGGGCTGTGTGACATGCCTCTCCGTGCTCGTCCCGTCACGCCCTTCGTGAAGGCGCAGGCAGGCGCGTCGCGAGACGCGGGCGTCTCAGATGCCGAGACCCGGTTTCCGTGTGGCGGATGGGATCTGTTAGCTTGACGATGTGTCCGCGGAACTGCTTCTCCTTAGCGGCCGCAGCGGGGGCCTGTAGAGAAGGCCGGCTCCCTCGCTGCGGGACTTCGACGTGAGCGTCGGCCGCGAGGACTGAGCAGAGGGAACCACGATTCCGATGTACCCGCAGCAGCACACCTCCGGAATGCCCTTCCAGCGCTACCGGCCGTTCGAGCCCGTCCGGCTGGCCGACCGCACCTGGCCCGACCGGGTGATCACCGAGGCCCCGCGCTGGTGCGCGGTGGACCTGCGCGACGGCAACCAGGCGCTGATCGACCCGATGGACGCCCACCGCAAGCTCAAGATGTTCGAGCTGCTGGTCCGGATGGGCTACAAGGAGATCGAGGTCGGCTTCCCGGCCGCGAGCCAGACCGACTACGACTTCGTCCGGCAGATCATCGATGAGGACCGGATCCCCGACGACGTGGTGATCCAGGTGCTGACCCAGGCCCGGCCGGAGCTGATCGAGAAGACCTTCGAGGCCGTCCGCGGCGCGAAGCGGGCCATCGTCCACCTGTACAACTCGACGTCCACGCTGCAGCGGCGCGTGGTGTTCGGGCAGGACAGGGACGGCATCACCGCGATCGCGGTCGAGGGCGCCAAGCTGTGCGCCAAGCTCGCCGAGCAGATGGGCGACACCGAGATCCACTTCCAGTACTCGCCGGAGTCGTTCACCGGCACCGAGCTGGAGTACGCGGTCGAGGTCTGCAACGCCGTCAACGAGGTCTGGCAGCCCACCCCGGACCGCAAGGTCATCGTGAACCTGCCCGCCACGGTCGAGATGGCCACCCCGAACGTCTACGCCGACCAGATCGAGTGGATGAACCGGAACCTGGCGTTCCGCGACTCGGTCATCCTGTCGCTGCACCCGCACAACGACCGCGGCACCGCCGTCGCCGCCGCCGAGCTGGGCTACCTGGCCGGGGCCGACCGCATCGAGGGCTGCCTGTTCGGCAACGGCGAGCGCACCGGCAACGTCTGCCTGGTCACCCTGGGCCTGAACCTGTTCACCCAGGGCGTCGACCCGATGATCGACTTCTCCGACATCGACGAGATCCGGCGCACCGTCGAGTACTGCAACCAGCTGCCCGTCCACGAGCGGCACCCGTACGGCGGCGACCTGGTGTACACCGCGTTCTCCGGCTCCCACCAGGACGCGATCAACAAGGGCTTCGACCACCTGCGCCGGGACGCCGCGGCGGCCGGGAAGCCGGTGGAGGAGTACACCTGGCAGGTCCCGTACCTGCCGATCGACCCGCACGACGTGGGCCGGACGTACGAGGCGGTCATCCGCGTCAACAGCCAGTCCGGCAAGGGCGGCGTCGCCTACGTCATGAAGACCGAGCACTCCCTGGAGCTGCCGCGGCGGCTGCAGATCGAGTTCTCCCGCGTCGTCCAGCGGCACACCGAGGACGAGGGGGGCGAGGTCACCGCCGAGCGGATGTGGGAGATCTTCGAGCGCGAGTTCCTGGCGAACGGGCCGCGCGTCGGGCTGCTGGCGCACCGCGCGGTCTCCCGCGTGGACGAGAAGGACCGGCTGTCCTGCGACGTCCGGGTGAACGGGGAGATCCGCGAGATCGAGGGCGTCGGGAACGGCCCGGTGTCGGCGTTCGAGGACGCGCTGGCCACCGTCGGCGTCAACGTCCGCGTCCTGGACTACGCCGAGCACGCGATGAGCGCGGGCGGCGACGCGCGCGCCGCCGCCTACGTCGAGTGCGACGTGGAGGGCAGGACGGTGTGGGGCGTCGGCATCGACGGGAACATCGTCACCGCGTCCCTGAAGGCCATGCTGTCGGCGGTCAACCGCGTGGCCCGGGGAGCGTGACGCCGTGACCTCGCGGGTCGGCCCCCGATCCGGTCCCCGGACCGGGCGTCGAGCCGGCTCCCGAGCCGGGCGTCGGCCTGGGCGAGGGCTCTTCCTGAACCAGGCCCAGGCCTGACGTTCGAGACTTTCCGGGTGTCTCCCGCGCGGGGGAGGCACCCGGAAACCTTTTCCCGCCGGACGGGTCCGGGGCCGGGCCGCTACGGGTGGCCCGGCCCCGGTGGTCTCCGGCGCGTCCCGGGGGCTGGAGGGCGCTCCCAGGTGGGGGGATGGTGCGTGCCGGTGGCGTCCAGGCGGCCGGGTGGTGGTCAGCCGCCGTCGCCGAGGACGTGGTGGACGAGTTCGCGCAGCGGCCCCGTGAGCTGCGTCTCCCCGACGGACGTGGCGTGCCCGTCGATGTCGATGTCGTACACGAACTGGTCCGGGATGCGCCCCGGGGGAGGCAGCCGCGACAGGTCCACGCGTCCGACCAGCCCGGCCAGCAGGGGGTCCTCGGCGCTGTCGGCCTGGCCGTGCCGCTCGATCCCGGCGAAACCGCCGCTCCGGACGACCGTCACCTTCATCAGGGCCTCCTCCGCTCTCACCACGACCGCGAGAGAGCCACCCGTTCCCAGGGGGGTGAGATTCTCACGTCACACGTGGACGCCTACCCCGGTCCACGCCTCCCGTACCGCGGTCACCTCGGCGGCGGACGTGCCGTACAGCGTTCCGGCCGTGTCCACCGTCGCGGCCGCGAACCCGGCGAAGTCCACCGTGGACGGCAGTTTCCCGCCCGTCAGCGTTCCGTACCAGATCTGTCCGGCCCGCTCCCAGGCGTGCCCGCCGATCGCCGCGGCGGCCAGGTAGAACGCCCGGTTCGGGATTCCCGAGTTGATATGTACCCCGCCGTTGTCCCGGTACGTGTTCACGTAGTGGGCCATGTCGGCGGGCTGCGGGTCCTTGCCGAGCTGCGGGTCGTCGTAGGCGGTCCCGGGGGCCTTCATGGACCGCAGCGCCTCGCCGCGCACGCCCGGCGCGAGCAGGCCCTGCCCGATCAGCCAGTCGGCCTGGTCGGCGGTCTGGCCGAGGTGCCACTGCTTGATCAGCGAGCCGAACACGTCCGAGACCGACTCGTTCAGCGCGCCCGACTGGCCGTAGTACTCCAGCCCGGCGGTGAACTGGGTGACGCCGTGGGTGAGCTCGTGCCCGGTGACGTCCAGCGGGCCGGTGAACTCGGTGAACAGCGTGCCGTCGCCGTCCCCGTAGACCATCTGCTCGCCGTTCCAGAAGGCGTTGTCGTAGCCCTCGCCGTAGTGCACGGTCGAGATCATGGGCAGGCCCGCGCCGTCGATGGAGTCGCGCCGGCAGGCCTTCTCGAAGAAGTCGAAGACGACGCCCAGCCAGTCGTACGCCTGGTTCACGACGGGGTCGGCGGTCGCGTCGGCCCCCTCGGCGCGGACGGTCTTACCGGGCAGCGTCTCCTGCCGTCCGGCGTCCTTGATCGTCCGGTTGGGGGCGAAGTCGCGGGTGGCGGTGGGCGGGGCGACCGGCAGGACCCGGCGCTGCGTGCGCTGGGCGCTGCTGATCACCAGGCTGCGGCGGGCGGACTCGCGCAGCGCCGGGTCGTCGGCCTGGCGGGCGACGTGGTCGAGGATGTGCGGTGGAACGATGGTGCATCTCATGGGACAACGCTGTCACCGGAGGGTGAGCCGGACCACGACTTCGCGCACAGTCGCGCGGCCGAATCCGGTCGCGGAGCGTGATGATCTCGCTCCGGGGCGGTGGATCATGCCGGGGATGCGCGGAGTGTGTGCGGATCGGGTGCTCCCCGGCGGGCGCACGCCCCCACGTGGGCGACAATGGTCGGGTGACCTTGTACCGCGACGAGGGCGTCGTCCTGCGCACCCAGAAGCTAGGTGAGGCCGACCGCATCGTGACCGTGCTGACCCGGCGCACCGGCCGGATCCGCGCGGCGGCCAAGGGCGTGCGCAAGACCAAGTCGCGGTTCGGGGCGCGGCTGGAGCCGTTCACCCACGTGGACCTCCAGCTCTACGAGCGGCGCTCGCTCGACCTGATCACCCAGGCCGAGACGCTGCGCCCGTACGGCGAGCGGCTGGTCGTCGACTACCCCCGGTACACGGCGGGGACGGCCATGCTGGAGACCGCCGAGAAGCTCACCGCCGCCGAGCGCGAGCCGGCGCTGCGGCAGTTCCTGCTGCTGGTCGGCGGGCTGCGCACGCTCGCGGACGGCTCGCACGATCCGCGGCTGGTGCTGGACGCGTTCCTGCTGCGGTCGCTGTCGGTGGCGGGCTGGGCCCCGGCGCTGGACGAGTGCAGCCGCTGCGGCGACCGGGGGCAGCTGCGCGGCTTCTCCATCGCGGGCGGCGGCGCGATGTGCGCCCGCTGCCGCCAGCCGGGCACGGCCACCCCCGCCCCGCCGACGTTCGCGCTGATGCTGGCGCTGCTGCGCGGTGAGTGGGACTACGCCGACGACTCCGAGCAGCGCCACCGGGCGGAGTGCAGCGGCCTGGTGGCCGCCTACCTTCAGTGGCACCTGGAGCACGGCCTCCGCTCGCTGCGCCACGTCGAGCGCGACACCGGCGCCCGGGACGGCGGCCCGGACGGGCCCGGCGCCCCCGGGGCGGACGGCCGCCGAGACGACGGGTACGAGCCCGACGGGTACGAGCCCGACGACCCCGCCGGTCCCGGCGGGACGAGTGACAGGGAGACAGTTTGAGCAGGGCCGCCGTTCAGCCGCCGTATCCCCACCCGACCGGGGCGCGCCCGCCCGCGATCCCCAGCGAGCTCGTGCCGCGGCACGTGGCGATCGTGATGGACGGCAACGGGCGCTGGGCCAAGGAGCGCGGGCTGCCCCGCACCGAGGGGCACAAGCGCGGCGAGGACTCGCTGTTCGACGTGATCATGGGGGCGATCGAGCTCGGCATCCCCTACGTGTCGGCCTACGCGTTCTCCACCGAGAACTGGCGGCGGTCGCCGGACGAGGTGCGGTTCCTGATGGGCTTCAACCGGGACGTGATCCGCCGCCGCCGCGACCAGCTCGACTCGATGGGCGTGCGGGTGCGGTGGGCGGGCCGGCGTCCCCGGCTCTGGCGCAGCGTGATCAAGGAGCTCGAGGACGCCGAGGCGATGACCCGCCAGAACGATGTCCTCACCCTCCAGTTCTGCGTGAACTACGGCGGCCGGGCCGAGATCGTGGACGCCGCCGCCCAGCTCGCCCGGGACGTCCGGGACGGCAGGGTCGACCCGGACAAGATCTCCGAGAAGACGTTCGCGAAGTACCTCGACGAGCCCGGCATCCCGGACGTGGACCTGTTCCTGCGCTCGTCCGGGGAGCAGCGCACGTCCAACTTCCTGATCTGGCAGTCGGCCTACGCCGAGATGGTCTTCCTCGACACGCTCTGGCCCGACTTCGACCGCCGCCACCTGTGGCACGCGTGCGAGGTCTACGCCAGCCGCGACCGCCGCTACGGCGGCGCCGAGCCGAACCCCGTCCCGGTCGCGCCGTCCGCCTGACCCCGGCCCTCCGCCTGACCACGCCGTTCGGGGGACCGGGCCCTCTCTGACCGGCCCGGTCCGACCGCGCGCAGGGGCATCGCGCGGGGGCGGGGCGCGGGCATGAAGTCGATAATCCCTACCTGATTGGTTGACTTTTGCGCTCGGGCGGCCTAGCGTCGTCCGCATGGCGCATCGTCTGCTCGAGCCGCCCCGCACTCGCACCGCCAGGGTCGAACCGGTCGCCGGACGCATCGGCGCGGCGGTCACGGACTTCCGGCCCGGGGACGGCTGTGATGAGGAGACCGCGCGGATGCTGCGCCGCGCGCTGCTGCGCCACAAGGTCCTGTTCTTCAGGGGCCAGGACGACCTCGGGCCCGCGGGCCAGACCGCGCTCGCCGCGGTGTTCGGCGAGCCGTCACCGCCGGTCGTGCGGTCCGGCTGCGCGGCGCCCCGGCGCGCGGGCGGCTGGCACACCGACGGCAGCGACACGATGCGCCCGCCGGGCGTGTCGGTGCTCCAGGCGCTGAGCGTCCCGGCCTACGGCGGCGACACCGTGTGGGCGAACACCGCCGCCGCCTACGACGGGCTGCCGCCCGAACTGCGCGAGGTCGCCGACCGGCTCTGGATCGAGCATGCGGGCCCGGACGGCGTGCTGGAGCATCCGCTGGCGACCGTCCACCCCGAGACGGGGGAGCGGGTGCTGCTGCTGGGCGCGCACGCGCGGCGCGTGGCGGGACTCAGCGCCGAGGCGGACGCGGAGGCGCTGGTCCGGCTGTTCCAGGGGCATGTGACGGCGCTGGAGAACACCGTCCGCTGGCGGTGGCGGCCGGGCGACGTGGTCGTCTGGGACAACCGCGCGACCCAGCACCGGGACGTGCGCGACGTCGCCGAGCGGTCGGCGGGGGAGCGGCGGCTCCGGCTGGTGGCCTGCGCCGGAGGCGTCCCGCTCCCGCTCCGTCCGCGGTCCTGACGGGCGCGGACGGAGCGGGCCGGGCGGCTGACGCCGGGTGGGCCGGTGCCCGGTGGGCGCCGGACGCCGGATGGGCGTCAGGCGAGCGCCGCGTCCAGCGTGATCTTCGTGCCGGCGAGCGCCTTGCTCACCGGGCAGTTGGCCTTGGCGTCCTGCGCGGCCTTCTCGAAGTCGGCCGCGGACAGGCCGGGCACGCTCGCCCGGACGGTCAGGTGGATCCCGGTGATGCCCTCGCCGGGCTGGAAGGTGACCTCGGCCTTGGTGTCCACCTTCTCCGGCGGCGTCCCGGCCCCGGCCAGGCCGTGCGAGAGCGCCATCGAGTAGCAGGTGGAGTGCGCGGCCGCGATCAGTTCCTCGGGGCTGGTGCGCCCGTTGGGCTCCTCGGCCCGGGACGGCCAGCTGACCTCGTACGTGCCGATCTTGGACGAGTCCAGCGAGACCGTCCCCTGGCCGCCCATGAGCGGCCCTTCCCAATGAGCGTTGGCGATGCGAGTGGTAGCCATGGGACCGATTCTGCCAACAGCCCGTGACGCTTCCGTCGGCGGCTCGGCGCAGCGGCGCCCGGGCGTCCCGAGGGAGGGCTCAGTGGACGAGTCTCCCGGCGGTGGTCCAGTTCTCGGCCATCGCCTTCTGCGCGGCGGCCAGGGTGACCTGCCCGGCGCAGACGGCCTTGTAGAGCTTGAACTCGACCTGGTCCTTCGGGTTGGGGCTGCCGCCCGGCTCGGGCCAGAGGTTGCGCGGGTCGGTCGGGTGGCCGCCGATCGACAGCGGGATGAAGTGGTCCTCCTCGTACCGGGACGGGTCGGTGTCCTTGTAGCCGTAGTCGCTGATCTGCTGTCTCTTGAGCCGGTTGGTGTAGGCCACCGGTGGACGGATCTTCTTGGTGTAGCCCGCGACGCAGATCGTCGTGTGGATGTTGGCCTGCGTGACGTCCGGGTTGGTCGCGCCCGGCGTGCACTTCGGGTCCGGGCGCGTGGTGGCCGGGTCGAGGCTGGACGCGTGGCAGGAGCCGGGCGCGCGGGTCGGGATTCTGGTCGGGACGCCGGACCCGGGCTTCCCGGGCTCGGGGGACGACCCGGACCCGGTGCGGCCGGCGGTGGTGCTGGTCCCGCCGCACGCGGCGGCGCCGGCGAGGACCGCCGCGCAGGCCGTGGCGAGCAGGGGGTGGGCGCGTCGGAACAGGAGCATGGGGGGTCTCCCGGGGGGTGAGGCTGTGTGGTCTGTTTTGACGTGATTGCCCACTAAGCCTCTCCGCGAGAACGAAGGTCATGCGGGTTCGGGATGAATGTCCAGCTAAAGGGTGAGCCCCGCGTCCGGACGAAACGGACGCGGGGCTCCGGGCTTCACGGCCGGCCGGCGGGCGGACGGTCCGTCCGCGGCCGTGCGGTGGGCCGTATCAGTTCACGTGGCCGTATCAGTGCACGGGGCCGTATCAGTGCACGTGGGCCGTATCAGTTCACGTTGACGCCCGACCAGGCGGCGGCGACCGCGTTGTACTGGGTGCTGCCCGCGCCGTAGAGGTCCTTGGCGGCGTTCAGCGTGGCGGTGCGCGCGCCCTTGTAGTCCGTGCTGGACGTCATGTACGTGGTGAGCGCCCGGTACCAGATGCGCGTGGCCGCGTCGCGGCCGATCCCGGCGACGGCCTGCCCGTTGGAGGTCGGGCTGTCGTAGGAGACGCCGTTGATGGTCTTCGCGCCGCTGCCCTCGGACAGCAGGTAGTAGAAGTGGTTCGCGACGCCGGACGAGTAGTGCACGTCGAGGTTCTTCAGGTCCGCGGACCAGAAGTCGGGCGACTTGCCGTCCTTGCTCGGCCTGTCCATGAACCGCAGCGCGGGCTTGCCGAAGCCGGGCAGCACGACCCGCTCGCCGACCAGGTAGTCGCCCCGCTCGGCCGGGTTGCCCGCGTAGAACTCGACGGCCGCCGCCATGATGTCGGAGGTCGCCTCGTTCAGCCCGCCGGACTCCCCGCTGTAGGTGAGGTTCGCGGTCGCGCTGGTCACGCCGTGGGTCATCTCGTGCGCCGCGACGTCGAGCGCGGTGAGCGGGCCGAGCTGCGTCCCGTCACCGTCGCCGTAGGTCATGCAGAAGCAGGAGTCGTCCCAGAACGCGTTGGCGTAGTTCTTGTCGTAGTGGACGCGGTTGGACGAGCCCTTGCCGTCGCCCTTGATGCCCGTGCGGCCGAAGACCTCCTTGTAGAAGTCCCAGGTCTCGTTCGTGCCGTACTGGGCGTCCACGCCCGCCGAGGCGCGGTTGGCGTTCGTCCCGTCGCCGAAGTGCGTCGTGGACGAGGTGAAGACGACCGTCGGCGCGCGGGAGATGCAGAACGTGAGGAAGCAGATGTCCGCCTTGTTCTGCGCGTCCCCGGTGTAGGTGTTGCCGCGCGTCGGGTCCTTCATCTGGTAGGACGTCCCGGACTTGGTGAGCTGCAGCGGGACCGTCCCCGAGTACAGGCCCTGGCCGTCGCCCGCGTCGGTCTTGATCGTCTCCTCGCGGAACAGCACCTTGCCGGTGAGCGCGTCCACGGAGGTGAACACGCGGCTCGGCGTCCCGTCGGCCTTCTTGCCCTCGGTCCTGAACCGCCACGCGAGCCGCGGCTGGTGGTCGGCGGTGCGGGCCTCGACGACCAGCGCGCCACCGTCGCGCAGCGTGTAGTGCTTCGCCGCCGCGGCCTTCTTCGCCTTCGAGGCGGGCACCTTCGGCGCGGTCGGGCTCGGCGCGGATCGCAGCGTCAGGCTCGTCCCCTGGTACGCGCCGGACCGGCTCTGGTGGACGACCACGTCGCCGCCGAGCACCGGCAGGTTCCGGAAGGTCCGTGTCATCCGGGTGTGCGAGGTGCCGTCCCGGTCCACGGACACGCCGATGACCTGGAACTTCTGGTCCGTGGCCGCCTTCAGGTCGCCCGCGTGGGCGCCGGCCGCGCCGAGCGCGCGGTTCGCGACGAGCGGCAGGGCGGGGGCCGTGGGAGCGGGAGCGGCCGACGCGGCGGACGGGACGGCGGCGGCGAGCGGTGCGGCGAGCAGTGCGGCACCGAGCGCCAGGCGGGGGGAGGTTCTCATGAACGCCCTCTCATGCACATGCGAGCGCCAGGGCTCCCCCGTACGACCCGATCGGCGGGCCCGCCGTGGCTATGGGGACATTTATTACATGAGAGATATTCGGTGTAGTTGGTGAAAAGTGTCGAAAACAGGCACAGATGTTCTCATCTGACGCCGGTTAGCCCACGGCCCGGAACGGAGAGCGGCCCCCACGGGCGAGCGCGGGAGGCGGGCACAGCACGCCGGCCGGCCTTATGCACAGAGGGTCGTACGCGCTGGTCACTCCGCCGGGCGGCAGTCGGCGCAGCGGCCGAAGATCTCGACGGTGTGCGTGATGTCGCTGAAGCCGTGCTCGTCGGCGACGGCGTCCGCCCAGCGCTCCACGGCGGGACCGGCCACCTCGACCGTCCGGCCGCAGTGCCGGCAGACCAGGTGGTGGTGGTGCTCCTCGGTGCGGCAGGCCCGGTAGACGGCCTCGCCGTCGTCGGTGCGCAGCACGTCCACCTCGCCGGCGTCGCTCAGCGCCTGCAGCGCCCGGTACACCGTGGTGAGCCCGATCTTGGAGCCGTCCGCGCGCAGGTCGGCGTAGATGTCCTGGGCGCTGCGGAAGCCCTCGCAGCCCGCGAGCGCCTCGCGCACCGCGTTCCGGCGGGACGTCGTGCCTCCCCTGGTCATCCTCCGAGCACCTCCGCCTCGGCCTGCACGTCGGCGCGTCCGGCCGGCGCCCGGTCCGGCCCGTCGCCGGCCGCCGTCCGGGTCGCGACCGCCCTGCGG
>NZ_QURH01001004.1 GCF_003428695.1 Actinomadura logoneensis
AGGCGGCGGACGTGGCCGACATCGCCGGGCCCGGGCCGATCCTGGCGAGCGCGGGCAGGGTGAACCGGCCGCGCCGCCGGTCGCGCAGCGCCATCAGCCCGGCCAGCGCGGCGCCGGTCGCCATCGCCACGACGTGCCCGACGGCCGCGACGTCCAGGCTGGTCAGCCCGGCCAACAGGTAGGGGGCCAGGACGGCGAGCCCGGCGGCGGCCAGCACGCGCGGCACCCGGCCGGGACCGAACAGGATGGTCGCGAGCAGCGCCGCCGACAGCACGTAGGACGGCCCGACGTCGCTGATCTCGCGGACCGAGGCGCCGACCGAGCCGAGCGCCAGCCGGACCGCCGTGAGGCCCTCGCTGACCACCGTCCCGGTGACGTGGGCGGCGGCGACCAGCAGCACCCCGCGCAGGTTGCCGAAGCGGCGCGCGACCGGGAACAGCCCGAGCGCCATCATCACCAGCTGGAACGTGTGCGCCGCCCGCTCGCCCTCGGCGACGAAGGCGGACGCGACCATCGTGCCCACGGGGTTCCAGGACAGGTTGTCCAGGTTGGTGCTGGCCCACGCGACCATCGAGGCGCGGGCGGGGCCCGACAGCAGGTAGATCTGCGCGAACCCGGTAGCGGCGAACAGGACGAGGAAAACGAGCGGCATGGGATACCGCCGGAGGAAGCCACCCATCACGTTCGGCAGGCTAGTTCGGCCGCCGGGATGGTACGGCCCGTACGCCGAAAACCCGGTCCGGAACGCTCCATCCCGCCAGTCCCGCCTCACCGGCCCCGCCATCCCGCCCGCACCCCCGCCCACCTCGCGCGTCGTGCCGCGTCCCCTCCGCGGGCGGAGGCGGGACGCGGCACGGACGATCGGACCGGCCAGGGTTAGCAGGCTGTGGCGCTTTCGATAGGTGTGAACGCCGTGGAGCCGCACGACCGGCCCTCGGCCGGGGTGGTCAGCCGACGGCGACGCCCTCGACCGGGGTGCTGCCCTTCCGGACGAACAGGGCGGCGAGCACCGCGACGGCGGCGACGGCCCCCGCGACGGTCAGTGAGCTCTGGAAGCCGTCCATGAAGGCCAGGTGGCTGCCGGTGGTGATCGCGTGCGCGGCGGGCTCCGGGGTGCCCGGCGGGACGGGCGCGACGCCCTGCGAGACCAGGCCGGTCTGCCCCGCGAGCCGCTCCGCCGCCGGGCCCGGGACGCCCGCGCCGGTCAGCCGGTCGGTGAGCACGTTCCCCACCTTGGTGGACAGCAGCACGCCGAGCACCGAGGTGCCGAGCACGCCGCCGATCTGCGAGGCGGTCTGCTGGAGTCCGCCCGCGACGCCGGCCAGGTGCGCGGGGGCGTTCCCGACGATCGCCTCGGTCCCGGCGACGATCACCATGCCGAACGCGAGCCCGACCAGCACGAACCACGGCCAGATCTGCACGTACGGGGCGTCCACCCCGATCCGGGAGAGGCCGAACATCGCGGCGGCGGTGAACGCCATGCCGAGCGCGAGCGGCACGCGCGGGCCGAACCGGCTGGTCAGGAACCCGGCGATGGGCGAGGCGACGATGAAGATGCCGGTCATCGGCAGCATCCGGACGCCGGACTGGACCGGGGTCATGCCGTGCACGGCCTGCATGTAGAGGGTGATGAAGAAGATCGTCCCGAACATCGCGAAGAAGCCGAGCACGATCAGCCCGGTCGCGGCCGACAGCGACACCGAGCGGAACAGCGAGAGCGGCAGCAAGGGGTGCTCGGCGCGCAGCTCGTTGACCACGAACCCGGCGCCCAGCACGACCGCCGCGGCGAACGAGGCCAGCGGGGTGGTGTGCCCGAAGCCGTGCTCACCGGCCTTGATCAAGCCCCAGACCAGGAAGAACAGGGACGCGGTGAGCAGCGCGACGCCGGGCAGGTCGAACGATCCGGCGGCCTCCTCGTCCTTGGACTCGCGGATCACCCACAGTCCGGTGAGCAGCGCGACCACGCCGAGGGGCGCGTTGAGGAAGAACACCGACTCCCAGTTGACGTGCTCGACCAGCAGGCCGCCGACGATCGGGCCGCCCGCGATGGAGATGCCGACGGTGGAGCCCCAGATGCCGATCGCCGCGTTCAGCCGCTCGGCCGGGAAGGTGTTGCGCAGCAGGGCGAGGCTGGCGGGCTGCAGGAGCGCCCCCGCGAAGCCCTGCACCACGCGCCAGAAGACGACCATGCCGAGCCCGCCGGACAGTCCGATGGCGAGCGAGGCCACGGCGAAGCCGACGACCCCGGCGAGGAAGGTGCGCTTGCGGCCGAACCGGTCGGCGATCTTCCCGGCCGGGATCAGCGAGACGGCCAGCGCGAGCAGGTAGGCGTTGGTGACCCACTGCAGGCCGGACAGCGAGGCGTGCAGGTCGTGGGCGATGGCCGGGTTGGCGACCGAGACGACGGTGGCGTCCAGTCCGACCATCATCACGCCGAGCGCGACCGCGACGAGGGTCAGCCAGGGGTGGCCGTGGCCCGGTCGCGCCCGGGCGGGCGCCTCGGTCGGTGGACGCAGGATCTCGGCGCTCGAAGTCTGTGCCATGGAGTGTCCTCGGTGAGGGGATGGGGAAGCGGGTGGCCCTCAAAGTGTCATGCCGTGACACATGTCGTCAACCGTCATTGTTCAGTTCATGACGTAAGACACATGCTGACAGAATTCTGGACGGAGGGTGGACGGCCCGCTACAATCCGGGCATGACCGCGCCCGCTCCCGAGACCGAGCCCACCCCGCCCCCCGGCCGGCGCGAACGCAAGAAGCAGGCGACCCGCGAGGCCCTCCTGGACGCCGCGTTCCGGCTGTTCTCCGAGAAGGGGTACGAGGCCACCACCGTCGAGGAGATCGCCGACGCCGTGGACGTGTCGGCCCGCACCTTCTTCCGCTACTTCGCGTCCAAGGAGGACGTGGCGCTGACCTCGCAGGAGGCCCAGTTCCACGCCATGCTCGACGCCTTCGCCTCGCGGCCCCCGGAGGAGTCGGTGCTGACGGCGCTGCGGGAGGCCGGGGCGCTGCTGATCCAGGCCATGGACGCCGCGGACGCCACCGACGAGCGGCTGACCCGCTTCGACTGCCTGATGCGGCTCACCGAGGAGAGCCCCGCGCTGCGCGCCGGCAGCATGGAGCTCACCCGCCGCAAGAACGACGAGATGACGCGCGTGATCGCCGCCCGGATGGGCACCGACCCGGAGACCGACCTGCGGCCCCGGATGTTCGCGGCGATGGCCTCGACCGCCTTCATGGTCGCCGCCGACGCCTACCGCACCGGCCTCGGCGGGTTCACCTCGTTCGCGGAGGTCGTGGACGCCGCGTTCGAGGTCCTGGAGAAGGGCTTCAAGGACTACTGAGCCCGCCGAGGGGCCGCTGAGCCCGCCGAAGGACCGCTGTTCCGGCAGCGGGACGGCCGATCGGCGGGCCGGTGTCGGCGGGGCTCGCTACGATCACCGCCCATGCGCGTTGATCGTCATGACATTTCCGAATCGGCCGTCTCGTCCGCACTGGCGGCCGTCCCGGACCAGCTCGGCCGCGACACCAAGCTGGCCCAGTACGGCGGCGCCCCGAGCATCGAGATGCTCGCCGACACGCTGCTCGACTACGCGGCGGCCCGCACGGCCGACATCGATCCGCGCGCGGAGACCCGCGAGACCTGGCTCGCGCTGACCTCGGCCGCGGAGCTGTACCGGGACTACGCCCGCGCCCTGACCGTCCCGGTCGGCGGCGAGGTCCGCGGCTGGGTCGAGTACCTCGGCGTCGGCTTCGGCTCCGCACAGGAGTACGACGAGACGCTGGGCGCGGCCGACTGGGTCCAGGCGTTCCGGGTCGCGCGCGCCGCCGGCGACCACCGCCTTCTCGGCTCGCTCTACGAGCTGGTCGAATCCCTCCCGGAGGCGCAGGACGAGATCCCCTTCATGCGGGCCCTCCGCGTCTTCTGGGACGGCGGCCCGGCCGAGGACTACCCGGACACCCCCGAGGGCGCCATGCTGCGCGCGATCGCCGGAGGCGACGCCGCCGCGTTCAACGCCGCCCTGGTCACGGCGCTGGAGAAGCACCGCGAGTCCGCCGGACGGTGGCCCCGCGACCTGATCGCGTGGGGACCGCTGGCCCTCGCCGCGCTCGCGCACGAGGCCGGGCTGCCGGTCGAGGTCGAGTCCGGGTACCTGCCCGTCCGCCTGGTCACCTGTGCCGGGCCGAAGAAGCCCGGCGCGGACGGCCCGGTCGCGCGTCCCGACTTCGACGCCGACCGCGCCGCGAAGTGGCTGGCGAACCGCGCTGCGATCGAGCGGGACCGGGTGGAGCACGCGTTCAGCCCGTCCGTCCTGGTCCAGTACCGGTTCAGCGCCATGCACGGCGTCGGGAGCGGCGAGCTGATGGCGCTCACGTTCCGCTCGGTGCTCGACCCGCGCGCCGAGGATCCCGCGTACGCGGAGGGGCTGGCCCTGGCGAGTGAGGCGCACGCGGCGGCGTTCCGGCTGGCGTCGGCGCCGCAGGGCACGATGATCGCGGTCACGCTCGCCGGACGCACCGAGGAGCTGCCCGCGTCCGGGCCCGTCGGCGACGCGAGCGACTGGACGTACGCGCGGGCCGTCGCGCTCGCCTGGACCGTCCGGTCCCAGGCGGACCTCGCGAACCTGGCCGCCTTCGACTCCATGAACCTCGCGACCACCCTGCATGAGACGACCTGCTACGCGCACGCGTGCCGTGACGTCCTGCTGGGCGAGGACCCGCGTCCGGCGCTGGCGGAGGGGTTGGTGAAGACCTCCGGCGACGACTGGTGGGAGTGCCTGTCGAACCCCCGCCTCCGCCTGCTCGACCGCATCCTCGAGAACGACGCGGACGGTTTCAACACCGCCCTCACCGAGGCGCTCGCGCTCTTCACCGACTACTACAGCGCGGGCGACCGCGTCGGCGACCCGGACGGCCAGCTCCACTTCGACGCGCTCGGCCTCGCCTGCCTCGCGCACGACCGGGGCATCCCCGTCCGCGTCGAGTCCGACTTCCTGCCGCGCGCGATCGTCGAGGGCCTCGCCCGGCGCTGATCCCGCGGCGTGGGCCGCGGGCGCTCAGCCCGCGGTGAGAACCAGGCCGCTCGTCGGAACGCCCGTCCCGGCCGTGACCAGCACGTTCGTCGCGTCCGGGACCTGGTTGGCCGCGGTGCCGCGGAGCTGCCGGACGCCCTCGGCGATGCCGTTCATCCCGTGGATGTACGCCTCGCCGAGCTGCCCGCCGTGCGGGTTCACCGGCAGCCGGCCGCCGAGCTCGATGCCGCCGTCCTTGAGGAAGTCCTTCGCCTCGCCGCGTCCGCAGAACCCCAGCTCCTCAAGCTGGACCAGGACGAACGGGGTGAAGTGGTCGTAGAGGATCGCGGTGTCCACGTCGTCCGGCCCGAGACCCGACTGCCGCCAGAGCTGCTCGCCGACGCGGCCCATCGCGGGCAGGGACGCCAGGTCGCCGCTGTAGTAGGAGAACATCATCATCTGGTCGGGGCCGGTGCCCTGCGCCGCGCCCGCGATCACCGCCGGACGGTGCGGCAGGTCGCGGGCGCGTTCGGCGCTCGTCACGACGATCGCCTGCCCGCCGTCCGACTCCTGGCAGCAGTCGAGCAGGCGCAGCGGCTCGACGATCCACCGGGACGCCTGGTGCTCCTCCAGCGTGATCGGGCGTCCGTGGAACCACGCCCTGGGGTTCGTCGCGGCGTGCCTGCGCATGGCGACGGCGACCCGGCCGAAGTCCTCGCTGGTCGCGCCGTACTCGTGCATGTAGCGGCGGGCCTGCATGGCGACCCACGCGGCCGGGGTGGCGAACCCGAACGGCAGGTGCCAGGAGAACTCCATGGCCTGCGAACCCGACCCGCCGCCCTTGTTGGCCTGCCCGAACCGGTGCCCGGACCGCTCGTTGAACGCCCGGTAGCAGACCACCGCGTCCGCCTGCCCGGTCGCGACGGCCATGGCGGCGTGCGCGACCGTCCCGCAGGCCGCGCCGCCGCCGTAGTCCACGCGGGAGAAGAACCGCAGCGACGGGATGCCGAGCTCGCGCTGGACGGCGATCTCCGCGCTGGCGTCGGCGGTGAAGGTGACCAGGCCGTCCACGTCGGCGGGGGCCAGGCCCGCGTCGGCGATCGCGGCGCGGCACGCCTCGGCGGCGAGCCGCAGCTCCGACCGGCCCGAGTCCTTGGAGAACTCCGTCGCGCCGATCCCCGCGATCGCCGCCTTCCCGGAAAGGCTCACTGGGCGTCCCCCTCCTTGAACGTGACGGTCGCGGTCAGGTGGTCGCCGAGGCTGACCGCGCCGCGCACCCTGAGCGTCCGGTCGTCGGCGCGTTCACCGGTCAGCGTGAGGGTGTCCCCCGTGTAGGCCGGGACGCCGAGCCGCACCCGGATGCTCTCCAGCACCGCCCCCGGGACGGTCTCCAGCGCGTACCGCTGGACGAGCCCGATCGACGTCAGGATGTTGACGAAGATGTCCTTGGAGCCCTGCGCGCGGGCCAGCTCGGTGTCGTGGTGGACGGGGGTGAAGTCGCGGGTCGCGAGCGCGGTCGCGATGACGAACGTCGGGGTCAGGTCGATGCGCAGCGCTCCGTCCGGCTCCTGGTCCGGCTCTTCCCGCCGTTCGTCCCGCCCTTCGGGTTCGGGGGCGTCCGCCGGGGTCCAGCGCGGGAGGACCAGCTCGTCGTCCATGTGCTGGAAGAGGACGCGGACGGGCATGTCCACCTCGACCTCGGACGGCTCGCAGCCGACGATGTCGCCGACGATCCGCACGCCCTCCTCCAACTCGACGACCGCGACCGCGTAGGGCGGCGTCCGGCCGGGGACGGGCGGATGGTGGTGGACGACGAAGCTGTGCACGGTGCCGCGCCCGCTCGCCTTCCGGTACGTCCGGTTCGTGGAGTGGCAGGCGGGGCACATCGGGCCCGGCGGATGCCGCAGCGCGCCGCAGTCGGCGCAGCTCTGGATGCGCAGCTCGCCGTCGTTCACGCCGTCCCAGAAGTACCGCGTGTCCGGGCCGACCGCCGGACGCAGCGGATACCTGCCGGGCTTCGCGCCGGACGGCCTGCCGCCTCCGCCGCGTCGCCTCGGTCGGAACTTCAGGACCCGGAACAGCATCTCGGCCACGCGCCGGTCGTCCTCGTCGTACCAGGACTGGAACCACGTGACGAAGTAGCCCTCGCCCATGGCCGTCCGCTTCGGCCCCTGGACGTCGCCGAACCGCATGGTCGACCGCAGCCGCTCACCGACCCGGACGTAGCGGTCGTAGGTCTGGTCGCAGTTGGTCGCGACGACGCCCGTGTAGCCGTGCTCGTTGAGCAGGCGCAGCGGGTCGTCCGCGACCGAGCCCGCCTTCTGCGCGACCAGGCCGGGCATCGACCAGACCTGGATCATCGCGGGCGGGGCGACGTCCCGCCACGCGCCCGCCGCGCCGGACGCGTCGCCGAGCGCCTGCGTCCAGTGCCGGATCATCGGCGCGTTCACCGGGTCCGGGCAGGGCGGCGCGGGGAGCTCGCCGCGCGCGGCCAGCCGGGCGGCGAGCGCGGTCAGCTCCTCGTGCACCGCCGGCTCGTCCAGTTCCTCGTGCACCGCGGGCGCGTCACGCGCCTCGCTCAGGTCTCGCTGTCGCACGGGGCTCCTCACCGGGGTGCGCGGGGCAGGCCGAGGCCGATCATGGCGATGAGCTCCCGCTGGATCTCGTTCACGCCGCCGCCGAAGGTCAGCACGACCGCGCCCTTGACGCCGTGGTCGAGCACCTCCAGGAACTCCGCGGTCGCGGGGTCGCCGGGGTCGCCGAAGCGGGCGAGGGTGTCGCCGACGATCCGGCCGACGTCCTGCATCCGCTCCGATCCGTAGATCTTGGTGGCGGACGCGTCGGCCGCGCCCAGCCAGCCGAGGTCCATGTTCGCCGCGACCTGCCAGTTCAGCAGCTCGTTGACGCGCAGGTAGGCGTACACCCGCGCGACGGCGCGCCGGACGTCGGGCTGCTCGACGAGAGGACGCCCGTCGCGTCCGGTCGCCGTGCGCGCCCACGCCGCGAACCGGTCGTAGGTGTGGCCGATGTTGCCCGCCGGGCCGAGCGTGACGCGCTCGTGGTTGAGCTGGTTGACGATGAGGTCCCAGCCCTTGTGCTCCTCGCCGACGAGCATGTCCGCCGGGACGCGGACGTCCTGGTAGTACGTCGAGTTCGTGTGGTGGCGGCCGTCCATGGTGACGATCGGCGTCCAGGAGAACCCGGGGTCCTCACAGTCGACGACGAGCATCGAGATGCCCTTGTGCTTCTTCGCGTCGGGATCGGTCCGGGCGGCGAGCCAGACGTAGTCGGAGTAGTGCGCGCCGGACGTGAAGATCTTCTGCCCGTTGACGACGTAGTGGTCGCCGTCCTTCACCGCCGTGGTGCGCAGGGACGCCAGGTCGGTGCCCGCGCCCGGCTCGCTGTAGCCGATCGCGAAGTGGCACTCGCCCGCGAGGATGCGGGGCAGGAAGAACGCCTTCTGCGCGTCCGTGCCGTACTGCAGGATCGTCGGCGCGACCGAGTTCAGCGTGATGATCGGGTACGGCACCTCGGCGCGCGCGATCTCGTTGGCGAAGATCTGCTGCTCGACCGGGCCGTAGCCGCGCCCGCCGTACTCCTTCGGCCACGCGACGCCGAGCATCCCGTCCCGTCCGAGGCGTTTGCAGTGCTCCATGTAGTACTCGCCGAACGGGTCGTCCGCGATGCGCGCGCGCTGCGCCTTGGTGAGGCACCCGCGGAAGTAGTCGCGCAGCTCGGCGCGGAGCTTCTTCTGCTCGCCGGTGAGGTCGATGAACATCGGCTACTGAACCTCCTGAGCGGCGACGAGCGCGCCGAGGGTGTCGAGCTGGTCCTCCGCGCCGCCGAGCAGGTGCCCGGCCTGCTTGGCCCAGGCGAAGTAGCGGTGCAGCGGGTAGGTGACGTCCAGGCCGATGCCGCCGTGCAGGTGCTGGCAGGTGTAGAGCGCCTCCACGACCTGGCCCGCCGCGGTGTAGGCGGCGATCGCGAGGACCTCGTCGGTGTCGTCCGCGCCGGTCGCGAACCGCCAGGCCCCGGCCCAGACCGCGACGTCCAGCGCGCGCTTGGCGATGTACACGTCGCCGATCTGCATCGTCACGGCCTGGAACTGGGCGAGCGCGCGGTCGAACTGCTCGCGCGTCCGGACGTACTCGGTGGTCAGCTTCAACGCGCCCTCGATCACGCCGGACGAGACCGCGACCGCGCCGGCGACGGCCGACCGGCGGAAGACGTCCCAGCCGTCCGGGCCGAGCGGGGTGCCGCGCGCGCCGTCCAGCGCGACCAGCGACAGCGGCTCGGACGTCGCCGACGGCTGCGGGCTCACCGCCGCCTCGGACCGCTCGACCACGTACACCCGGACCGTCCCGTCGTCCTCCCGCGCCGGGACGAGGAGGTGCGACGCCTCGTCGGCGTACGGGACATAGGTCTTCGTCCCGGTCAGCCTTCCCCCGCGCGCGGTCGTCTCCACCGTGCCGGGCGGTCCGGGCTCCCGGTACGCGCCGGTCAGGATCCGCTCCCCCGCCGCCACGCCCGCCAGCAGCTCCTTCTGCTCGCCGGTGCCGGCGAGCGCGATCGGCAGGGCGGCCAGCGCGAGCGCCGCGTACGCCGGGACGGGCGCGACGTGCGCGCCGACCTCCCGCAGCAGGACGGTCAGCTCCACCGGTCCGAGGCCCGCGCCGTCCTGCTCCGCGGGCACCACGACGCCGAGCAGCCCGGCCTGCGCGAGCGCCTTCCAGACGGCCGCGTCGTAGGCCGCGCCGGACGTCTCGAACGCCTCCAGGCGCTGCGGCGCGGCCTCCCGGCCGAGCAGGTCGGCGGCGAGGCCCCGCAGCTCGCGCTGGTCCTCGTCGAGGTCGAATTCCACTCAGGCGCTCCCTTCCAGGAGGTGCCGGCGGCCCCGCCGCCGGAACTCGGCGGCCAGCGCCGCGACGTCGTCGGCGGTCATCCGGCGGTAGGCGAGGTCGCGGCCGGGCCGCCACCACACCGGGTCGTCGGTGCGCCAGCCCTCCCGGGCCAGCGCGCGTTTGAGGATCTTGTTGGACGGTGTCGCGGGCAGCTCCCGCGCCACCCGCACGTACCGGGGCGGCCACTTCGGGCCGAGGTCGTCCCGCCCCTTGAGGAACGCGGCGAAGGCGTCCGGGTCGAAGTCGCCGGTCTCGGTGACGAGCGCGGCCATCACCTGGTCGCCGGACGCCGCGTCCGGGACGCCGAACACCGCGAGCTGCCGGACGCCGGGGAACGCGGCGAGCACCCGCTCGACCTGGACGGCCCCGAAGTTCTCGCCGTCCACGCGGAGCCGGTCGGCGGCGCGTCCGGCGAAGAAGACGTGGCCGTCCTCGTCCTGGTAGACGTGGTCGCCGCTCCAGAACATGCCGTCGCGCAGCCGGTCGGGGGCGTCCTCCTTGTAGTAGCCGTCGAACAGGCCGTCGCCGGTCGTGTTGACGAGCTCGCCGATGGCCTCGTCCGGGTTGGTGACGCGGCCGGCCGCGTCGAGGCGGGCGGGCGGGCACTCCGCGCCGGTCTCCGGGTCGAGGATCCTGATGCCGGGGGCGAGCCTGCCGAGCGCGCCGGGCGGGCCGGACGGGTCGGGCGTCAGGGCGATCGCGGTCTCCGTGGAGCCGTAGGCGTCGATGACGAAGCAGCCGAAACGCTCGCCGAACGCCTTCTGCTCCAGCGGCGCGGCCTCGTTCCCGAACGCGACCCTGAGCGGGTTGTCGGCGTCGTCCGGCTTCGGCGGCGTCGCGACCACGTACGACAGGGCCTTGCCGACGTAGTGCAGGTAGGTGCAGTTGTGCGCGCGGACGTCCGGCAGCAGCCCGGACGCGCTGAACCTCGACCGCACGACCAGCTCCGCCCCGGCGACCAGGGCGGGCGCGAACGCCGCCATGATCGCGCCGGAGTGGAACAGCGGCATCGGGCAGTACACAACGTCCTCGGGCGTGAGCAGCCGTCCCGCCAGGCTCTCCCCCGGCACGACCACCTTGCGGTGCGTGACCCGGACCGCGCGCGGCCGTCCGGACGTGCCCGAGGTGAAGATCAGCATCATCAGCGTCGTCTCGTCGATCCCGGCGGCGCCGGGCTGGGCCGTCCTGGCGGTGCCGGGTAGGGCCGTCCTGGCGGTGCCGGGCTGGGCCGTCCCGGACGGGCCGGGCAGGGCCGCCCCGGCGAACTCGGCGACCGCGAGCCCGTGCTCGGCGAGCCCGACGACCTCGCGGGTGCGGTCGGCGAAGCCCTTGGTCCGGACGGCCGTGCCCTGCGCGAGCGGGGTGTACTCGGGCTGGTGGACGACCAGGTCGCAGTCCGCGCGGCAGGCGTCCTCGGCCAGCTCGGCGGCGCTCCGGGTCGGGTTCAGCGCGACGACCACGTTCCCCGACAGCGCCGCCCCGCACAGCAGGAAGACCAGTTCCGGCAGGTTGTCGAGGAGGACGCCGACGTGCAGCGGGCGCTCCCCCGGGCGGCGGGCCGCCATCCACGCGGCGCGGGCGGCGGACTCGGCGACGACCTCGCGCCAGCTCCAGCGCCGCCCGTCGTCGGCGCAGGAGAGCCCCGGACGGTCGTCGGCGGCGCGGGCCGCGAGCAGATCCGCGACGGTCACCGGCGTCACCTCCCGGCCGCAAAACTAGAACAGATTCTAGTAAGTGTCCAGGGGCTGGTTCACCCGCTCCCACCGCCGCAAGTCGAACGTGAGAGGTTGTACCGAATCGCGTTCAAGTAACACGTTCCTGTGCGACCTGTAAGCTTGGTCCGTGAGTGCAGAACAGGCCGTGACCGGCGACCAGCCGCCCGAGGACCCCGCAGCCGATCCCGTGGCGGATCCCGCGCCGGAAGAAGCGGGGTCCGCCGTGGACGCCGCCGCGCCCGGAACGGATCCGGCGCCGCGCGGCGCGCGGTCGCGCAGCCAGCACCAGCGCCGCCGCCGCATCGTCCAGGCCGCCGCGGC
>NZ_QURH01001006.1 GCF_003428695.1 Actinomadura logoneensis
GCGGCCGCGAGCCCCGCGACGTCCTGCTCGCCCGGCTCGGCCGCGACCCCGCCTGGCGTCCGCCGGCGTGACGAGCGTGACCGGCCCGACCGCCCCGGGCCGGTTCCCCCGGCCCGGGTCGGTTCGACCGGTCCCGGGTCGGCGGTTCACTCTCCCGAGGGGCCGCCGTAGAAGGAGATCTTCGACTTGATCTTCTTCTGCTGGGCGCGCAGCAGCCGGATCTGCGCCTCGACGCGGCGGTCGTGCTCCTCCAGGAGTTCCAGCCGCTCTCCGAAGGTCTCCTCGCCGCCCCGGGCGAGCTCGGAGTAGCGGAGCATCTCGGCGATGGGCATGCCGGTCTCGCGCAGGCAGCGCAGCATCCCGAGCCAGCCGAGGTCGTCGTCGGTGAAGACCCGCCGTCCGGACGCGTTGCGCGCGATCCCGTCCAGCAGGCCGATCTTCTCGTAGTACCTGAGGGTGTCGATGCTGAAGCCGCTCTTCTCGGCGGTCTCGGACGGGGAGTAGGAACTCACCGGGTCAGGATTCCACCTGGAGTGCGCTCCAGGTCAACCATGAAGCTTGACCTGGAGCGCACTCCAGGGGCGAGACTCGGGACCATGCGCATCGGACTTCAGGTACCCAGCTTCACCTTCCCCGGCGGACCCGAGCGGATCGCCGCGGAGTTCGGCCGGATCGCCCGCGAGGCCGACCGGGGCGGGCTGGCCTCGCTCTGGGTGATGGACCACCTCTTCCAGATCCAGTCGGTCGGCCCCGCCGAGGAGCCCATGCTGGAGGGCTACTCCGCGCTCGCGTACGCGGCGGCGCTCACCGAGGACATCACGCTCGGCACGATGGTGACCGGCGTCAGCTACCGGTCGCCCGCGCTGCTGGTCAAGACCGTCACCACGCTGGACGTGCTGTCCGGCGGGCGCGCGTGGCTCGGCGTCGGCGCGGCCTGGAACGAGGAGGAGTCGCGCGGCCTCGGCCTGCACTTCCCGCCGACGGCCGAGCGGTTCGAACTGCTCGAGGACACGCTGCGCCTGGCCCACCAGATGTGGAAGGGGGACGAGAGCGCCTTCGAGGGGCGGCGGATCTCGGCGGAGCGCCCGCTGAACTCGCCGCCGGCGGTGCGCCGCCCGCACCCGCCGATCCTCGTCGGCGGCATGGGCGAGAAGAAGACGCTGCGGTTCGTCGCCAAGTACGCCGACGCCTGCAACATCTTCGACGGCGAGCACCTGCCCCACAAGCTCCAGGTGCTGCGCGAGCACTGCGAGCGCGAGGGCCGCGACTACGCCGAGATCGAGAAGACGTCGCTGACCGTCCTGCCGGACACCGCGTCGGCCGGGCAGGCCGTGGACACCGCCGGACGGCTCGCCGATGCGGGCGTGGACCACGTGATCTTCTCGCAGCGGACCGGCCAGGACCTCGCCGGCGTCCTCGCCGAGGCCCGCGCCGAGACCGACAAGATCGTCCCCGCGGGCCGCTGATCCGGCCCGCGCCCACCGCTGACCCGGCCCGCGCCCACCGCGTTCCCTCTCCTGCCGCCCGTTCGCCAGGCCCCGGCGGGCCGCTGACCCGGACGAACGGGGGCAGGGCGCGGGCCGAAGGGCGGGGGCGGCCCCGTAGGGTCGGGGCATGCGTTCGTTCCGCCAGACCGGCACCGTCGTCACCGACCACCGCTTTCCCGTCCCGCTCGACCACGACGACCCGGACGGGCCGCGCATCGAGGTGTTCGCCCGCGAGGTCGTCGCGACCGCGCACGCGGGCCGCGACGACCTGCCGTGGCTGCTGTTCCTCCAGGGCGGGCCGGGGTTCGGGTCGCCGCGTCCGTCCGGGCGGGAGGGCTGGCTGGACCGGGCCCTGGCCGACCACCGCGTCCTGCTGCTGGACCAGCGCGGCACCGGGCTGTCCACCCCGGTGAGCGCGCGGCGGCTCGCGGCCCTCGGCGGCCCGGCGGAGCAGGCCCGGTACCTCACCCACTTCCGCGCCGACTCGATCGTGCTGGACGCCGAGCTGATCCGCCGCGAGCTGCTCGGCGGCACCCCGTGGACGATCCTCGGGCAGAGCTACGGCGGGTTCTGCGCGCACACGTACCTGTCGTTCGCGCCCGAGGGCGTCCAGCAGGCGCTGGTCACCGGCGGCACGCCGGGCCTCGCCGCCACCCCCGAGGACGTGTACCGCCGGACGTACCCGCGCGTCGCCGCCAAGAACGCCCGGTTCTACGAGCGCTACCCGGACGACGTCCGCCTCGTCCGGGACATCGCGCGCCGCCTGGCCGCCCACGACGAGCGGCTGCCCAACGGACGCCGGCTCACCGTCGAGGGCTTCCAGTCGCTCGGCCTCATGCTCGGCATGGGCGACGGCGCCGACCGCATGCACTACCTGCTGGAACTGGCCTTCGCGGACGGCGGCCCGGAGCTGTCGGAGCCGTTCCTGGAGCAGGTCGGGACGCACCTCAGCCACACCGCGGCGCCGATCCACCTCCTCCTGCACGAGGCGTGCTACGGGCAGGGCGCGAACCCGACCCGCTGGGCGGCGCAGCGGCTGCGCGCCGAGTTCCCCGAGTTCGCCCCGGACCCCGACGGCGGCGACCCGCTGCTGTTCACCGGCGAGATGATCTATCCGTGGATGGTCGCGGACGACCCGTCCCTGGCCCCGCTCCGCGAGGTCGCCGACCTGCTCGCCGAGCACGACGACTGGCCCGCGCTCTACGATCCGGCGCGGCTGCGCGGCAACGACGTCCCGCTCGTCGCCTCCGTCTACCACGACGACATGTACGTCGACTTCGACCTGTCGATGGAGACCGTCGCGTCGATCGGGAACGCGCGCGCCTGGGTCACCAACGAGTGGGAGCACGACGGGCTGCGCGTCAGCGGCGGCCGGGTCCTGGACCGCCTGATCCGCATGGTCCGCGGCGAAGCCTGACGCCCCGGCCGGGGGCCGGAGACGAGAAAGCCCCTCCCGGTCTCCGGGAGGGGCTGTCAGGGGGCCGTCAGGCCGCCGCGGGCGTGAAGACCCACTTGCGGTACGACCAGTAGCGGAACCACGAGCCGAGGCCGAGCCCGGCGAGCAGGCCGAGGTTGTAGGCGATGCCGCCGTGCAGGTTCAGCGAGTAGTAGACGAAGCCCGTGCACAGCACCTGGATCAGGACGCCGATGCCGTTGAGGGCGAAGAAGATCACGAACTCGCGGCCGGACCCGTCGCTGTCGCGGTGCCGGAACGTCCAGTACCGGTTCGCCAGGTAGGACGTCACCGTGGACACGAGCGTCGGGATGACCACGCTCGTCACCGGGGACCCGCCGAGCCACGCCCGCAGCAGGTTCGCGCCGCCGATCGTGATCACCGTGCCGACGAACCCGACGAAGCCGAAACTGAGCAGTTCGCTCAGGAACGGCCGGTAGGGACGCACGGCCATAGCCATTTTGGTTGGCCTTGACCGCTGCAAGGTGCTCACTTGCCGGAACATTACCCGACACGTCCGGATGGGTCCCCGGAAGCGTGATCACAGAAAGGTCAACGATCGGCGGCGCGTGTCGCCCCGGCGAGCAGGACGATCATGCCCGAGAGGACCGCGGGGACGGCCAGCGCCCACGGCAGCCCGACCCCCTGCGCGACGAACCCGATCACCGGAGGCCCGCCCAGCAGGCCGAGGTAGCCGAGCGCGGTCACCCGGGCGATCCCGTGCGCGGCCGGAATCCCGGGCAGGTTGCCCGCCGCGCTGAACGTGACCGGCGCCACCACTGCGACCCCCAGGCCGAACAGCGTGAATCCTGTTACAGCGGCCCACGGCAGCCCGATCAGGAGGCCCGCGCCGAGGCCCGCGCACGCCACCAGCGAGCCGATCCGCAGCACCGGCACGGCCCCGAACCGTCCGACGACCCGGTCGCCCGCCAGCCGTCCCACGGTCATGGCGACCGCGCACCCGGCGTAGCCGAGCCCCGCGAACCCGGCTCCCGCCCCCAGCGACTCCTTCAGGTAGACGGCGCTCCAGTCCGCCATCGCGCCCTCGCCGACGAAGGAGCACAGCCCGATCAGGCCGAGCAGCCCCAGCAGGAGCCCGGGCTTCATCCCGCCCCGGCCGACGCCCCGCACGACACCGCCGCCCGCACCATGCTCAGCGCCGAGTTCCGCACCGGGCTCCGCTGCGCCCTGCTCCGCCTCGCCCTGCTCCGCCGGACCGTGTTCTGGTGCGTGTTCCGCAGGCGAAGCCGACGGCGGCCCGCCGTCCGCGAGAGGTTCCGAGAGCGCGGTGTGCGGCGGCTCGTCCAGGTGCGGATGGGAGCGGTCCAGCAGGCCGCGGCAGCCGACGAGCAGCAGCGCCGCGAACAGCACTCCCAGCACGGTCAGGTGGACGCCCACCGGAATGCGCGCGTGCGCCGCGCCGGAACCCAGCACGGCCGCGATCAGCGCGCCCACGCTGAAGGCCCCGTGGAGGCCGGACATGATCGGCCTTCCGTAGCCGCGTTCGACGGCCACACCCTGGGCGTTCATCGCCACGTCCATCAGCCCGAGGGACGCGCCGAGCAGGACCAGCGCGCCGACCAGCGTCGGCAGGTTCACCGCGAGGCCGAGCGCCACCGGGGCGAGCGCGGCGGTGGTCCCGGAGACGAGCACGGTCGCCCGGCTGCCCCGGCGCGCGACCACGCGCCCCGCGACCCGCGTGGACGCCACGACCCCGATCGGCGAGCCGAGCAGGGCCAGCCCGAGCGTCCCCGCGCTCAGCCCGAGGTGCTCCTTGATCTGCGGAATGCGCGCCACCCACGCCGCCGCGGCGAGCCCGTGCACCAGGAAGGCGACGGTCACGGCGCGGCGGGCGGACCGCAGGTCGGCGGGGAGCGCGGGGGCTGCGAGAGTCGTCACCCCCCACACCTTATGACCGAGATCACCCGTTTCGCGGCTCGCCGAAGCCCCCTTCCAGGCGGCCTCCGCAGCGCCCCCGAGGGCGCGCCGGTGAGGGCGTGTCGCCGCTTAGTCAAGGGGTCGCGGGTCAGGCCAGGTCGGACAGGGGGACCTTCGGGTCGGTGAGGCGGTGGCGGTCGGGCGCGGCCGGCGCGGCGATGATGCGGCGGAGGTCGTCGGTGACGTCCCAGACGTTCACGTTCATCGCGGCGGTCACCCGTCCCGCGGCGAGCCAGAAGGCGACGAACTCCAGCGACTCGACGTCCCCCCGGTAGACGACCTCGTCGTAGCCGCCGGGCGTCACCACGCCCGTCAGCTCCATGCCGAGCTCGTACTGGTCGGTGAAGAAGTACGGGAGCGCGTCGTGGACGGCCTCCCGGCCGAGCATGGCGCGGGCCGCCACCGGGCCGCCGTCCAGGGCGTTCGCCCAGTGCTCCACCCGGACGCGGCGGCCCAGCACCGGATGCTCCCAGGCCGCCACGTCGCCGGCGGCGAAGATGTCCGGGTCGGACGTGCGCAGGCTCGCGTCCACCAGGACGCCGTCGCCCACCTCCAGGCCCGCCCGCTCGGCGAGCGCGGTGTTGGGCGTCGCGCCGATGCCGACGATGACGACGTCCGCCGGGATCTCCGCGCCGCCGGACGTGACGACCGCCGACACCTGGCCCGCGCCCCAGAACCCCGCCACGCCCTGGTCGAAGTCGAGGTTCACGCCATGCCGCCGGTGCAGCCCGGCGAACACGGCGCTGAGCTCGGGACCCAGGTGGCGGTGGAGCGGCCCCGGCTCGGGCTCGATGATCGTGACGTCGTTGCCCATCGCGCGCGCGGCGGCGGCCGTCTCCAGGCCGATCCAGCCCGCCCCGGCCACCACCACGCGCCGTCCGCCCGGCGCCAGCGCCGCGCGCAGCATCGCCGCGTCCGCCAGCGTGCGCAGGTAGTGGATGCCGCCGAGTCGCGCGCCCGGCACGTCCAGCCTGCGCGGGGACGCCCCGGTCGCGAGCAGCAGCCGGTCGTAGCGCAGCCGCTCCCCCGTGGCCAGCACGACCGCGTGCCCCTCCCGCTCCAGCGACGTCGCGGCCGTCCCGAGCCGCAGCTCGACGCCGTTCTCCTCGTACCACTCGGCCGGGTGGACGTGCGTGGAGTCCCGCGAGTCCGATCCCAGGAGGAACCCCTTCGACAGGGGCGGACGCTCGTACGGGCGCTCGACCTCCTCGCCGACCAGGACGACGCGTCCCTCGAACCCCTCCCGCCGCAGCGTCTCGGCGGCCTTGGCACCGGCGAGGCTCGCTCCGACGATGACGAACGTCTCCTGAGGCATGCGGGTCTCCTTAGCGTGTGCTCCCGGACACGGACCGTTCCTATCTCACTACGCCGACTCCCGGCGGGAGACAAGGGCGCGGTGGCGCGCCACGGCGGACGTGTCGGTGAGCGACGCGATCTGGTCCACGACCGCGCGCAGCCGCCCGGCGTCGTCGGACGCCGCGTCGAACGCCTCGCGGAAGATCGGGTCGAGGGTCCCCGGAGCTCCCGCGACCATCCGGTCGGCCAGCTCGGTGATGAGCTCGCGCTGCCGGGCGCGCTCGGTCTCGTGGCTGATCCAGACGTGGTGCGCGGTGATGCCCTTGAGGACGGCGCACTCCAGCCGCTGGGCGCGCGGCACGATGAGGTCGGCCGCGTACCGGGTGAGCGGGCGGTCGCCGTGGACGGCGCGGGTCTCGCGCTCGGCGGCCACGCAGAACCGTCCGATCAGCGAGCTGGTCAGGTTCTTCAGCGCGGCGAGCGTGCGGGTCGTGCCGTCGTAGCGGTCCGGCCAGTACGGCTCGGCGAGCAGGTCGGTGAAGCGCTCCTCCAGCTCGGCCACGTCCGCGACCAGCGGCGCGCTCCCGGGCGCGGGCGAACCGGGCTCGCCGTCCGGCGCGGCGGGGTTCGGCGAGCAGTACAGCTTGGCGGCCGTCTCGCACACCAGCCGCCGCTCGGCCGGGTCGGCGAGCAGCGCGAAGTCGATGTGCCCGGCGACCAGCGCGTCCTCCAGGTCGTGGACGGAGTAGGCGACGTCGTCGCTCCAGTCCATGACCTGGGCCTCGAAGCACGCGCGGCCCTCCGGCGCGTCCTCGCGGACCCACCGCGCGTACTCGCGGTCGTCCTCGTAGACGCCGAACTTGCCGTTCACGGCGTCCGGCCGGGTCCACGGGTACTTCATCGCCGCGTCCAGGGCGGCACGGGTCAGGTTCAGCCCGACGCTGCTCCCGTCCGGCGCGAAGGACTTCGGTTCGAGGCGGGTCAGGACCCGCAGGCTCTGCGCGTTGCCCTCGAACCCGCCGCACGCGCGGGCCACGGCGTCCAGGGCGACCTCGCCGTTGTGCCCGAACGGGGGGTGGCCGATGTCGTGGGACAGGCAGGCGGTCTCGACGAGGTCGGGGTCGCAGCCGAGGGACATGCCGAGCTCCCGTCCGACCTGGGCGCACTCCAGCGAGTGCGTGAGCCGGGTGCGGAGGATCTGCAGGTTCCCGGTGGGCTCGGGCTCGCCCGGCGAGGCGACCTGGGTCTTGGCGGCGAGGCGGCGCAGCGCCGCGCTGTGCAGCACGCGCGCGCGGTCGCGCTGGAAGGCGGTGCGGTCGCGCCGCTTGGGCGGTTCGGGGGCGCGGCGCGCGCGGTCACGGTCGGTGTATACGCTCATCTTCCTCTCAGCGTACGCACCGACCCCCCGATCCCGCCGAAAGCCACGAGGACCGTCCACCGAGGCGCGACCACCGGAGCAGCTCCGCGCGACGGCGCGTCAGTGGTCCGCGCGACGGCGCGTCAGGGTCCGCCGGACGCGCGTCAGTGGCCCGCCGGGTGTCAGCCGCCGGGTGAGGACGAGGGGGCGCCCGAGGTGACGGTGACCGGGTTGTCCGGGACGACGCCCTTGATCGTCTCGTCCGGCGTGTGGACGCTCTTCCCGAACAGGATGTACGAGAGGTACCCGCCGGTCTCGCGGACGATGTAGTGGAACTGGGTGTCGCGCGTCTGGACGCTCGGGCCGCTGCGGGTCGGCGATCCGGCGGGGTCGATGCCGTTGTCGGCCGCCATCCGCTTGGCGCGCAGCTCGTGCCACGGGTCGGTGACGATGACGCCGGAGTGCAGGCCGAGGCGGCGGTAGGCGGCCCCGACCGCCTTGAGGCTCTCCAACGTGTCGCGCCCCACCGGGACGGCGACCACCCGGTCGGCGGGCAGCCCGCCCTGCCGGACCAGCCAGCGGCGCCCCGAGTCGGCCTCGGTGTAGGCGTCGCCGGGCGCCTTGCCGCCGACCGTCACGATGCGCGGCGCGACGCCGTGCTTGTAGAGGTCGAGGGCGTGCTGGAGCCGCCACTTCAGGGTCGGCGACGGGACGCCGTTGTACTGCGCCGCGCCCAGCACGATGATCGCGTCCGAGCGGGGCCGCTCGTCCTGCCGGGCCTGGTGCCAGACCCGGAACCCGACCGCGAGCGGGGTGGCCACCGCGATGCCGAGCAGCGCCACCACCACCCCGACGGTGATCACGAACCAGCGCGGGCGGGGCCGGCGACGCCGCCGTCCGCCGTCACGTCCGCTCCCGTCCCCGCGCTCGTCCCCGTCCCCAGGGACGAGCTCGTCCGCGTGGTCGCGCTCGTTCCAGTCATCGCGGTCGTCCGCATGGCCGCGTTCGCCCCACTGGTCCCGCTCGCCCCACTGGCCGCGCTGGTCCCACTGGTCGCGTCCATCCCACTGGCCGCGTTCGCTCCACTGGTCGTGTTCGCCCCACTGGTCGCGCTCGTCTCCGCGGTCGCGCTCGTCTCCGCGGTCGCGCCCGGTTCCGCTTCCGCGTCCGCTCGCGCGCCCGCCACCGCCGTCGAATCCACGCTCGCGCCCGGCCCTCCCGGCGGGGGCCCCGGCGCCGGCTCCCGGCTCGTTGTCCGGGATGTGCAGTTCCATCGTCATCGCACCTGACACGCTAGTTAGACGACGCGGGAGACGCGAACGGTTCGCCCGGTCCGTCCGGTGCCAAAACGGGACGTACCGGGCAGTCACGCGTCCGGCGGGCGTCCGGAACGCGTCCGGCGGCGGGCCGCCGGACGCGGTGCCGGTCAGCGGCTGTCGCTGCCGCCGGTCTCGATCGCCGCGCGGCCGGCCTCCAGCCGCGCGACGGGTACGCGGAACGGCGAGCAGGACACGTAGTCCAGTCCGGCCTCGTGGCAGAAGTGCACCGAGTCGGGGTCGCCGCCATGCTCGCCGCAGATGCCGAGCTTCAGGTCCGGACGCGTCGCCCGGCCCTCCTCGACGGCGATCCGGACGAGTCGTCCGACACCGTCGCGGTCGAGCGTCTCGAACGGTGACACCCCGAAGATGCCCAGTTCGAGGTAGCGCGAGAAGAACGCGGCCTCCACGTCGTCCCGGGAGAAGCCCCAGGTCATCTGCGTGAGGTCGTTGGTGCCGAAGGAGAAGAACTCGGCCGACTCGGCGATCTGCCCGGCGGTGAGCGCGGCCCGGGGGACCTCGATCATGGTGCCGACCAGGGTGTGCACGGCCACGCCGGTGCTCTCCGCGACGTGCCGCAGCACGCCCTCGGCCTCCTCGCGGACGGCCTCCAGCTCCTGCACCGCGCCGACGAGCGGGATCATGATCTCCGGGCGCGGGTCGCCGCCGGCCTCCTTGCGGGCGACCGCGGCCTCGGCGATGGCCTTCACCTGCATCATGAAAAGTCCGGGAATCGCCAAACCCAGCCGCACGCCGCGCAGTCCGAGCATAGGGTTCTGCTCGTGCAGGCGGGTGACGGCCTCCAGCAGGCGGCGGTCCTGCGGATCGGCGTCCGCACCCGCCAGCGCCACCTTCACCGACAGCTCGGTGAGGTCGGGGAGGAACTCGTGCAGCGGGGGGTCGATGAGCCGGATCGTGACCGGCAGCCCGTCCATGGCCTCGAAGATCCCCTCGAAGTCCGCGCGCTGCAGCGGCTCCAGGGCGTCCAGGGCGGCGAACCGCTCCTCGTCGGTCTCGGCGAGGATCAGCTTCTCGACGAGCTGCCGCCGGTCGCCGAGGAACATGTGCTCGGTCCGGCACAGGCCGATGCCCTGCGCGCCGAACCGGCGGGCGCGGGCCGCGTCCTCGGGCGTGTCGGCGTTCGCGCGGACCAGCATCCGGGCCCGGGCGTCGGCGTGAGCCATGACCCGATCGACGGCGGTGACCAGCTCGTCCCCGTCGGACGCCGCGAGCCGCCCCTCGAAGTACTGGACGACCGGGGAGTCCTGGACCGGCACCTCGCCGAGGTAGACCAGGCCGCTGGTGCCGTCGATGGAGATGACGTCGCCCTCGGAGACGACGACGTCGCCGGGCGCGGTGAACCTGCCCGCCTTGACGTCCACCTCCAGTTCCTCGGCGCCGCAGACGCAGGTCTTGCCCATGCCGCGGGCGACGACGGCGGCGTGCGAGGTCTTGCCGCCGCGGGAGGTGAGCACGCCGCGCGCGGCGACCATGCCCGCGAGGTCGTCGGGGTTGGTCTCGCGCCGGACGAGGATGACGTCCTCGCCGCGCTCGGCGGCGGCGACGGCGGCCTCGCTGCTGAACACGGCCCTGCCGACGGCCGCGCCGGGCGAGGCGTTCATGCCCTTGGTGAGCTTGCGGGCGCCCTCGGCGGCGGAGGTGTCGAAGCGGGGGAACATCAGCTGCGCGAGCTGGTCGCCGGTGACCCGGGAGGCGGCCTCGTCGGCGTCGATGAGCCCTTGGTCGAGCAGCTGGCACGCGATGCGGAACGCCGCGGCGGCGGTCCGCTTGCCCACCCGGGTCTGGAGCATCCACAGCTTGCCGCGCTCGATCGTGAACTCGATGTCGCACATGTCGCGGTAGTGGTTCTCCAGCGTCTCCATGATGTCGAGCAGCTGGTCGTAGGAGCGCTTGTCGATCCGCTCCAGCTCCGTCAGCGGGACGGTGTTGCGGATGCCCGCCACCACGTCCTCGCCCTGCGCGTTCTGCAGGTAGTCGCCGTACACGCCCTGGTGGCCGGACGCGGGGTCGCGGGTGAACGCGACGCCGGTGCCCGAGTCCATGCCGAGGTTGCCGAACACCATCGCGCACACGTTGACGGCGGTGCCGAGGTCGACGGGGATGCGTTCCTGCCGCCGGTACAGGATCGCCCGGGGGGCGTTCCAGGACTGGAACACCGCGAGCATCGCCATCCGCATCTGCTCGCGCGGGTCGGTCGGGAAGTCGTCGCCGGTCTCGTGCTTGACGATGTTTTTGAACGTGCCGACCAGGGCGCGGAAGTCGGCGGCCTCCAGCTCGACGTCCTCGCGGACGCCCTTGGCGCGCTTGGCCTCCTCCAAGGCGTCCTCGAACCGGTCGCCGTCGATGTCCAGCACGGTCTTGCCGAACATCTGGATGAGGCGCCGGTAGGAGTCCCAGGCGAACCGCTCGTCGCCCGCCTGGGCCGCCAGGCCCGCGACGGACTCGTCGTTCAGCCCGATGTTGAGGACGGTCTCCATCATGCCCGGCATGGAGAACTTGGCCCCGGACCGCACGCTCACCAGGAGCGGGTCGTCCGGCTGGCCGAGCTTCCTGCCCATCGCGCCCTCGAGCGCGGCCAGGTGCTCGTCGATCTCGGTCTCGAGCCCCTCGGGGAGGGTGCCGTGCTCGAGGTAGTGCCGGCAGGACTCGGTGGTGATCGTGAAGCCGGGCGGCACGGGCAGCCCGAGATTGGTCATCTCGGCCAGGTTGGCGCCCTTGCCCCCCAGCAGGTCCTTGAGGTCCTTGTTGCCCTCGGTGAAGTCGTACACGAACTTCGGCACGGGCAGCTCCTTCTCGCTCTGGTTCCACCCAACGACAGAGCGTGGTCCCCCGGCGCAGTCCGCGAGCGATGTCACACGAGATCGCGTTTGTCCCGACAGCAGGAGGTGTGCCCTGTTTGCGGGGACTGTACCCAGGGAATCGAGACTCGCTCGCCGCCCGTCGCCACTACCCACATATTCCCAGGTCAGGAGCATTGTAATGGCCTATACCAATACCGGCACGGGACCCCTTCCCCGAAGAAAGGGCCCCGTGACCGCGGACGGCACCCCCCGTCCGCGCGGGGACGGGCCGGCGAGGGCGCACCGCCCGGCGGACACGGCGCGCCGCCCCACGGACGGGGCGCGCC
>NZ_QURH01001008.1 GCF_003428695.1 Actinomadura logoneensis
CGCGGCGGACCGGTCCGCACGCCGGCGGCCGGGGTTTCCGCGCCGCCGACCAGGGAAGATCTTGTTCCGCCCCCGGGCCAGGGGGCGCGCTGAGGGATGCAGGGGAGCGAAGGTGCCGTCGAAGCCAGCGGAGCAGCCTCCGGGCCGGCCGGACCGGGCCCGTCCGGAAGGACGGCCCGACCGCGGCCGGCCCGATCCGGGGCGGCCCGACCGGAGGCAGTCGGTGCCGCCCCGCGACAAGCCCGGCCAGCCGTGGCGCGCCGAGGGCGTGAAGCACCAGCCCGAGAAGAAGAACGGCGGCGGAAACGGCGACGGCGGCGGCGGGTTCCGTCCGAGCCGCAACACCTTCATCTTCTGGCTCCTGCTCCTGCTGGTGTTCGCGCTCAGCTACACGTCGATGAACATCGCCGGGCAGAAGGAACGCGCCGACATCCCCTACACGGCGTTCACCCAGCAGGTCGCGGCGGGCAACGTCAAGGACGTCTACACCAAGGGCTTCGAGATCCAGGGTCGGCTGAAGCAGGCCCAGCAGGTGCCCGGCCAGAGCGACGCGAAGAAGACCTACTCCGACTTCAAGACGCTGCGCCCCGAGTTCGCCAACGACAACATCTTCGGCGAGATGGTCGCCAAGGGCGTGGTCGTCGAGGCCAAGCCCGTCAACGAGAACCGCGGCGCCCTCGCCAACCTGCTGCTGTCGCTCCTGCCCACGCTGCTGTTCGTCGGCCTGTGGATCGGCGCGATGGTCTGGCTGCAGCGCCGGATGACCGGCGGCGGACGCGGCGGCGGGATGCTCGGCGGGTTCGGCCGCTCCCCCAAGCCCGTCACCCCGGACGAGAAGCGCGCCACGTTCGCCGACGTCGCCGGGATCGACGAGGTGGAGGCCGAGCTGGAGGAGATCGTCGACTTCCTCCGGGACCCCGACAAGTACCGCCGCATGGGCGCCCGCGCCCCGCGCGGCGTGCTGCTGACCGGCTCGCCCGGCACCGGCAAGACGCTGCTGGCGCGCGCCGTCGCGGGCGAGGCCGACGTGCCGTTCTACTCGGCCGCCGCGTCGGAGTTCATCGAGATGGTCGTCGGCGTCGGCGCGGCCCGCGTCCGCGAGCTGTTCACCGAGGCCCGCAAGACAGCGCCGTCCATCATCTTCATCGACGAGATCGACACGATCGGCCGCACCCGCAGCTCCAGCGCCAGCATGGGCGGGCACGACGAGCGGGAGCAGACGCTCAACCAGATCCTCACCGAGATGGACGGGTTCTCCGGCTCCGAGGGCGTGGTGGTGATCGCCGCGACGAACCGGCCCGACATCCTCGACTCCGCGCTGCTGCGGCCCGGCCGGTTCGACCGGCAGATCACCGTGTCCCCGCCCGACCTGGACGGCCGCGTCGCGATCCTGAAGGTGCACGTCCGGGACGTTCCGCTGGCGGCCGACGTCGACCTCACCGACCTGGCCAAGATGACGCCCGGCATGACCGGCGCGGAGCTGGCGAACCTGGTGAACGAGGCGGCCCTGATGGCGGTCAAGCGCGGCCACACCGCCGCCGAGAACGCCGACTTCCACACCGCGCTGGAGAAGATCCAGCTCGGCACCCGGCGCTCGCTGGTGATGCCCGAGGAGGAGCGCCGCCGCACGTCCTTCCACGAGTCCGGCCACGCGCTGCTCGGGATGCTGTTCCCGGGCGCCGACCCGGTCCGCAAGATCACGATCGTCCCGCACGGCCGGGCGCTGGGCGTCACGGTGTCCACTCCGGAGAGCGACCGCTACGCCTACGACGAGCGGTACCTGCGCGGGCGGATCATCGGCGCGCTCGGCGGCATGGCGGCCGAGGAGCTGGTGTTCGGCGTCATCACCACCGGCGCGGAGAGCGACCTGCAGCAGGTCACCCAGATCGCGCGCGGCATGGTCGGCCGCTGGGGCATGTCCGGCCGCATCGGCCCGCTGTCGGTCCTGCCCCCGGAGGGCGGCGACCCCATGAACCAGTACGCCTCGCAGGGCACCCTGGACGCCGTGGACGAGGAGGCCCGCCGCATCGTCGACGAGTGCTACCAGGAGGCCCTGCGCACGCTGTCCGACAACCGCGACAAGCTGGACGCCCTGGCCACCGCCCTCCTGGAGGCCGAGACACTGGACGAGACCGCCGCCTACGCCGCCGCGGGCGTCCCGCGGACCTCCACCCGCCCGGCCCTCCCCGAACCCGACGCCACCTCCTCGGCACCCCCCGCGATCCCGCCCGACTGACCGACCGCGCGGCCAGCGGACCCGCCCCGACGAAATGGATACGCTCGGGGACCGCCGCCTCTACGATGACGGGAGCCCTGCGTGAGGGAGGAATCACCTCAAGTGAGCGTCATGGCCGTCGTCCATCGCCCCCTGCCCGCCGACCCGTTCGACCTCTGGCTGCGTGACGAGCTCGGGGTCGTCCTCGGCCTTCCCCACGATGGCACCCGTGTCGAGATCGTCGGTGGGGAGATCGTCGTGTCACCAGGTCCGGACTTCGCGCACAACCTGATCGTCGGGGACCTCCAGGACGCGTTCGCCGCCGCGAAGGCCCTCGGACGGATGGAGGGATGGCGGTGCGTCCAGACCCAGGACGTCAGCCTCAGCGAGATCCACGAGGGCTACATCCCGGATCTGTGCGTCATGTCGGACGCCGACGTCCACAAGGCGCGGGACCGGCGGTCGACGAAGATCCTTCCCGACGAACTCACGCTCGCCGTCGAGGTGACCTCCCGCTCGAACGTCGCCGAGGACCGGGAGCCCGGCCCCCGGCGCCGACGGCCGAGCAAGTGGAACGGCTACGCCCGCACGGGTGTCCCCTTCTACCTGCTCGTCGACCGTGATCCACAGGTGGCGGCCACGACGCTTTTCACCGAGCCGAACCCGGCGGGCATGTACGAGGAGTCGGTGAAGTGGAAGTTCGGGGAGATCGTCGAGCTTCCTGAGCCGTTCGGGGTGCGGGTGGGGACCGAGGAGTGGGAGCCCTGGGGCTAGAGGTCCGCGGGGAGGGCGGCGTCGCGGATCATGGCCAGGGCGTCCGTGTGGCTCTGGAGAGCCGTCAGGACGCTCTGCGGGGGCTTGGCGTAGACCGTCGGATGGTCGCGTTCGTCGGCGGCCGGGTCGGGGGTGTAGGCGAGGCGGTCCTCGGACGCGGAGAACTCCAGGTCCACGCCGCGCGGGTCTAGCCGGACCCAGCGGTCGTCGGCGAGGACGGCGGTCAGGCCGTGCAGGAAGTGCCGGTCGCCGTCGCGGAGCCGCTGGTAGCACAGGCCCGCCTGGATGCCGCCCGCGCGCAGCAGCGCGGCGAGCGCGTGGGCCTGCGCGTGGCAGAAGCCGGTGCCCTGGTCCAGGACGTCCGAGGCGCGCCAGGTGACGCGCCGGTCCGGGACGTCGGCGGGGTGGCTCACGTTGTCGCGGACGTACTCGAAGGCCAGCCGCGCGTAGGTGAGGTCGTCGCCCGTGCGCAGCTCGGAGGCGATCGACTGGACGAGCGGGTGCTCGACGTCGACCGCCTCGTCCGCGCCGAGGTACTCCCAGGGGTCGGCGGCGAAGACCGGGGAGAACGTCACAGGCCGAGCAGGGACTCGATGCCGACGGTCAGCCGGTCCGGCAGGTCCGCGACCCGGCGGACGCCCAGCAGCACGCCCGGCATGAAGGACTCGCGGTTCATGGAGTCGTGCCGGATGGTGAAGGTCTCGCCGTGCCCGCCGAGCAGCACCTCCTGGTGCGCGATCAGCCCGGACAGCCGCACGGCGTGCACCCGGACCCCCTCGACGTCCGCGCCGCGGGCGCCCGGGATCTCCTGGCTGGTGGCGTCCGGGGACGGGTCCGTGCCCGCCTCGGCGCGGGCGGCGGCGACCAGCTCGGCGGTGCGGCGCGCGGTGCCGGACGGCGCGTCCGCCTTGTTCGGGTGGTGCAGCTCGACGATCTCGACCGACTCGAAGAACGGCGCGGCCTTGGTCGCGAAGTGCATCATCAGCACCGCGCCGATGCCGAAGTTCGGGGCGACCAGGACCTGCGCGCCGGGCCTCTCCGCCTGCCACGACCGGACGGTGTCCAGCCGGGCGGCGTCGAAGCCGGTCGTGCCGACGACGGCGTGGACGCCGTGCTCGACCAGGTAGCGCAGGTTGCCCATCACCACGTCGGGGTGGGTGAAGTCGACGACGACCTCGGCGCCCGCCTCGGTGAGCCCGTCGAGCGCGTCGCCGTGGTCGAGCGCCGCGACCAGCTCCAGGTCGTCCGCGCCCTCGACGGCCCGGCACACTTCGGCGCCCATCCGGCCGCGCGCGCCGAGCACCCCAACCCTGATCACGATGTTCCTCCTGGTCCGCGTGGGTTCGTCCCGAGCCTATCGCGGCCGGTGGCCGGGCCCGGTCACTCGTGCCCGGCGACGAGCAGGTCATTCGTGCCCGGCGACGGACAGGTCACTCGTGCTTGGCGACGAACAGGTTCAGCAGCCAGCTGACGACGCCGATGATGATGGCGCCCCAGAACGCCGGCCAGAAGCCGTCCACGTGGAAGGGCAGGTGCATCTTCTCGGCCAACCAGCTGGTCAGCAGGAGCAGCAACGCGTTCACGACCAGGGCGAACAGGCCGAGCGTCAGCACGTAGAAGGCGCAGCCGAGCACCTGGATGACGGGCTTGATGAACGCGTTGACCACTCCGAAGATGACCGCGACGCCGAGCAGCGTGAGCGCCCGCTTGGTGCCGTTGCCCGCGGTCACCTCGATCCCGCTGATCAGCGCGGTCGCCACCCACAGCGCGACCGCGCTGATCACGGTCCTGAGCAGAAATCTCATGCCCGTCCCCTACCCGATCATGAACGGTGGGTAACGGGACGTGCCCGGAGTGCGACAGCGCCTGATCAGAGGGAGAAGTCGGCGTCCTCGAACGGGCCGATGACGGTGAGCGCCTGCGGGCGGGCGAGCACCTCGGCGGCGATGTCGCGCACGTCGTCGAGAGTGACGCCCTCGATGCGGGCGAGCACCTCGTCCACCGGCAGCAGCGACTCGTAGACCAGCTCGCTCTTGCCGATCCGGGACATCCGGGAGCCGGTGTCCTCCAGGCCGAGGACCATGCCGCCGCGCAGCTGGCCCTTGCCGCGCTCCAGCTCCTCGTCGGTGAGCCCGCCGTCCAGCACCTTGGCGATCTCCTCGCGGCAGATCGCCAGCACCTCCTCGGCCTTGCCGGGCTGGCAGCCCGCGTACACGCCGAAGATGCCGCTGTCGGCGTACTGCGAGGTGAAGCTGTACACCGAGTAGGCCAGGCCGCGCTTCTCGCGGATCTCCTGGAACAGCCGGGACGACATGCCGCCGCCGAGCGCCGCGTTCAGCACGCCGAGCGCGAACCGGCGATCGTCGGTGCGCCGGACGCCCTCGCAGCCGAGCACGATGTGCGCCTGCTCGGTGTCCTTGTCCAGCACCCGGACGGACGGGTCGACCGGCACGTCCGGCCCGCCGACGCGCGGCGCGGACGGCGACGGCGCGGCGATGTCGGACAGGTACGGCGCCCACGCCGTCTCGACCATCCGGACGACCTCGTCGTGGTCGATGTTGCCCGCGACCGACACCACCAGGTCGGACGGCTTGTAGTGGTCGCGGTAGTAGCCGTGGATCCGGTCCCGGGACAGCGCGTTGATCGACTCCTCGGTGCCGAGGATCGGCCGGCCCAGCGGGACGTCGCCGTACAGCGCGAGCGAGAACTCGTCGTGGATGAGGTCGCCCGGGTCGTCGTCGCGCATGTGGATCTCTTCGAGGATCACCCCGCGCTCGGCCTCGACGTCCTCGGGCCGGTTCACCGACGCCGCGACCATGTCGGACACCACGTCCACCGCGAGCGGCAGGTCGCTGTCCAGCACCCGCGCGTAGTAGCAGGTGTACTCCTTGGCGGTGAAGGCGTTCAGGTCGCCGCCGACCGCGTCCACCGCCGCCGAGATCTCCAGCGCCGAGCGCTTCGCCGTCCCCTTGAACAGCACGTGCTCCAGGTAGTGGCTGGCGCCCGCGTCGGCGACCTCCTCGTCCCGGGAGCCGACCCCGGCCCAGATGCCGAACGCGGCCGAGCGGACCGTCGGCAGCGTCTCGGTGATCACGCGCAACCCGCCGGGGAGCACGGTCCGCCGGACGGTCCCCTCCCCCTCGGGCACGGTGTCGGCGCGGCCGTCGCGGGGGGTGCTTCCGGGCTGCTGCGGGCTGGTCACGGGGCGAGTCTCCAGGGGTCGAACGGACCGACCGGCCCGTCCCTGTCAGTGGCTGACGGGACGGGCCGGTCGGGACGGCTGCTACGCGGTCGGATCAGGAGTTGCGGCTGTCGTCGCCGGACGGGCGACGGGTGCGGCGGCGGCGCGGGGCGCGCTTGTCGCCGTCGGCGTCGCCACCGGACTGGCGCGGCGCCTCCTCACCGTCGGCGCCCTGCGCCTGCGCCTGGGGCGCCTCGCCCGCGGCCTCGCGGTCGGCGGCCTCGCGCTCGGCCACCTCGACCGGGATCAGCGACAGCTTGCCGCGCTGGTCGATCTCGGTGACCTCGACCTGGATCTTCTCGCCGACCGAGATGACGTCCTCGACGTTCTCGATCCGCTGGCCGCCGTGCAGCTTGCGGATCTGCGAGACGTGCAGCAGGCCGTCCTTGCCGGGCAGCAGCGACACGAACGCGCCGAACGTGGTGGTCTTCACGACCGTGCCGAGGAACCGCTCGCCGACCTCCGGCATGTGCGGGTTGGCGATCGCGTTGATCGCCTGCCGCGCCGCCTCGGCGGACGGGCCGTCGGTCGCGCCGACGTAGATGGTGCCGTCGTCCTCGATCGTGATGTCCGCGCCGGTGTCGTCCTGGATCGAGTTGATCATCTTGCCCTTCGGGCCGATGACCTCGCCGATCTTGTCGACCGGGACCTTGATCGTGATGATCCGCGGAGCGAACGGGGACATCTCGGACGGACCCTCGATGGCCTCGGCCATGACGTCCAGGATCGCCAGCCGCGCGCCCTTGGCCTGCTTCAGCGCCGCGGCCAGGACCGAGGCGGGGATGCCGTCCAGCTTGGTGTCGAGCTGGAGCGCGGTGATGAGGTCACGGGTGCCGGCGACCTTGAAGTCCATGTCGCCGAACGCGTCCTCGGCGCCGAGGATGTCGGTGAGGGTGACGTACTCGCCGCCCTCGTGGATCAGGCCCATCGCGATGCCCGCGACCATCTGCTTCAGCGGGACGCCCGCGTCCAGCAGCGACATCGTGGACGCGCAGACCGAGCCCATCGAGGTGGAGCCGTTGGAGCCGAGCGCCTCCGACACCTGCCGGATCGCGTACGGGAACTCCTCGCGCGTCGGCAGCACCGGGAGCAGGGCGCGCTCGGCGAGGGCGCCGTGCCCGATCTCGCGCCGCTTCGGCGAGCCCACCCGGCCGGTCTCACCGGTGGAGTAGGGCGGGAAGTTGTAGTTGTGCATGTAGCGCTTGGTGCGCTCGGGGTTCAGCGTGTCGATCATCTGCTCCATGCGGAGCATGTTCAGCGTGGTCACGCCCATGATCTGGGTCTCGCCGCGCTCGAACAGCGCCGAGCCGTGCACCCGCGGGATCACGTGCGCCTCGGCCGACAGCTGCCGGATGTCCTTCACGCCGCGGCCGTCGATGCGCAGGCCGTCGCGGATGACCCGCTCGCGGACGAGCTTCTTGGTGACGGCGCGGAAGGCGGCGGAGATCTCCTTCTCGCGGCCCTCGAAGTCGGCGCCGAGCTTCTCGACCGCGCCGGCCTTGATCTCGTCCAGCCGGGACTCGCGGGTCTGCTTGTCGGCGATCGTCAGCGCCTCGGCCAGCTCCTGGCTGACGGCGGCGGTGACGGCGGCGAGCACGTCGTCCTGGTAGTCCAGGAAGATCGGGTACTCGGCGGTCGGCTTGGCGGCCGTCTCGGCGAGGGCGCTCTGCGCCTCGCACAGCACCCGGATGAACGGCTTGGCGGCCTCCAGGCCCTCGGCCACCGTCTCCTCGGTCGGGGCGGTCGCGCCCTCGCCGACCAGCTTCAGGGTGCCGACGGTGGACTCGGCCTCGACCATCATGATCGCGACGTCGCCGTCCTCGAGCATCCGGCCCGCGACGACCATGTCGAAGGTCGCGCGCTCGAGCTCGGAGTGCCGCGGGAAGGCGACCCACTGGCCCTCGATCAGCGCGACGCGGACGCCGCCGATCGGGCCGGAGAAGGGCAGCCCGGCGAGCTGGGTGGACAGCGACGCGGCGTTGATCGCGACGACGTCGTACAGGTCGTCGGGGTGCAGCGCGAGGATGGTGCCGACGACCTGGATCTCGTTGCGCAGGCCCTTCTTGAAGGACGGGCGCAGCGGGCGGTCGATCAGGCGGCAGGTGAGGATCGCGTCCTCGGACGGCCGGCCCTCACGGCGGAAGAACGAGCCGGGGATGCGCCCGGCGGCGTACATCCGCTCCTCGATGTCCACGGTGAGCGGGAAGAAGTCCAGGTTGTCCTTGGGCTTCTTCGACGCGGTGGTGGCCGACAGGACCATGGTCTCGTCGTCCAGGTAGGCGACGGCGCTGCCGGCCGCCTGACGGGCGAGCCGGCCCGTCTCGAAGCGGATGGTCCGCTTGCCGAACGAGCCGTTGTCGATCACGGCCTCGGCACTGGTCGCGCCCTCGATGCGCGGAGCTTCGGTCACGGGAAACCTCCTGTTTCCGGTCGACGTCGCCTCGCGGTCGTTTCCCGTTGTGCTGACAGGCGGTGCCGGTCTTCGATCGAAGCGTCCGGAACGGGCCGCGTTTCCGGCGGCCGTCCGGAGGCCACTACCGAGGACCGGCCGCAGCAGCGGTGTCCGCGAGGCTCTTCCTTCTGTGGCCGGCCTGGTCGGCCGGCCGGACCGGCCGGTCGTCCGACCGGCCGGGTACCCCCGGGAACTGTCATGCCCAGGAACCGGGGGACGTATGGGGGTTCTCTATGCGAGGAGGGAGTGGCCCGGTCCGGACCACTCCCCCTCTGGCACCGCTATCGGCGGAGGCCGAGGCGCTCGATCAGCGAGCGGTAGCGGTTGATGTCCTTGTTCTGCAGGTACTTCAGCAGACGGCGGCGGCGGCCGACCAGCAGGAGCAGACCACGGCGGCTGTGGTGGTCGTGCTTGTGCTCCTTGAGGTGCTCGGTCAGGTCGTTGATCCGCTTGGTCAGCAGCGCGACCTGGACCTCCGGGGATCCGGTGTCACCCTCAGTGGTCGCGTACTCGGAGATGATCTTGTTCTTGGTGGCGGTGTCGAGCGACACGTGGCTCCTTCTGTGATCTCGTCATCCGCAGGCCCCGGGGCCGCCGGGGTCCGCATGATGCGTCAGGGATACGTGTGCGGGCCGCATGAGGGTGCAGCCCGCCGCGCCGGGACCTCGTCCCGGCGACTATCAACCGTACCACGGACGGCGGCCCCGGCTGTCACGGACCGGCGGCGCACGGTGATCACCGGCGGCGGGCCGTGTCGATCACCGGCGACCGGCCGCTCCGGCGCGCGGATTCCGCCGCCCGGACACGCCGTCCGCCACGGATTCCGGCGTCAGGATCCGGGGCCGGTTTCAGCCTCGGATCCCAGGCCGATCTCAGCGCCAAGTCCCGGCGCCAGTCCCGGCGCCAGTCCCGGTGCCAGGCCCGGCCTCCGGCCCGCGGCGTCCGGTCCCGGTGTCAGGACGTCTCGGCGGTGAGGTCGCGGGCGCGGGAGACGTCGCGGTGCATCTCCTCGATCAGCGCCTCGACGGAGTCGAACTTCAGGGTGTCGCGGATGCGGGCGAGGAAGTCCACGGCCATGTGCTCGCCGTAGAGGTCCAGGTCGTCGCGGTCGAGGGCGTACGCCTCGACGGTGCGCTCGGCGCCCTCGAAGGTGGGGTTGGTGCCGATGGAGATCGCGGCGGGCCAGCGGAAGCGCGGGAAGCGGTCGGTGTCGGCGACCAGCCAGCCCGCGTACACGCCGTCCTTGGGGATCGCCGAGTGCGGCGGGGTCTCCAGGTTGGCGGTCGGGAAGCCCAGCGCGCGCCCGCGCTGGTGGCCGCGCACGACCACGCCCTCCACGCGGTGCGGGCGGCCGAGGGCGCGCGCGGCGGCCTCGACGTCCCCGGCGTCCAGTTCGGCGCGGACGCGGGTGGAGGTGATGGTCTCGGTGCCTGCGTCGGAGTCGGCCACCAGCGGGATCCCTTCGGCGGTGAAGTCGTATTTGTCGCCCAGCTCGGCCAGCAGCGCGACGTCGCCGCGGGCGCGGTGCCCGAAGCGGAAGTCCGCGCCGACCATGACGTGCTCCGCACGCAGGGCGTCCACCAGGACGCGGCGGACGAACTCGTCGGCGGGCTCGCGGGACTGCTCGGCCGTGAACGGGACCACCAGGACCGCGTCCGTGCCCAGCTCGCCGAGCAGCTCGACCCGGCGGCGCGCGGTGGTCAGCAGCGGCGGGTGGCTCCCCGGCCGGACGACCTCGTCCGGGTGCGGCTCGAAGGTGACCGCGACCGACCGCAGGCCGCGCTCGCGGGCGCGCTCGGCGGCGGCGCGGACGATGCGCGCGTGCCCCCGGTGCACCCCGTCGAACACGCCGATGGTCACCACCGACCGTCCCCAGTCGGCGGGGACCTCGTCGAGGCCGTGCCAGCGCCGCACCTTGTGCCCTCCCCTGCGTCGGACCCGTCACCGGTGAGCCTGCCGTGGGACGCCTGCCACCGGCGTCTCCCGCCCCAAGGGTGCCATGCGCGGCGGGGTGCGCGGTCCCCCGGGGTCCGCCGGACGGACGCCCGGGCGCGGAGAAGTGGATCACCGCTGACGGGAGCGGTCGATCACCCGCCACGGCGGTCGCGGAGCCGCTGGGGGCGGGGCGCCGGTGGGCGGCGTGGGAGGTCGGGGCACGGGGGCTCGGCCGGTAGCGTTTCCCGCGTGAGCGTGCAGAGCCGGAGCGGCGCGCGGAACGCCCGTGGCGGCGGCGTTCCGCTCTCCGGCACGCGTCCGCGCGGGCCGGTGGTGGCGCTGCTCGCGCTGGTGCTGACCGCCCTGCTGGCGGGGCACCGGACGGTCCCCGGCGCGGCCGGGACGCTCCTCGACACGGTCCTGCCGTGGGTCGGGCTGCCGGTGCCGCTGCTCCTCGCGGTCGCGGCGTACCGGCGGGCCTGGACGGGCCTGGCCGTCGCGCTCGTCCCGGCGGTCGTGTGGACGGTCCTGTTCGGCGGCGCGTTCGTCCCCGGCACGGCGTCCGCCCGGCACGACCTGCGCGTGGTCAGCCAGAACCTGTACGCCGACAACCGGGAGTCGCCGGCCGCCATCGAGCGGCTGATCGCCACCAAGGCCGACCTGATCGCGGTCCAGGAGTTCCGCGACGGCGCCTCCACGCGGCGGCTGGACGCCGTCTACCCCTTCACCGCCCGGCGCGGCACGGTCGCCCTGTGGGGGAAGTTCCCGCTGCGCGGCGCGCAGATCGTCGATCTCGGGCTGGGCTGGCCGCGCGCGCTGCGGGTGAAGGCCGAGACCCCGCGCGGGGAGATCTCGGTCTACGTGGCCCATGCCGGGTCCGCCCGCCCGGGCGCGACGCACCGGCGGGACGTCAGCGTGGACCGCCTCGCGGACGCCGTCCGGGCGGACGGGGCGGAGCGGCTGCTCGTGCTCGGCGACCTCAACACCGCGACCACCGACCGCGAGCTCGGCCGGCTGGTGCCGCACCTCAGCGAGGCGCAGCTCACGGCCGGGACCGGGCTCGGCTTCACCTGGCCGTCGTCCTTCCCGGTCACCCGCCCCGACCACGTGCTGTACCGGGGCGTGCGGGCCGAGGCCGCGACCACGCTGCGCACGCCCGGAAGCGACCACCGGGCCGTTCAGGCGGACTTCAGCGTCGGCCGGTGAACGGGCATGGGACGATGAGACCACTCATGTCCGATTCCGCCCTGCCTGCCCGGCTTCTCACGCGTTCCGCCCGCGCGGTGGTCTTCGCGACGGTCTGCCTGACGCTGACCGTCGCCGGCCACGCGTACTCGGCGGGCGCCGCCGTGCCCGCGGCCGGGATCGCGCTGGGCTTCCCGCTGGTCGCCGTGGTCGCGGCGCTGCTCGCCGGGACGGAGCGGTCCCTCCCCACGATCCTGGGCGGGCTGCTCGGCGCACAGTTCGGGCTGCACGTGCTGTTCGTCCAGGTGTCGGACGGGACCGTCCACCACGGGGCGCCGCACGCCGCGCACGGCCACGGCGGCGCGGTCATGACGCTCGCCCACACCCTGGCCGCGCTGGTCGCCGCCTGGTGGCTGCGGCGCGGTGAGGCGGCGGCGTGGTCGCTGGCCCGCCGGATCGCCGCCGCCGC